>JALWIX010000056.1 GCA_027082175.1 Campylobacterales bacterium
TCATCTTTTTATCTTTTCTCTCAGTAAATATAAATCTTACGCCCAAAGCTCGAGCCAATTCATATCCGGCTAGAAGTCCTCCTATGGCTGGAGAACAAACGGTATCTACTTCAAGCGGATAATCTTTTATCTGTTTAGCTAGTTCTTGCGCTAATTTTTCGGCCAATTTAGGATTTTCCAAAACTTTGGCGCTTTGTAGGTAGTTTGGACTGTGTTTACCGCTTGAGAGTAGAAAATGTCCCTCCAAAAGCGCTCTGCTGTCTTTATATATTTTTTCGATATCAAGCATATATATACACCTCATTCTTATATTTATTAATTACAAAATGCGACTTAGAGTCGCATTTTAATCTCTACACCTTCATAATCTCTTGCTCTTTAGCTTTAACAAGCTCATCCACTTTTTTTACAAATTCATCCGTTATTTTTTGAACTTCTTCCAAAGCTTTTTTCTCTTCGTCTTCCGTTATAACTTTATCTTTGAAAAGTTTTTTTATTTTATCGTTTGCGTCTCGTCTTACGTTTCTTATAGCAATTTTTGCTTTTTCACCAAATTGTTTGGCTTTTTTCGACTCCTCTTTTCTTTGCTCCACAGTCATAGGAGGGAAAAATAGTTTTATCTGTTCTCCGTCGTTGTTTGGGTTTACGCCGATATTTGCCTCTTGAATTGCTCTTTCTATTTCAGAAAGTAAAGATTTATCCCAAGGAGATATTACAATCGTCGTAGCGTCTGTAGCTACCACTGAAGCCGCCTGATTAAGTGGAGTCGGAGCGCCATAGTAATCGACTTTGATATTTTCTACGACAGAAGTTGTAACGCGTCCGGTTCTTAGGGTGTTAAAATCTTTTTTTAAAACTTCGAGAGATTTTTGCATGTGATCTCTAGCATAATCGTATATTTCATTTAGTTCCATCATTGCTCCTTTTATGATTTATTTGTTAAGCAGACGAAAAAGCAGCGGTTTGTTTCTACTTAACCAAAATTTTGGTATTAATTTTACTATTTTTTACCTTTATAATCACTCTAATTCTATTTTTATTAAGCTTCAAATTTAAAATCTCGTCTACTATTTTATTTTTTACATCTACCCATCTCCAGCCGTATCCGGTAACGTAAAGTTGGGCTCTTTTGACATCTTCAAAAATCTTTACTTTTACCCTTTTAAGTATAGAGTCTTTAGGAAATCTTTTAGGTTCATACCAAATAGCGTTTAGATATTTTAGTTTCAATTTAGAGGCTATATCAACATTGCCGACCATAGCTACTCTATCAAGATCGAAAATATCGCTATATTCGTTTACGGCTCCCGCATTTTGATTTAAAATAGCCTCAAACCCAAAGCTTTTTATCACTTTTTTAACTCTATCGTCATACTCCCCGTAAGGATAGGCGTAATATTTTGGTTTATAACCCAATCTTTTTTGAAAAATTTCTATAGCTTTTTTCGTATCTTTTTTTATCTTTTCGTCGCTAAGGCGCGTTAGATGCGGATGAGAATGAGAGTGGAGGCCTATTTCGCCGTAATTTGAACAGTCGTTAATCTGTTCCCAGCTCATAAAATCTCCATATCTATTTTCACTTGGTTTTGTGGATACAAAGATAGTAAAAGGGTAATCATACTCTTTGAAAATTTCAAAAGCGTTTTCATAAAAACTTTTATAACCGTCATCTATAGTTAAAACAACCCAATTGTTCGGAATCTTTTTTCTTTTTTTTAATGCCTGTACAAGTTTTTTTAAAGGTATGACTTCATATCCGTTTTTTTTTAGATATTCAAACTCTTTTTTTAACTCTTTTATTGAAGTATTAGTTGAAGGATATCTTTCGTCCCCAAACCTGTGATATACGAAGATGTGTGCGTCGGCTTTTAAAGTGGTGAGTGATGAGTGATGAATAAATGGCAAAAGATGGAGGAAAAATAAGAGTAAAAACTTACTTTTCCTAAAATTCTCCAAAATCAATCCTAATTTGTTGGCGCGCTCGGCACTTCTTGCGCCTCATTTTTTATCGGAACTTCAGGAATAGGAGCTTTAGTTTTTGTCTCTATCTCGTCTATAATTGATTTGTTGTACTCTTTGTTGTACATATATCCTAAAGTTATAGTATTTATGACAAAGACGGCTCCTAGCGTGAAAGTTATTTTCGCTAAAAAGCCTTGAGGCCCTTTGGCTCCGAAAAGAGATTCGTTGCTTCCGCTATATGCGCCCAAACCTATAGAAGAGCTTTTTTGTAGCAATATTACGATTGTTAGGACTATGGCTAAGATGATTTGAACTATAAAAAGAATCTGAATCATTAATTTACCCTCTAATGTGAAAAATTTAAGCCAATTATACCTAAATTATTTTATAATTTGGTTAAAAAGGAAGTTATGAAGCCCGTAAAAGAGTTTTCTAGATTTGCTAAAAGCTATCAAAGATATAAGATAATTCAAAAGAGAGTCGCTTCATATCTAGTCTCAAAAGTAGAACAAAAGCCTAAAAATATTCTCGATTTAGGAGCTGGGAGCGGTGAAATTTACCGCCATGTAGATTGGCGATTTGATAGTTTCATAGCCGCTGACAGATCGGAAAATATGTTGATGCTTCATCCGGACGAAAATGTTAAAAAGATAGTTTGCGATTTTAATCAAAAGAGCTGTTTTGAAAGGCTAAAAAGAGAGAGATTTGATTTTGTTTTTTCTTCTTCGGCTTTACAGTGGAGCTCAAACCTCGATTTTACTCTTAAAGAGATTTCTTCTTTTGAAAAGCCTTGCGCATTTTCATTATTTACGGATAAAACATTTGAAACTATACATGAAATAGCCTCTTTAGATTCGCCTATATACTCCTTAGAAGAGATTTTATATTCGATTAACAACTATTTTTTGGTAAACTATGAGATTAAAAGATATCGCCTCTTTTTCGAAGATAAATATCTGATGTTTAGATATATCAAAAGAAGCGGCGTAAGTTCAGGTGAAAAGAGACTCTCATACAAAGAGACAAAAGAGCTCATAAGAAGATATCCGCACTCTTATCTTGAGTTTGAAGTAGTGTTTATATGGACAAGATAATGAAAAAAGCTATTTTGGTTTTTCTTTTTATAACTTTTTCGATGTTCGCCAACGAAGTCAAATGTAAAATCGAGTATGAGAGAATATATTGCACATATTTTATAGACAGATCCGATAACGAAAACGGCAAAAAGGTTGCTTTTTATTGGTATTCGCCTTCTGGTAATGACGACAGAGTTAGAACATTTGAGATTCCTCCATATTATGGTTCTGTGTATGATTACAGATATTTGCCAGGACGAGAAAAAGGCAAATGGAGAGTGGCCGTAAAAGATTTAGACACAAATAAAAGCGTAGAGACAAGTTTTATAATCGAGTGTGAAAACGAAGAGTTTTTCGAGGAATAATTTAGTTGATAGATAGATTCTCTTCGCATGTCAAAAATATTCTTCACGGTTTTTTTTTGGCAGTTGCCACTACTATAGCCGAGCCCTCTACCGTTCTTCCTTTAATAGTTCATCACTTTAGTTCCAGCAATATTTTAGTTGGGATTTTCGCCTCTTTGCTACGAGGAGGAGCTATAGTGGTTCAACTTTACGCCGCTTTTAATGCACAGACATATAAAGTGGTGATGCCCTATCTAAAAAGGGTTTTTTTGGCAAGATTTCTAAGCTGGTTCGGCATAGGCGCCGCAATATATCTTTTTGGGGAGAACTACCCTAGATTAACGCTTGTTCTTATTGCCGTAGGACTCTTTATCTTCTCTTTTTCTGCAGGGTTTGGAGCAATATATTTCAAAGAGATTTTGGCAAAAGTCTTTTCCCATAAGTTTCGCGGAATCACTATGGGGTATAGGCAGTTTTTTGCTGGTTTCGGCGCGATTTTGAGCGGCGCTGCAACCGGATATATATTGCAACATTTTCAAGCTCCCCAAAGTTACGCATATCTTTTTATGATAAGCGCTATTTTGATGGGATTTGGATTGGTTGCTTTTTCTACTATAGAAGAGCCTATAAAAGAGAATGTTTCTAAAAAAGAGAAAAGTTTTAAAGAGTTTTTGAAGAGATCATTTAACTATATAAAAGTGGATAAAGCTTTAAAATATCAAATAATTACAATTTTATTATCCTACGGTTATCTTTTTGCCTTGCCTTTTGTGATTTTAGAGGCAAAAGAGAAGATTGATTTAAGCGGATATTTTGTCGGCACTCTTATTTCAGTCCAAATGGGCGGAGCTATGATAAGCAATCTATTGTGGGGAAAACTCTCTTCTATAAAAAGAAATAAAACAATTGTTATAATCTCGTTTATAATTTTAATTATTGCTTTTTTATTGGCCGCAATATTTAAAGAAAAAATAGTTTATATGGTTATATTTTTTCTTTTTGGAATGGCTAGTGACGGATTTAGACTTGCGGCAAATAATCTTATCTTGATAATAGCCCCTGAAGATAAGAGGCCGATTTATGTCGCATTGCAAGCTAATATAACCTCTTTGGGACTCTTTTTCTCTATTCCTGGGGGATTTGTTTTAAGATATTTTGGATATGATATTTTGTATATTGTTACGCTGTTTTTTTTAAGCATAGGTTTGCTGTTTAGCTTTAGACTGAGGGAGTAGATATGGCAAAAGGAAGTAGAAAAGAGAAAAGAAAGATAGAGATTATGGATACGGCTTTGAAGCTTTTTTCAAAAAACGGTTTTTATACGGTTACTATTGCCGATATAGCAAAAGAGCTTGAAATGAGTGTGGGAAATATTTATAACTATTTTAGCTCCAAAGATGCTCTTGCGAAAGAGCTTATAATGTATATTTCTAAAATTTTGGGCTCAAATATTCGTCAAATCAATATGGAAAAGATTAGCGCCAAAGAGAAGATAGAAAAAATTGTTAGATTTTATTTTAGTATGGCAAAAGAGCGTCCGGAACTTATAGACTATTTTTTAAGAGTCTACTTATCTCATCGAGAAGTGTTTAAAGATGGATGCGAAGGTATGATCTGCGTGAGTCCATTTGTTACGGAGATTATGATATTTTTTGAAGAGGGAGTAAAAAACGGAGAGCTTAGAGAGCAAGATTTTTTCAGCGCTTTTGGACTTTTTATGGGATATCTTGGAGGAATGGTATATTTAAAAGGGGAAGGTATGCTTCCAAATGATCTTGATTTTTATATCAATAGCATATCCGAAAATATTTATAGAGCCTTGAAAAATGAAGAGTAAAATTGTATGGATACAAGGGGTAACTTGTAACGGCAATTCTCACTCATTTTTAAACTATCAAAATCTTGATATTTTTTTAAAAAAAGTAGAGTTTCTTTATCATCCTTTATTGCCGTCAAAATATAGTCTAAAAGAACTTTCTGAAAAAAGATTTGATTTTGATATATTGATAGTTGAAGGAGCTATCAAAAAGAGCTATGAAAGAGGTATTGTCTCTTTAAACACTCTTATGGAAAAACTTTCGATAAAAGCTAGAAAAATTATTGCTCTAGGAACTTGCGCGGCTTTTGGAGGAGTTTTTAAAAGTTACGATGAAAAAAATATAAAAGGATTGATTTTTGACGGCGAGGAAAAAAAGGGTTTTTTTAAAGAGTTGGAAAAAAAAGTTATAAATATTCCGGGATGTCCCGCCCATCCTGAATGGTTAATATACGTATTAAATATGATAGAGGCTAAAAAAAAGATTTTATTGGACGATTTTTTAAGACCTAAAGAGATTTATGCCTTTACTGTTCATAGCGGTTGTGTAAGAAACGAGTATTTTGAGTGGAAAGTTGATGCGAAGAGTTTTGGAGTAAAAGAGGGATGCCTTTTTTATGAGCAAGGTTGTCAAGCGCCTTATACGCATGGAAGCTGCAATAAAATTTTATGGAACGAAGTAAACTCTAAAACAAGAGCGGGAATGCCTTGTTTAGGATGTACAGAGCCTACTTTTTTGAAAGAAGAGCTCTTTAAGACAAAAACTTATATGTCGATTCCCGCAAATATGCCTTTGGGTGTTCCTAAAAGAGCTTATCTCACGATTACCGGAGTAGCAAAAAGTTTTAAGATAGAGAGACTAAACAAAAGATTGATAGATGAGAGTTGAACTGATAGAAAAAATAGAAGGCGAAGCAAAACTAGAATATCGATTTAAACAAGATAAAATTGACTTTGTCAAGATTGTTTTTCCTCATTATAGAGGTATTGAGGAGATATTGAGAAACAGGCCCGTTTGGGACGCTTTAGCTATAAATCCAAGAGTTTGCGGAATTTGCGGGCATGCTCACCTTTTTGCTACTGTAAGGGCTATAGAAAATCTCTATCAAAATGCAGGGATAGATGTCAATATTGCCGAAAAAGCCAAACTAATCAGAGAAATAACGCTTTTTTGCGAACATATACAAAATCACTTAAAATGGATATATTTGGTTATTGTTCCTATTATGAAGAGTATCGCTAAAATAAATATAGATCAAAACAGTTTTTTAGAGATTCAAAAAGCTATCGTAAATATAAATAGGGTGCTGGCTATTTTTAGTGGACAGTGGCCTCACTCCTCATATATGGTGCCGGGAGGTGTCGTTTGCGATCCTACCCATTTGGATATTCTGCAAGCGAGAAATTTTTTAAAAAATGCATTAAATATAGTAGAAAGAAGAGTTTTTGAAAATATAGTTTTTGAGGAGATTACCGTAGCCGAGCTTGAAAAAAGCAAAACGGATTCAGGAAAAATTTTTAGATTTTTAAAAGAAAACTCTTTGTTATCTATAGGAAAAGCTAACGATAGATATCTTATTTTTGGAGAGCACTCTTTTACGAAAAGAGTAAAAATTATAAAGACGGTGAGTTATCCGGTAAAAATGAAGTACGTTAATGAGAAAAGTCAAAAAAGTGGATTTGCAAAAAATGTAACATATAAAAGCAACTACTATGAAACTGGTCCGCTCGCTAGGATGATGCTTCTAAAACCAAATCTAATAAAGCAGTTGCATAGGGCTTATAAAGATGGAATTTCTACTAGAATTTTTGCTAGAATTGCCGAAATTTCTTTTCTTTTTAAGATAGTAGAGGAGCATTTAAACAGTATCGAGCTTTCTCAAAAATCGTACAATCATATTAAAACTGATATAAAAGAAGGTTATGGCGAATCAGCGGTCGAGGCGGCTCGAGGCTCATTAATACATAAAATATGGGTAGAAAAAAATATAATAAAAAAATATGAAATTATTACGCCTACCCAGTGGAATCTATCCAATGGAACTCCTCAAAAACCTGCAACCGCTCAAAAAGCAATGATAGGCTTAAAAAACGGTAAGCTAGCGGAGCTTGTTTTTAGAACTTTTGATATTTGTTCTGTATGCACTACTCATTAGTCCCAAAATTAAACAAGAAATAAAGAAAAAGACAAAAATTTTATCTAAATATAATAAAAAATTATTTAATATTATGAATGACTACTCATTTATAAAGGAGTGAAAGTGAACAGAGAACATTTAAGAGGGCTTTTTAGCGCCAAAAGTGCCAGGGTAAATACCAATAAAGGTGAAGAGTATTACAACTCTTTGTATAAGAGATGTAAAGATAGGCTTGAAGAACTCAAAAAGCTAAAACCTGTTAACAATGTGGACATTATGGAGGTTTTGGAGGATGAAGGAATAAATAGAAGAGATTTTTTGAAGTGGGCAAGCGCTATGACGGCGACACTAATGCTGCCAGCCTCTTTTACTCCGCTTGTTGCTGAAGCGGCTGAAGTTATGAACAGGGTTCCGGTAATATGGATAGAGCTTCAAGATTGTGCCGGAAACTCGGAAGCCTTGCTTAGAAGCGACGGACCTAAAGTGGACGAAATTATACTAGATATTATCTCTTTGGAGTTTCACGAGACACTAATGGCCGCCGCGGGACATCAGGCGGAAGAGCAGCTTGAAGACGCTATGCATCATTTCAAAGGCAAATATCTTCTTTTTGTTGAAGGAGCTATTCCTCTTGCCAATGGCGGAGTTTATGGAACGATAGGCGCAAGCGGCGAAACCTTTGAAGAGCATCTGCATAGAGTGGCAAAAGATGCTGCGGCGATTGTGGCCGTAGGTACTTGCGCAACTTTTGGCGGCGTTCCTGCCGCTGCTCCTAATCCTACCGGAGCCGTTGGAGTTATGGATATCGTAAAAGGAAAACCTATCGTTAATATTCCAGCTTGTCCGGCTAACCCCGCGAATATGGTAGGCGTTATTTTACATTATGTGCTTACTGGCCAGATTCCGGAGTTGGATTCTCTTCTTAGACCAAAATTCGCTTTTGGTTACAGAATCCATGATAATTGCGAAAGAAGAGCTCACTTTGACGCGGGAGAGTTTGTAGAAGAGTGGGGCGATGTAGGGGCTGAGAATAATTTTTGTCTATATAAAGTTGGATGTAAAGGCCCTATGACTTTCAACAACTGTTCAATTATAAGATATAATGAAGCAGTTAACTGGCCTATTGGAGCGGGACATGGCTGTATCGGCTGTAGTGAGCCGGATTTTTGGGATAAATACGCTTATGAAAGACCTATGGCGGACGCCAATATAAAAGCGCCTACGGGAGGAGTTGAGAAAACCGTTGACGAATTTGGTTTAGGGTTGTTAACAGCTGCGGCTGTTGGTATAGGAATCCACGCGGCTTTTAGCGCAGTTGCGGGTAAAAAAGAGACTTGCGATATTGAAGAAGGAGATAAATAATGGGAAAGCATATAGTAGTTGATCCTATAACAAGAATCGAAGGACATCTAAGAATCGAAGCCATTATAGATGATAACAATACGATAGTAGACGCGTATAGCTCTTCAACTATGTTTAGAGGAATTGAGGAGATTTTAAAAGGAAGGGACCCTAGAGACTGCGGTCTTTTGGCGATGAGAATATGCGGGGTTTGTACCGGAACGCATTATCAAAGAAGTATAGAGGCTGTAGAGCATGCTTTTGGAGTCACAATTCCTAAAAATGCTAGGATAGTTAGAAATCTTATTCAAGGCGCTTTATACGTTCACGATCATGTAGTGCACTTTTATCATCTTCATGCGCTTGACTGGGTTGATATCACAAAAGCTTTAGAGGCCGATCCTAAAAAGACTGTGGATGAAGCCTTTAAATGGGCTAAAATAGCCGGAACAAATCCATGGGTAGCCGATGCTTCAAAATTTGGCGAAGTTCAAGAAAGACTTAAAAAATTTGTAAAACAGGGACGTCTTGGACCATTTGCAAAAGCTTACTGGGGAAATCCTCATTATAAACTGACGCCAGAACAAAACCTATTGGCGGTAACTCACTATCTCCAAGCTTTAGACCTTCAAAGAGACGCCGCAAAAATGATGGCAATTTTTGGCGGTAAAAACCCTCATCCGCAAAGTATTGTGGTTGGCGGTGTGACATGTGTTCAAGATATTAAAAATCCAGCTCGTATCGCGCTGTTTAAAGATCTTTTGATGAATTTTAGAAGATTTATAAAGCAAGCTTACTTGCCAGACGTATATATGGCTGGGACTATGTACGCGGATGAAGCTCTTGACGGTACGGGCGGCGGACTTAAGAACTATCTTGTTTATGGCGATTTTAGACTTGATGATACGGGATTTTACAACTCTAAGCTTCTATTTCCAAGCGGAATTGTATTAAACGGAGATTTGAGCAGAGTTATAGAGTTTGATCAAGAAAAAGTCAAAGAAGACGTAACCCATGCCTGGTATAAAGGCGATGAGGCTCTGCATCCTTTTGAGGGTAAAACTGAGCCTAATTACACCGGATTTGGTAAAAAAGAGAACGGCATAGCTTATCTGGATACTAAAGGAAAATATAGCTGGATTAAATCTCCGCTATATGACGATCACAGAGTAGAAGTTGGACCTCTTGCTAGAATGGTGGTGGGAGTAGCGAAAAAAGACCCAAGAATTAGCGAATATGTTACTAGATTTTTGAAAAATGGAAATCTACCTGTAAAAGTTCTTTTCTCAACTGTTGGTAGAACTGCGGCAAGAGCTATTGAAACGGAGTTGATGGCAGATATAATGGTCGAATGGGTTGATGAATTGGCCGCAAATGTAGCGGCTGGAGATATCTCAACCTGGACAGAATTTGATTTTGATACGGTTAGTAAAGATGCGGAAGGTTACGGATTAGCGGAAGCTCCAAGAGGTGCGTTGGGACACTGGGTTAAAATCAAGGACGGCAAAGTTGAAAATTATCAAGCCGTAGTGCCTTCTACTTGGAATGCGGCTCCAAGAGATTATAAGGGAAGAATGGGAGCTTATGAGGCTAGTTTAATAGGAACTAAAGTTGCAAATCCTGAAGAACCTCTTGAAATCTTAAGAACAATTCACAGTTTTGATCCTTGTATAGCGTGTGCCGTGCATATAGTGGATACCAAAGGAAGAGAGTTAGGCGAATTTAAAGTTAATACCTCTTGCTCTATTTAAGGAGGAATTATTATGAAAACTTCGAGAGAATCGTATGTAAGAATAAAGAGGATGACCCCCTTTATGAGGGTCAATCACTGGGTAGTCGCAATAAGTATGATAGGCGCTATCGCCACCGGTTTATATATTGGGCATCCATATTATCAAACTTTTATAGCGGAACCGGCTGTGGATAAGTATGTAATGGCATGGAATAGATGGGTACATTTTATATTAGCTATCATTTTCGATGTTAGTTCAATAGTATTGGCGTATCTATACTTTTTTAGTAGATTTGAAAAGCCCTATAAAAAGCTGATACCAAATAGTAAAAATATAAAAGAGTTTATAGAAGTTGTGAAAAATCTTTTAACTTTTAATAGAGTAAAAAGATTTGATAGTTCTCATGCCGATAGTTTTCACGTTGTCTATTTTACTATTTTTCATTTAATGTTGGCTTGGATGCTTTTAACCGGTTTGCAATTATATGTGCATGGATTGGCTTCCGGTGAGAGTTCCATAGGGAGATGGTGGCCATGGATGTTGCATTTGGTTACCGATTGGACTATAGCGGCGACCGGTGGGACATTAATGGATGTTAGGATTAGCCATCATATGACTATGTATTTTATTATCGTTTGGATAATGTTTCATATATACTATGTTGTTTGGAGAACGATTTTTTGGAGAGAAGGGGATATCTCTATCGTTTTTGGCGGATATAAATTTAAAAGAAAGAGAACTGCTTAATGATGGATATGCGGTTTTCGCATATCCGCTTTTTAAAAGGATGAAAATTTGAGTTGCGTGATAGTTGGTGTTGGAAATATTCTTTTTAAAGACGAGGGCGTTGGCGTATATGCTGCCAAGTATCTAGAAAAAAATTATAAATTTGAAGATGGAGTAGAAGTAATTGACGGAGGCACTTTAGGTTTTAAACTGATGGGGTATTATCAAGAATATGACAAGGTCGTTATTATTGATACCGTTTCCATAAAAGATACTCCAGGTTCTATCTATAATCTGCCAAGTGATGTGTTGATGGGCCTTGGCAGTTACAGGCAAACGGCACATGAAGTGGAAGTGGTTGAGATGCTTGAGATATGCTCTTTTTTGGATAAGATGGCAAAAGTCAATGTAGTTGGAGTTATTCCCGAAGATATTGAGAGCGTAGATATAGATTTAACCGAAACTTTGAAAAAAGTTTTTAATTTGTTGATCAACGAAGTATTAAATGAACTAAAAAAAGATAACATCTCCTATAAAAAAATAGACAACGTAAGTTTGGAAGAGATTATAAAAGAGTATAATAATCCTACTATGAAAGGACTCGATGTTAATAAAGTTTAAATTTCCCTCCCATTCAAACTATTTAGAAAAAAGAGTAAAATCCATTGCTAAACTCTCGAATATAAAAATAAAAACGGCAAAAAAGAGAGGATTTTTAATAGCTGAAGCTGATGAGAAAGATGAAAATTTTGAAATATTTACTAAAAATTTAGATTTATATCTTTACAATTCTATTTTTTTGGAAGGCGTTGATTTTGAAGAGGGAGTTTTGGAAGAGGAGAGCGGATTTGTAGATGTTCCGCTAAGTATCGGAGTTTGCAACAGATGTGCGCAAGAGATGCTAGATATAATATCAAAAAGATACTACTACCCTTTTACAGCATGTAATAGCTGCTCAAATCAGTACGCCTTTTTTGACAAATATCCTTTTAAACGAGAAAATAGCTATTTAAGCGTTTTTCAGCCTTGTCCTTCTTGCAAGGAGGAATTAAAAAAAGACCCTTTTAGAGAAAACTTCTCTCTTATTAGCTGCCTTGATTGCAATATACCTATAAGGGTTGTGAACAAAAAAGGAACGAAAGAGTTTTGGGCAAATGAAAAAGATGATTATAAAAAAGCTTTTGAGTTTATAGCATCCGCTATAAAAAAAGGCGAAAGGGTAGCCGTTAAAACGCTAAACGGATTTAAAACTTTTTATAAAGAGCCAGAACAAAAAAGTAAGGTGCTAATCACAAATCTTGATAAGGCAAAGCATGAGTTTTTACTTCTAAAACAAGAAATCAATGCGCTTTTTTCTATAGAAAGACCGGTGATATATGCTACAACAACAAATGAAGAAATAAGAAAAAGAGTTTCGCCAGTCGTAGAACTGAAAGCTTTTGATGATGGTTTTACTCTTCTTTTAGCTAAGGAGTTGACAGAACTTGGATATGTCTTTTATGAAGAGAACAAAGAAGAGTATGATCTTAAAATGGACTTTTTGCTTGAAACAAATCTTTTAAAAGATATGAAACTTTTTATGAATAAAAAATACAAACTCATAACTAGCGGGGATAGGGTTATAATCCCAAAACCTTTAAATATAGACAAAGTGGCGATATATAGAGATTATGCGCTAAATGAAGGTATTTTGGATAAGGTTGACAGGTTTGAAGAGATCAGCGCGAAAGAGGTATATGTTTTTAAAGATGAAGAGATTGAACATCCAAATATTATAAAATCCGATATTGCAAGTTCGGCATTTTTATCTATTCTAAGAGAAAACGGTATAGATGAAAAAAGTGTTGGAGTATATTTTGGTGATGAAAAAATCTTTTTATATTACGATAAAAAAGAGGTAAAAAAAGTTTTCGATTTTGGTGCGGAACCGGAAAAAATCGTTGAGCATATTAAAGTTTTAAGAGAAGGCTCAGATAGGTTAGTTGTTAACTATATAAACAGATTCGGTTCTTTGGATGATTTAGAGAAAATCAGCGGATTTTTTGAAAGAACGGCATTTTTAGTAGGTATAGATGGAGGATTTGAAGAGTTAAGTCGTCTTGCTATGAGTTTTGGAGGTAAAGGCGGATTAAGCGTGGATTGTCGCATAATCGATAATAGATTTAGTTACGAAGCTTTTTACGCATCTATAATGAGTTATAGACTCGGAAATACCGATAATGTTCTTTTAAGTTACTCCATTTTTGAATCTCTAGGAGATTTTTTATCAAATACCCTTAATGAGCTCGGTAAAAAACTTAAAAGTGAAGAATTTGCTATCTGTGGAAAATATATAACAAATTCAGCTCTTTTTAGTAGATTTACTAGAAATATTCCAAAAGTAAAAACAAACAGAGAGTTTAGCGTAGATGAATTAAATATTTTTTATGGAATTTAGAGGCATTAAAAATTTGAGCAGACTGCAAATTTATGTAAAGGGCATAGTTCAAGGTGTTGGTTTTAGACCTTTTGTTTACAATCTGGCAAAAGAGCTAAATCTTAAAGGATTTGTTAAAAATAGAGCCGATGGAGTGGAAATTGAGGTTGAGGGCGAAAGAGTAGGGGAGTTTTTAGATAGATTAAAAAAAGAGGCTCCTCCACTCTCTCAGATAGTAAAAGTTAAAGTAAAAGTGCTTCCTTTAAAAGAGTACGAAGAGTTTAATATCTTAAAAAGCAAAGAGAGTTTCAAAGAAGCTTTCTTATCTCCTGATATTACGGTTTGCGATGAGTGTTTAGCTGAACTTAGAGAACCTGCAAACAAAAGATTTAACTATCCGCTTATAAACTGTACAAACTGCGGACCGAGATTTACTATTATAAAGAGTTTGCCGTATGATAGGAAAAATACATCAATGTCCAGTTTTCCTATGTGCAAAGCGTGTGAAAGCGAATACAACGATCCAGCAAATAGGCGTTACCATGCCCAGCCGATAAGTTGTTTTGAGTGCGGTCCCAAGGTAAGACTAAAAAAATTTGAGCAGCTAGAGGCGATAAAAGAGGCCGCAAAGCTTTTAAGTGACAAAAAAATCTTAGCCGTAAAGGGGGTTGGGGGTTATCATCTTGTTTGCAGAGCCGATGTTGATGAGGCGGTGAGAAAACTAAGAGATAGAAAAAAAAGGGCTAAAAAGCCCTTTGCCGTTATGTTTAAAAGTTTGGAAGAGATTGAAAAATATTGCGATTTAAGCAAAAAAGATAAAGAGCTGATTTTATCAAAAGAGAGACCCATAGTCGTAGTTAAAAAGAGGTTTGAGTGTTTTAATGAAGCGGCGCCGGATATAGATAGACTTGGAGTCTTTTTACCCTACAATCCAATTTATCATCTACTCTTTGATTATATAGATTTTCCTTTGGTCGTAACTAGTGCGAATATTAGTGAAGAACCTATCGTAAAAGATGAAGATAATTTAAGTAGATTAAATGGTATTTATGACGAGACTCTTTTGTATGATAGAGAGATAGTAAACGGTTGTGACGATAGCGTCGCGGTATCAATATCGGATAAATCTCTTTTTTATAGACTCTCTAGAGGATACGCTCCAAAAAGCTTTTTTATAGATAAGAATTTACCCTCCATTTTAGCCGTCGGGGCTAGACAGAAAAACAGCATTTCGCTTGGATTTAAAAATTCTATCATTTTATCGCCTCATATTGGGGATATTAAAAATGTGGAGAGTTTTGAGTATTTTAAAAAAATGATAGAAGTTTTTAAAAGAATTTACAGTTTTGATCCCCAAATCGTAGTCTGCGATAAGCACCCCTCTTATGAAACAGCGGAGTTTGCAAAAAGTTTAGGGATAAAAGTTTACGAAGTTCAGCACCATTTAGCTCATATCTACGCCGCTTATGCAGAAATGGCATTAACCGACCACCAATTGAAAAATGAGAAATTTATCGGTTTTAGCTGGGATGGGACAGGTTATGGAGATGATGGAAATATTTGGGGCGGAGAGGTATTTATAGCAGATGAAAGAAGATACCATTTTAAATATTTTAAAATAACGGGCGGTGAAAAGGCTATAAAAGATATAAGACTAATAGCCTGGAGTCTAATGAGAGCGTACGGTTTTGAGATAAAAGATAAACTTTTTAATCTAGCGTATGAAAAGAGCATAAATAGTTTTTATACAAGTTCGGTTGGAAGGCTTTTTGACGCTGTAGCTTTTTTATCCGAGCTTTGCGAATATCAAGACTATGAGGGTTATAGCGGACTTTTGATCGAAAAAGCATATAATGGAGGTGATGATAGATACGATTTTAAAGTTGAAAACAGTGAGATAGAGATAGATTTTGCAGCTCTAATCTCTGATAAAAAAGATAAAATTGCTACAAAATTTATAAATACGTTTTCTGAAATTATACTTTACATAGCTAAACAGGAAAAACTTCCGGTTATCCTTACCGGCGGAGTATTTCAAAATAAAACTTTACTTGAAGAAACTATCAAAAAACTAAAAAAAGAGCGGATTCCTTACTTTTTTCCTACGCAAACTCCCATTAATGACGGCGGAATCTCTTTGGGACAACTTTGGTATTATACGACATTGAAAATGTAAGAATCCAAATATAGTTTTTTTAAAATCTTTATTCTTTTGGACTTTGAAAAGTTAAACTTAAATTCTGCCTCTTTAAGATAATAGAAGAAGTTTTCTCGTGAAACCCCCTTGTAGGAATTTATAAAATTTTCAAAAAAATTCCAAAATCTTGTTATTAGATTTTGGGAAGATTTCAGTTTTGCTATGCGGTTTAGTTTCAAGAACTGCTCAAGCTCTTTATAATATACCTCTTCTAGGCCATCTTCTAGATAGGAGGATTTATATCGCGAAAGATCTGGCATCATAAGATTGTAAATTTTTCCTCCGTAGTCAAAAGTCAAAAAGTTGTATGCGTCGAAAATATTTTTTTTCTCTTTTCTTTTATTTTTTTCAAGATATAGGTATTCGTCGAACTCTATAACCTCTTTTTTGTTTTCATACTCTTTTTCTAAATAGAGCGATATCAGTTTTCTAAATAGTAAAAATCTATTTTTTACCGTTACATAGCTTAAACCCATTATTTTTGAAGTCTCAAGAGCATTGAAATCTTCGCAAAAATATTCTATAAGTTTAAAATCTCTTTCAATTTTTTTTAGACTAAACTTTCTTTTACAACATGAGCATTTAATATGGTCATTAGAGAGTTTATAAACTCTTTTGCATTCGCAATAGATACATCTATCCATTAAAGAGCGCCTCTAAAATTTATCCCAAAGATATTTTTCCCGGCTAAATATCTGTAAAAAAGAGAGAAACCATGTTTTTTCACTATTATATCAACTATACTAAGACCTAGTCCATATCCACTTGAAGCCTCTTTTTTGAATGGTTCTAGATAAAAGCTAAAATCTTTTTTTAGTCTTTCTCCTGTTTTCCTCGCTAAGAGAAAAAAGTGAATTTGAGGCTTTTAGAAGTCCGTAAAATAGGGAGTTTTATTTTTAAAAGTGGGTGTCTGAGAAGTTGAGTGATATCGTATCAAACTTAGGATAAA
>JALWIX010000057.1 GCA_027082175.1 Campylobacterales bacterium
CTTATATCTTCCTAATCAACAAACTTTTACGCCTATAATAGTTCCGGGTGGCGTTATAAGCAAAATAAGAAGCGGGATGCTTGAGATGAGTAACGTTGATATATCCCAAGAGTTTATAAACCTTATTACCGCGCAAAGAGCATACCAAGCAAATGCAAAAACTATCACAACTTCGGATCAAATCTTACAAACCACAATGGATATCAAAAGATAAGAGGGTCTAAGCCCTTTTATCGTTTTTAAATATTAGATATGAGATAATCTTTTTTCTATTTTATATCTGATATTTAACATAAAGGGTTTGGATGGCTGAAGAGGCTAAAGAGCAAGAGCAAGAAGAGAAAAAAGGCGGTAAAAAGAAACTCATAATCATTTTGCTTCTTCTTTTGATAATCATTGGAGCCGGCGGTGGAGCCGCGTATAAATTTTTAGTGCTTGATAAACAAGAGGAAGAGAAAAAAAACGAAAAAAAAGCTGAAAAAATTGTAGAAGAGATAAAAAATGTAGAAGAGTTGGGTATACAGTTTGATGTGGGAACTTTTATAGTAAACCTACAAGATAGAGATGCGGATAGATATTTAAAAATCACTATTGTTTTAGAAGTTCAAGATGAAAAGATCAAAATGGAACTTGAAAAAAGACTTCCGCAAATAAAAGACGCAATTACCACTTTGTTGTTTACCAAGAGTTCAAAAGAGCTTAAAACAGCTGAAGGTATTGAAGAGTTAAAAGAGGAGATTATAAAAAGAATCAACGCTATCTTGCCTATTGGCGGTGTAAAAAATGTTTATTTTACAGATTTTGTAATACAGACTGCTTAATGTAGGAGTATGTGTGAAAAGCGACGAGGTAAAAAATAGCGAATCTATTATACGTGATATTACATTTTTACATGACGTAAAGCTAAAAGTGAATGTTAGTGTCGGTAGCGCCCAAAAGATGCTTTATGAAATAGTATCTTTAAAAGTTGGAGACGTTTTGCAGTTAGACTCGAGTATAGAGGGGTATATAAATGTTTATATCAACAATCAAAATTTTGCTTTGGGCGAAATGGTTGTTGCAAACGATAAATATGGGGTGAGGATCATCGATCTTGCTTGAGACTCAAGAGATACTTAAATTTTTAGCTTCCTTTTCAATAATGATTTTTTTTATATATGCCATCTACTACTATTTAAGTAAATTTAATTTAAAAATTACCACTTCGGGAGCTAGAAATATTAAAATTTTAGAGTCGCATTTTTTTGCTAAAAATAGGGGGCTAATATTAATAAAAGTTAAAAAGAGCTACTTTTTTCTATCTTTTGACGAAAAAGGAATAAAAAAGATAAAAGAGTGGAACGAAAGCGATTGGGTTGAAGATGGGGATTTAAGCGACAAGTTTCATAGGAAAAAAGATGAAAAAAGTTAATTTTAAACTTTTGCCTAGAAATCTAAAACTTGCGTTGCTTATATTTTTACTTTTTTTATCTCCGTCATATGTTTTTGCTGGAGTTGTGGAAGATACTGTATCTAGCTTAAAAGAATTAGATGTCTCGTTGAAAATACTATTTTTAATAACTCTTTTAAGTCTTGCACCGGCTCTTTTGATTACGGTTACATCTTTTACGCGTATAGTTATAGTCCTATCTCTTTTAAGACACGCTTTGGGAATTCCACAATCTCCTCCAAATCAGGTAATAATAGCTCTATCTCTTTTTTTGACATTTTTTATAATGAAACCGGTGTTTCAAGAAATAAATAAAAACGCTATAACTCCATATATGAATAAAGAGATAAATGACATAGAGGCAATAGAGAGGGCAAAAGAACCTATAAAAGAGTTTATGCTTAAAAATACTAGAAAAGAGGACCTTAAACTTTTTATAGATTTATCAAATAAAAAACCAAAAAGTCCGGAAGAGTTAGAGTTTTTAACTTTAATGCCCGCTTTTTTGGTAAGTGAAATAAAAGTGGCCTTTGAAGTGGTTTTTATAATATTTTTACCTTTTTTAGTTATTGATCTATTAGTGGCTAGTATTTTGATGTCGATGGGAATGATGATGATACCTCCGATGATGATATCATTGCCCTTTAAGTTGATTTTGTTTATACTGGCTGATGGATGGGAACTTCTGATAAAAGCTTTAATAGAGAGTTACAAATGAGCGTAGATCAAGCTATAACGTTGGTCGAACAGATGTTTAAAACTGCGGTAATAGTTGGTGGACCGGTTTTAATGACCGCATTTATAGTGGGTCTTTTGATAAGTATTTTTCAGGCGGCCACGCAGATTCATGAAATGACTATAACTTTCATACCTAAAATCGTAGCAACCGTTGGAGCTATGATAGTATTTGGTTCTTGGATGTTTATTTTACTTACGGAATATTTTAAAGAGACGTTCCAAAACATATTCACGATATTGCGATGAATTCGTTAATAAATCCTAAAGAAGCTTTGGAAATTGGGCTTATTTTTACAAGAGTTATAGCCATTTTTTTAAGTTTTCCTTTGTTAAACACCTCCATGATCCCTACAAATATTAAGTTACTGTTGATAGTAAGTTTCTCTTTTTTTATAGCGTCAACTATAAATATTGATGTAGATTTAACTCATCTTACCTCTTTTAAACTTGCTATGCTTATCTTAAAAGAGCTTTTTATAGGATTTAGTTTGGGAATTTTAGTAAATATTTTTATAACCGCTTTATCTTATGCGGCTGAGATTATAAGTTATTTTATGGGGTTGACGGTAGTAAATGTTTTTGATCCATCTTTTGGGCAGATTTCCATACTAAATAGATTTTTTATTTTGCTTTTTTATTTTATTTTTTTTATTACGGAGAGTCATCAATACGTTATAGGCGCAATAGTTGTAAGTTTTCAATATATACCTTTGGATAGTTTTTATATACATCAAGGACTTTTAGAATTTATCATAGAAAAATCTTCATATATTTTTATAATGGGTTTTCAGATAGCTTTTCCGTTTGCGTTGATTCTTTTTTTGTTAAACGTAGCATTAGCGCTAGTTAATAGACTTATACCTCAGATAAATGTTTTTATTGTGGGACTTCCTATGCAGATATTTGTAGGATTAGCCGCAATGGCTTTTGGCAGTAGCGTTTTAGTTTATATAATAGTGACTTTATTAAAAAGAATGGGTGAAGACTATATAGGCGTGATTAAGTTTGTAGGATAAGTTATGGCAAAAGATCCAAGCAAAACCGAAAAGGCCACCCCCCGTAGACGAGAAAAAGCTAGGGAAGAAGGGCAGGTACCAAAGAGTCAAGATATACCTATATCCGCGTCATTGTTGGTAATTTTTCTTTTTTTTATATTCTATTTTCCGTTTGCGTATGAAAAGTTACGCTCCTATTTTGGTTATATCTTCTCAAATCCACTATATTTAATAGTTAGTGAAAATAGATTGACTATAACAGAGACTTTATATGTTTTGGGTATTTTAATATTTCCTGTTTTTTTGACACTTTTTATAGTAGGTTTTATATCAAATATTGCACAATTTGGTTTCTTGTTTACTTTAAAACCTTTAATTCCAAAACTTGATAAACTAAATCCTATATCAGGTCTTCAAAGACTTTTTTCTCTTAAAACACTGTTTGAACTTTTTAAAAATATTTTAAAACTATTGGTTGCAACGGTTGTGGCATATTTTTTAGTGAAAACTCTTTTGGAGGACGTATTTAGATTTTCTATGGTAACGGTAAATAAAGAGGCTTATATATTATTAAAATATACTCTTATTATGGTTTTTGCTTTTGCTATTTTATCTATACCTATTGGAATAATCGATTATATTTTTAGAAGGCACGAATATGAAGAAAATATAAAAATGAGCAAACATGAGATAAAAGAGGAACAAAAATTATATGAAGGAAATCCTCAAATAAAAGCTGCGATTAGAAAAAAACAGAGAGAGATGAGTTTAACTAGAATGATGGCTGAAGTTTCCAAAGCCGATGTGGTTATAACAAACCCTACTCATTATGCCGTTGCGCTTGAGTACAAAAGGGGCAAAATGCAGGCGCCTAAAGTTATAGCCAAAGGTAAAGACAATGTTGCTTTAAAAATAAAAGAGAAAGCTAAAGAGCACAATATACCTATTGAGGAAAACCCAACTTTGGCTAGAAGCTTGTATGATAGTTGTGAGATTGGGGATATGATACCAGAGAGTCTTTATCAGGCTATTGCAAAGATTTTAGCCAAAATATATAAAAATGCATCCTCTAATCGGCAAT
>JALWIX010000058.1 GCA_027082175.1 Campylobacterales bacterium
TCTCTATATCTAAAGTTATTAGATCGTAATTATTGTTTAACGCTTTATTCAAACCCTCTTCGCCATCTTTAGCGACATCAACATCAAAACCTAACTCTTGTAACTCTTTAGATAAAAATCTTCTCACTAACGCCGAATCGTCTATCACCAAGGCTTTTTTAGCCACTGCCTCTCCTTTTAATTTGTTTTTATAATATTATAAATTTTTATTATCGTTTCTTTTGCGCCAAAAGGCAATGATATCCCATCAGATGGAACCTCGAAATCTCTAGGATTTACCCTTATTAATTTAGCATCAAAATTTTCTGCGATTTTCTCTCCCATCAATCTGACGGTAGGCACCGAAACTCCTGCTCCAAACTCTAAAATCGCCAGATTTTTATATGATTTATCTAAAAAAGTCTCAAAACTTTTTCTTTGAGCTTTATGTCTTACATCAACCCAGTTCCAATCACCAAACATCAAAATATTGGGTCTAGCTATCTTACCGCAATGTATACAGCTAGGCAAAGGCTCTTTTGCTCTGAAATTTTCGTTATCTACACATATCTCAATATTTTCGGCACTCCAAATATCATTGCAACAAGGTTCTGTACATTGTAGATAATGGATTGAGCCGTGTACCTCTTCTATCTTATGTTCGCTAAAACCCGCCTTTTGAAACTGTCCGTCAACGTTCGATGTAAAAACGAAATAGTCTTTTTTGCTTTTCGCGATCTCCAAAAGTTTCAAAAAACCTTCATGGGGTTTAGTTTTTCTATAAAGTTCTAATCTATGTCCGTAAAATGCCCAAGCTAAATATGGGTCTTCTTCAAACCAGTAAGGATTTGCAAGTTCTTCAAAACTTAGTCCAAGCTTTTTAGCGGCAGGATATGCTCTCCAAAAACCATCCTTACCTCTAAAATCGGGCAATCCGCTATCTACACCCATCCCTGCGCCGGCAGTTATTAGAAGATAATCGCAATCTTTTATAATTTTAGCCGCTTCTTTAATCATTTTATAACTAAAGCCCTAAAGAGTTTTTAAAATTTTGAAAAATTAAATCTAGATATTTTCCCAAATTTTATCTTATTTTTTATTAATTTATAAATCGTTATGAGAATATATGAAAGTTTGGTAGTGCAGTTTTTATACATTTATAAAAAAATTTTATGAACATAATCTAATTTTTTTGTATATTTTTTTAAAAAATGTTATAATTCTCTCACAAACTTTTATAAGAAAAGGTAAACTATGAGAAGATATCTAATCGCAATAACGCTAATTTTATCATCCGCAACATATGCCGCGGACGGAGCAAAAATCTTTAAACAAAAATGCGCGGTATGTCATGGCGAAAAAGCGCAAAAAAGCTCTTTAGGCGTTAGTAAAGTCATAGCCGGTTGGCCTACCGAAAAAATTATAAAAAAATTAAAAGAGTATAAAACTGGAAAACTTAATCAGTATGGCTTTGGAAATATGATGAGAAACAGAGCCACCAAACTTACCGAAAAAGAGATGCTAGCAGTCGCAAAATATATAGAAAGTCTGAAATAACTAAGATTTTAAAACTCTTTTTATAGCATAAGAACAGAGCGTAAGCCCAAAACTGCCAGTTACTCCTACAAAACTTCCCTTCTCCTTGCAAAGCGGCTCTTCTGGAGAGAAAATTGCTTGATAGTCTCCTTTAAAACCCGCTTTTTTTAACTCGTATCTTATCTTTTTTGCAAAAGGATCGCCGTATGTCTTCCAGATTGATGCAACCTCTATCTTAGTAGGATCGCATTTTCTAGCGCTTCCTGTAGAAGATATAAGTTTTGGATAAACTTTTTTTGCTATAGCTATCTTCGCTTTTATATCGTCAATCGCATCTAAAACCAGATCATATTTTGAAAAATCAAAACTATCAACCCACTCCTCATCTATTTTAGCCTTTATCGCATTGATACCGGGATAAAGCTTTTTTAAAACTTCGACTTTCACCTCTCCTATATTTTCACTCCCTATCTGCCTATTTTGATTTGTTATATCGTACCTGTCAAAATCTACGACAGTTATATCTTGAACTCCGCTTCTATAAAGACAATCAAGACAAAAACTTCCTACACCTCCTACGCCCAAAAGTAAAATTTTTACATTTTTAAATTTTTCAAAATCGTCTTTGAAAAGCAATCTTACTCTGTCAAATCTCATCTTATATCCAATTTTTCAGTTTTTCCATCTCTTCATAAGCTGTTAAATCGGCTTTTATGGGAGTAATAGAGACATACCCCTCTTTTACGGCCTCAAAATCGCAATCTCTCTTTTCATTGGCTCTCCATTCGAGAGGATGCAGCCCTAACCACCAGTACTCCAACCCTCTTGGATTCCTGTGAAGATGAGCATCGTTTGCGTAGAGTCTATATCCTGCTCTTGTTATTTTATAACCTTTGAAACTTTTAGGTTTTAAAGGAGGAACATTTATATTTAAAAATTTTCTATCGCCTACCGGCATTCCTTTGTTTAAGATTTTAGTTGCAATATATTTTGCAACTATTTTGGCCAAATCATATCCTATCTCAATCTCGGTTTTTTCACAATTTGAGTTGCAAACTTGGCTAATAGCTATTGAAGGGATTCCGTAAAGCGCGCCCTCCATTGCCGCAGCGGCCGTACCGGAATAGGTGATATCCTCCCCCATATTTGCGCCTCTGTTTATTCCGCTTATGATTAGATCAGGTTTTACATTTTCCGGATAGAAAGCGTTTAACGCCAGATATACGCAATCTGTTGGCGTTCCGTCATCTAATTTATAAAAATTGTCATCGATCTTTATAAATCTTAGCGGTTTCGTTAAAGTAAGGCTATGTCCGCAGGCGCTCTTTTCTGTGGTAGGAGCAACCACTAAAACTTCTCCCAACTCTTTTACAGCCTCTATCAAAGCTTTCAGCCCTAATGATTCAAATCCATCGTCATTTGTTATTAAAATTCTTTTTTTCAAAAAACTCCTTTTTTGAAACTAAATATTGAAAATCAAAACCTCCGAGAAATTAATATTTTAAAGTGGATATCAGCAAAAGTGCTATTTTCCCATCACCCACACTCACACCCACATAAATTAGCCGCAATACAATATTTCCAATCATCATATAAGTTAACGACAAAAATTTCGGTGCAAATTATACCAAAGAATTTTAGCTTTTTATAAGGATATTGATTAGCGGAAGATAAAGAAAGATAAGACCCAAAAAAATCAAAGAGGTGCTAAAAACTGCCGCCGTTACCTCTTTTGGCTTGCATTCATAAAGCGCAGAAAGATTAACGTTTGTTACGGCTAAAGGCATTATACACTCCATAAACAAAACAGCTTTTGAAAAAGATTCTATAGGGAGATACTTTATGATGAAAAAAGATAAAATTGGAAGCATAATAAATTTAACTACGTTTATGGAGATTTGGAGTTTTATATTTAACTCTTTTATCTTAACCGAGTATAGATATATGCCAAAAATCATCAACTGAACAACTATACTAGCGTACGCGCCCATCTCTAAAGTTCTCATAAAAGCTGGATGAATCTCAATCTTTGCCAAATTAAAAACAATAGCCAATATAGCAAACCATAAAATAGGCAGTTTTATTATGTTCAATAAAGATTTTTTAACATCGAAACTTCCTCTTGAATAAAAGTATACCCCTAAAGTGTAAACGACAAAAACATTAGCTAGATTTATCATAGTCGTATAAGGAATAGACTCTTCGCCAAAAATGGCTATCCCTAGAGGAATACCTAAGTTTCCCGTATTTCCTATAACTCCCGCAATTGTAAAGATAGACCTATCTTTTGTGTCGGCAAAAAGTTTTTTTGAGATTAAAAAGTTAAAAAATATAGCCGTCAAAGATATAAGAATAAAAAATAGAGGAGTTGATAATAGATCAAAGTCCAAATCTTTTTTCAGAAGTCCCCAAAATGCCAAAAAAGGTTGTAATATATATACAGATACGAGCACAAGACTCTTTTGATGAAGTTTATCCTTAAAAAAGAGTTTTGCTAAATATCCAATAAGAATAAAAACATAAACAGAGAGCAAAGAGATAGCAGTCTGGATCATTTAGGCAACGCAACCTTTAAAGTCTCTATACTATCTTCTATAGAGGCTAGATTCCCTCTATCTCCGCTTTTTATATACTCGATAAAAGCTTCTAGCTCTTTTAAAAGAGGCTCATCTTTTTTTATGTGCAAGTCTCTTACTCTGTATGAGTTGTTTGTCTGATAATCTGAAAACTCTTGCAACGTTTGAGCTATGAGATCCGCTTCAAAATATACTTTTGCGCAAGCAACTTCAACTTTTCTTCTTTTAAAAGGAGTTAGCCAGTTAGTCGTTATACTCGCGATTATGTCATCTTCAAGTAAAAAACTCAAAACCGCGTTATCCTCATAATGATTATGAATCTTTTGAGATTTAAAGATAGATTTATCCAAGATATCTTTTGAGGTTATATATCTTATTAGGTCTATGTCGTGTACGGCCAAATCTGTTAAGACTCCAACATCGCTGATTCTAGGAGGGAAAGGTCCCACTCTAGTTATCTCTATGGTGTAAACAGTTTTATTTTTTAATTCTTCTTTTAGATTTAATACTGCTGGATTAAATCTCTCCACGTGACCTACGCAACTTTTCAACCCTTTTTTTTCTACAAAATCCAATATAGCCTCAGCGTCTTCGATTTTTGAAGCCGCAGGTTTTTCAATAAAAATATCCGCGCCGTAAGAGGCTACTTTGAGCGCTACATCTTTGTGTAAAAAAGTTGGAACCGCTATGATAGCCGCGTCAATCTTTTCATTCTTAAACATTTCGTCAATATCGTTATAAAAAGGCTCTTTAAAAGAG
The DNA here is from genome assembly GCA_027082175.1 of Campylobacterales bacterium. GTDB lineage: Bacteria > Campylobacterota > Campylobacteria > Campylobacterales > Nitratiruptoraceae > Nitrosophilus_A. The sequence goes on from JALWIX010000058.1 coordinate 4,851, forward strand.
CTATTTTCAACTACGTCACAAAGCGCGGCCACGTTTACTTCGCCGATGTTTTTCAAAACTCTATAATGGTTTTTCCCCATAGAGCCGAGACCGATTATCGCAATATTTATCATCTCTTTTCCTAAAATGCTTTTGATAATGTTTTTATGATGTAATCTTGATCTTCTATACTCAAAAAGGGACTCATAGGAAGACTTAAAATCTCTTTTGAAACCTTTTCGGCCACAGGAAAATCTCCCTCTTTATATCCTAGATACTCAAAAGCTTTTTGCAGATGAAGAGGTTTTGGATAGTGAATAGCCGTAGGAATTCCGGTTGTTTTTAATTTGTTTACGATCTCCTTTCTTCGATCTGGCACCCTTATGGAATATTGCGCGTAAACGGAAGTTCTATCCTCTTTTATAAAAGGCGTTATTACGAAATCTTTAAGATGTTTCGTATATCTTTGTCCAAGCTCTATTCTCTTTTTTACTTCATCGTCAAAATATTTCATCTTCACTAAAAGTACTGCGGCTTGGATCGCGTCTAATCTCGCGTTTAGGCCAATCACTTCATGCTCGTATCTTTTGCTTTGCCCGTGGTTTTTAAGCATTAATATCTTTTTTGCCAACTCTTCATCGTTAGTAAAAACCGCTCCTCCATCTCCGTAACATCCCAGCGGTTTTGAAGGGAAAAAGCTTGTGCAACCTATATCGCTTAAGTTGCAGCTCTTTTTACCCTTATATTCAGCGCCGAAGCTTTGACAAGCATCCTCTATCACAAAAATCTTACCTGAAGCGTTTTTAGCTATCTGGTTGATCTCCTCCATATCCGCAGGCTGACCGTAAAGACTCACAGGAATAATAGCTTTTGTTTTTGAGGTAATCTTCTCTTCTATATTTTTAGGGTCTATATTGTATGTTTTTTCATCTATATCAACAAAAACCGGTTTAGCTTTTAAAAAGGAGATAACCTCCGCGGTTGCTACAAAAGTAAAGGGCGTGGTTATAACCTCGTCTCCCTCTTTAATCCCTATAGCCATTAAAGCTAGTAAAAGCGCGTCTGTTCCGCTGCTGCAACTGATTGCAAATTTAGAACCAGTATAATTTGCAAGTTCTCTTTCCAAAGTAGCAACCTTTTCTCCTCCGATAAAAGCGGCCTTTTGCATAACCTCGCCTATAGCCTTATCTATCTCTTCTTTGTAGGCTATGTATTGCGCTTTTAAGTCGATAAACTCCACTCTCATAACTCTTCCTTTAATATTTGCGCCACTCTTTTTGAGCTTCCGTGCTTTAGGTAATCTCTCAGCAAGAGCGATTTTTTGAAAAACTCTTTTTTATCAAAATTTTCGTATGCCTTCAATAGATTTTTTGATGATACCTCATTTTGTATAAATTCCGGATGAATTGTCTCGTTAAGTAGATCGTTCATAAAGATATTTGCCAACCCTACATAATCCAAATTAACAAGAGTTTTAGCTATAAAATAATCGATAGGTTTTGCTATGTAAGCTAAAATCAGAGGCGTTCCTATAAGAGCGCTTTCCAAAGTCGCAGTTCCGCTACAGATAAAAGCAAATTCCGATTTCATAAGAGCTTTGTGAGGCTCTTTCGTTATCGTAAAATCTTCTAAATCGCCATAAATCTCTTCTATATCGTTATCGCTGAAGTGAGGCGGTATTACGAGTAGCGCCTCTTTGTTTAACTCTTTTCTAACTTCTTTAAAAACCGGCATCAATCTTTTTATCTCGCCTCTTCTGCTTCCCGGCATAAAAGTTATAAAATCCGACTTGGTAAGAGATGTTTTAAACTCCTTTATCTCATCCAAAAGAGGATGACCTACATACTCTATCGGTGCGTTTTTGGAGTAGTACTCTTTTTCAAAAGGCAATATGGAGCAAAGCCTGTCTACATACTTTTCAAGCTCTTTTATCCTTCCTCTTCTCCAAGCCCAAGCCTGAGGCAATATATAATATATTATCTGGATATTTGGATATCTTTTTTTTATCTTTTTTGCCAAAGGTAGATTAAACCCGGAAGAGTCTATAAGCAAAATTTTGTCCGCATCTTTTGCCAAAGAGACCATCTCGTTTTGGAGTTCGTAAAAAAGAGGAATTTTTTTTAATACGTCCGAAAAACCCATAACCGAAATAGACTGCAGGTCTATAATGGGCTCTCCCAAAGTCTTATCGAAGATTCCGTAAATTTCGCAGTCTAAATGTTTTAAAACCTCTTTTAGATGAACATTTGCAGATTTTTCAAGAGCGCTAACGACTATTTTCATCATATCTCCTAAAAGTTGATATAATTATACAAAAATTATCAAAAACTATAAAAAATTATAGGTTTCAAACGAAGGAGAAAAAGTGCAAAAAGAGCCAATGACGGAATACGGATATAAAAAATTACAAGATGAGCTAGAAGCCTTAAAAGAAGAGAGACCGAAAGTTGTTGTGGAGATTGAAAAAGCGAAAGAGCATGGAGACCTAAGAGAAAATGCCGAATATCACGCGGCTAAAGAGAGATTGGGATTTATTGACGCAAGACTAGCTGAACTTAGCGATCTGCTATCCCGCGCCCAAGTTATTGATCCTTCAAAACTTCCTCATGAGAAAGTGAGTTTTGGCTCAACCGTAAAGCTTTTGGATATAGAAGAGGATGAAGAGATAGAGTACACTATAGTAGGAGCTACAGAGAGCAATCCTGAACATGGACTTATATCTTACAATACCCCTCTAGCCAGGCAGCTTCTTGGAAAAGAGGAGGGAGATGAGATAACAGTAAAACTTCCAAAAGGGGAGATAGATTTTGAAATCTTAGAGGTATATTATAAACCTATTGAGTTTGACAAATAAGGAGTTTTTTTGAATATCAGATGCGCGGTAGTCGGAGCAACGGGATATACGGGACTTGAACTTATCAAGATACTTCTTAATCATCCTAAATTTAAGTTGGTTTATCTTGGAAGCAGCGAAGAGCTAGATACTAAAGAGGTTTTCCCCGCCCTAGACTCTATTTTAGATATGCCTATACATAAGGCTGATCCACAAGAGATAGCAAACTTTTGCGATCTCGCTTTCTTAGCTCTTCCTCATAAAGCCTCTATGAGTTTTGCAAAAGAGCTTTTGGATTTGGGCGTTAAGGTAGTGGACCTATCTGCCGATTATAGACTTAAACTTGAAAATTATGAAAATTTTTATACTTCTCATGTCGATCAAGAACATTTAAAAGATGCGGTATACGGTCTCCCGGAAATCTATAAAGAGAAAATAGAAAAAAGCCGGCTTGTGGCAAATCCAGGCTGTTATCCTACGGCAACACTTTTATCGCTGATACCTTTTTTGCCCTTTATCGATCCTAACTCTCCAATTTTTGTGGATGCTAAAAGCGGCGTAAGCGGCGCTGGTAAAAAGTGTAGCCAAAACACCCATTTTGTTACCATAAATGAAAATATTTTTGCATATAACCCTATAAAACACAGACACTCTATAGAGATAAAAGAAAAATTACATGAATGCTCCGGCAAAGATTATGAGATAAACTTTGTGCCGCATCTTCTTCCAATAACTAGAGGGATGCTTGTTAGCTGTTATGTTACGTTAAAAGAGGATATAGAGCCAAATCAAGTTTTAAAAGAGTTTTATAGTGAAGATATTTTCGTTAGGATCAAAGATAAACCTGTAGACGTAAAATCTGTTAGCGGAACTAACTTTTGCGATATTTTTGCCTTAAAAAATCAAAAATCGCTTTTTATCTTCTCGGCTATCGACAATCTTTTAAGAGGCGCAAGTTCTCAAGCCGTTGTAAACGCAAACATAATGTTCTCTTTTCCGGAAGATTTGGGGATTCCTAAAATTGCCTATGTTCCGTAATATTAAAGAGAGCGCTGTTTTTGTGGCGGACTCCCACGTAAACGAAAAAAACAGAGACAGCTTTTTTTTATTGCTGCAAAAGATTGAAGAGTTAAATCCTCCGCAAATATTTTTTATGGGAGATATTTTCGATCTTTTGGTATCCGAAGTTAAAAGCAGTATAGATAAAAACATAGATGTTATAAAAAAGATGGATATGATCGCTAGTAAAATACCTAGTTACTATTTTGAAGGCAATCACGACTTCTCCTTGAAGAGTGTTTTTAGAAATATAACAGTTTTTGAAAGAAAAGAGCAGCCTTGTCGTTTTTTATATAAAGATATAAAGGTTGCGCTATCTCACGGCGATATTTGGACTACGAAAAGATATGAGATATATATAAATATTTTACAAAACAAAACGGTTTTGAGAATTTTATCTTTTTTTAACGAGATAATTGACGATTTTATAGCAAAAAAGATTCGAGAGTATAACTATTCTAAGAATCTATGCAAAAAAATAGAAAATTTTGAAAATATTATAAAAAAGAGAGTGAAAAATTATAAAGATGTAGATATGGTTATCGAAGGACATTTCCATCAAAATGTAGAATTAGTCTTTGATAATTTAAGATATATCAACCTTCCCTCCTTTGCATGCGGAGGAAAATATGGGCTTTTTAAAGAAGGAAGGATTGTTATAAAGTCACTCTAGAATTTTTCTTGCCAGATCAAATTTGTTTGCAGTCATTACGTGTATTTTAGGATGAAAATCCAAAATTTCGTTAAAAAGTTTTTTACTCATCTCAAATCCGACTTTAAACTCCTCTTCCTCACTTATTTTGTTAGCTTTGTATAGTCTATCTATCCACTCCTTAGGGACGTTTATACCCGGAACGTGAGAATGGAGAAACTGCGCTGTTCTAAGTCTGGTTATAGGGAAAAAACCTAAAACAAGTTCAGACTTTGCTTTTTCGTTGCTAAACGTTTCTCTAGTTTCGTAAAAAAGCTCCACCAACATTTTTGCATTATCTAGTGAAAATACAGGTTGGGTAATAATACCTAAAGCGCCATGTTCTATCTTTTTTTGAAATTTTTTGATTAGAGTTTTTGGGTTTTTTGCATACGCATTGCTAACCGCAAAAGGGTATATTCTTTTCGGCTTTATCTTAAAAGGTTTTCCACTGTAATCTATGCCCGCGTTAAAACATTTGATAATGTCCAACAAAAGAGTGCTATCTCCTTCGAAAACCCCTTTTGTATTCGGTTGATCGCTTATTTTAGCGCTATCTCCCGTCAACGCCAAAATAGCTCTTACATCAAAATCGTTAGCGCCTAAAAGGTCTGATTGGAGAGAAAGTTTGTTTCTATCTCTCATACTCATAGTGGCAATTGCAGGTTTGTTGAATTTTTGCTGGAGTTTGATGGCTGCCATAATAGAGTTGTATTTTAGTCTTGCCAAAGGATTATCGGTTGTTGTAAATCCGTCTAATAGTTTATGAAGTGAATTTTCTTCTATCTTTTTAATAATAGGCTCAAAAGTTGGCAAATGTGCCGGAGTCGTTTCCAAAGTTATGAATCTTTTATTTCTAAGTTTTTCAATGAAAAAATCAAACATTTTATCCTCTTGTTATGATTTTTGGGGTATTATAGCATAGTTAAATTATTGATTAGTTGACTTGTTGACTAACTAAATGGTTTTTGTTAAATATTATTAAATTGTATGTTCTGAAAAATTACTAAATTTCGCTCAATTTATAATTTTTCAGAGGGTTCAATTGTATATTAATGATGAAAATTTATATGTTTTTTTATCGCTTAATGGCTAAATACTCAACATTCAACTATTTAACTGACACAAAAGGAGTTTAATGAAACTTTGTGTTTTTGATTTTGATTCTACTTTAATGGATGGAGAAACTATTGATTTTTTGGCGGAGGCTTTGGGGCTTAAAGAGAAGGTTGCGGCCATAACGGAGATGGCTATGAAAGGGGAACTCGATTTCTTCGAATCTTTAACGACAAGAGTCAGACTTCTTGAGGGATTAGAAGTTGAAAAAGTAGATGAGATTTGCCATAATCTTCCTTTTATGCCGGGAGCCAAAGAGACAATAAAAGAGTTGAAAAAAAGAGATTATAAAGTTGTTGTTTTTAGCGGAGGATTTAGAAACGCTACAACTCATGCAAAAAAAATTCTAGGTTTTGATGCGGATTTTTCAAATGTTTTGCACTCAAAAGATGGACGTCTAACAGGCCTGGTCGGCGGAGATATGATGTTTGATTTTTCAAAAGGAGATATGCTTCAAAGATTGCAGCGCTTACTAGGGGTCTATAAAAAAGATACCGTAGTCGTAGGAGATGGAGCCAATGATAGAAGCATGTTTAAATACGCCGATAAAAGAGTGGCTTTTTGCGCTAAGGAGATATTGAAAAAAGAGGCAAATATAATTATCGATAAAAAGGATTTAAGCGAGATATTAACATATATATAATCGTGCAATTATCAAAAAGTTATATAATGCATGTTTTTGTAGATAGTTGCAAAAATATATCAAGCTCTTTTTCACTCAAAGGTTTTGATATGTAATATCCTTGAGCTTGAGTGCATTTTAACTTTCTAATAAGATTTAGTTGCTCTTTGTTTTCAATGCCTTCCATTACCGTTTTAAACTTTAGCTGATGCGCTATCGCGAAAATATTTTTTAAAATCAATCTGCTTTTGACGTTGTTATAATCATCTATAAACGCTTTATCTATCTTTATCTTATCTATAGGTAGTTTCGATAAAAAGTGCAAAGACGAATACCCCGTTCCAAAATCGTCTAAAGAGATACAGATTCCCAATTTATGAAAACTATTTAAAATATTTAACATATGTTTTTCATCTTCGGCGATAGCCGATTCGGTGATCTCAACTTCCAAATATTTTGGATCAATTTTATATTTTGCTATGAGTTTTGAAAAAAGCTCAATCACCTTAAAATCTTTCATCTGTTTTTGCGAAATATTGATTGCTAGTTTTATTAAAGGCTTATTCTCGATTTTTCTCTTATGAAGAAACTTTATAGCCGCTTCTATAATAAACTCTCCTATTTTTATAATATCTCCTGTTTTTTCGGCTATCGGTATAAAAAGCGAAGGCGGTATATTTTTTTCAGTAGGACTTTTCCATCTTATCAATACTTCCGCGGAAGTAATCGTATCAGTTTCAATATTTAGTTTAGGTTGAAAATATATCTCAAACTCCCTATTTTTAAGCGCTTTTGGCAGGTGATTTTTAATATATTCAATTTTTTCCACTTTTTCTTTCAATATCTCAGAAAAAACTACTAAAGGCATATTTTTATTTTTTGCCTCCATCAGAGCAAAATTGGTATATTTGATCAACGTCTCTTGTTCTTGAGTCAAATATGGAAAAATTGTCGCGCCAATATTAACAGACAAAAATATTTCGTGTTCCTCTATCTTAAGAGAATCAAGTTTTTTTACAATATTATTTAATGAGGACTTGACATCTTTCAAAGTTTTTACGTTATTGCAAATAAGCGCAAATTTCGAATCCGAAATTCTGGCTATAAAAGTATCGGGATTTAGATTTTGTTTTAAAATTTTTCCAAGTTTATCCAAAACTTTATTTGCGTATTCATTTCCCAAAAAATTTAAAATGTTTTGATAATTATCTATCTCCACAAACATAAGCATAAAGCTTTTATTATGTAGTTTGCTTTTTATTATAGTGGTATGAAGCGTTTCCAAAAAAAGTTTATTATTAGGTAGATTTGTGACCGAATCTCTGTATAAAGTATCTTTTAGGCTCTCTATACATTTTTCTTCTTGGGTTAAGTCTTTTACAAAAAAGATATAAAAACTATCTTTATATATTTTATACTTTATCTCTACCGGTATAGAGTTTTCGTTGTAGTATAAAACTGTTTTTAAAATTTTGTTTTCAGGCAACTCATTTAAAACATAGTCAAAAAACGGCTCTTTAATACCTTTTTTGCCATCAACTTTTAAAAAACTATTTAGATTTGTAAAGTGGTTATTTTTGATTAGTTTGTTAAACTCATCGTTATAAAAAAGTTGATTTCCGTTTTTATCGGTTATAATCAAGATATTGTTTAATTCATTTGTAACAAAATTAAAAAGTTCATCAACCTTTAATGAGCTTCTTTTAAAAATTAAAAAAATAGAATATAAAAAAAATAAAACTAAAACAACAATTAAAATTATTTCCATTACGCTTCCAATATAATATAAATATTCTTTACTACTCGATAATCACCTCGCCTTTTTGTTATCTTTAGTTTATTGTAATGGTAAAATATTAACTATACGTTAACGGCCTTTAATCTGCTACTATTCAGGTTTGATTCCTAAACAATTTATTGCGATTCCTCTAATCTTTCGAGCTTGATAATCTAGTTTAAAAAACATGTCAAACGCCTCTTTTGCATCTATTTGACCGCCATTTTCAAAATCGTAAGTTCCATCGCTTTTTTTTGGAATATATCTGTCAAAAAAGTCATACATTTGCATTCTCATCTCTTCATATTTTTTAAACTCTTTTTTTGCCGCATCTTTATCCACAACTACTCCTTTGTTTTTGAGTGAAATTGTATAAAAAAAAATTTTTTTGTCAATAAACTTGCAAATCAAAACATATTATAAGCAAAATTGACATAAAATATTGTAATTATTAATTTTACTCACACGGAGCGCTCAATGATACTAGAATCAATCAAATACATGATTTTAGGTATGGGTATAGTCTTTATCTTTCTATACCTAATGGTAATAGTGCTTGACTGGCAGCACAAACTGGTGGAAAAATATTTTCCTGAAGCTGAAGAAGAGCCTAAAACTTCTTCAAGAAAAGATAAGCTTAAAAAAGTTGCAGCTATTACTGCGGCTATTCATCATATGAAAAATTCTTAAAAAGAGGTGGATATGAAGAAAAAGTACATTGATGTTATGGATACCACCTTCCGCGACGGTTTTCAGTCGGTTTTCGGCGGAAGAGTTTTGATGAAAGATTTTTTGCCTGCTTTAGACGCTGCGAAAGAGGCCGGAATAACCCATTTTGAATTTGGCGGCGGAGCTAGATTTCAGAGTCTTTTTTTCTATTTGAGAGAAAACGCTTTTGATATGATGGACGCTTTTAGGGAAAAAGTAGGGCCTGAAGCTAATTTGCAAATTCTAGCAAGAGGCATCAATACGGTTATGCTTGACACAGGTAGCCGCGAAATGATCGATCTTTTTGCCAAACTTTTTGCAAAACACGGCACTACAACCGTTAGAAACTTTGACGCGTTAAACGATGTTGATAATTTAGAGTACAGCGCGCAGTGTATAACTAAATACGGAATGAAACATGAGGCAGTCATAACTATAATGGATCTACCTCCCGGTTGCGAAGGAGCCCATACCCCAGAGTTCTATGAAAAGACTTTAAGAGAGATTTTGGATCGCGGAATACATTTTGACTCTTTAGCTTTTAAAGATGCAAGCGGCACTTCTAATCCTCAAAAAATTTATGAGACTATCAAAATGGCTAGAAAACTCTTAGGCAAAGACGTTCATATAAGACTCCACACACATGAAACTGCCGGTGTTAGCGTCGCTTGCTATCTTGCCGCTCTAGAAGCGGGCGTTGACGGAATTGACCTTGCGGCCAGTCCGGTAAGCGGAGGAACTAGCCAACCAGATATCATAACTATGCTACACGCCGTAAAGGGAAAACCTTATGATTTAGGCGGTTTAGATATGGAGAAGGTTTTAGAGTATGAAGAGACGCTGAAAAAGTGCCTAGAAGAGTATTTTATACCTCCTGAGGCTACGCAAGTAAGCCCGCTTATACCTTTCTCTCCTATGCCTGGAGGAGCGCTTACCGCAAATACGCAGATGATGAGAGACAACAATATTCTTCATAAATATCCAGAAGTTATAAAAGCTATGAGAGAGGTAGTCGAAAAAGGCGGATATGGAACATCTGTAACACCTGTTAGTCAATTTTACTGGCAACAGGCTTTCAACAACGTAATGTTCGGTCCTTGGAAAAAGATTGCTCCTGGCTATGGAAAAATGGTTCTTGGATATTTTGGGAAAACCCCTGTAGAGCCTGACGCTGAAGTGGTAAAACTTGCAAGCGAGCAGTTAAATCTACCTCCAACTAAAGAGAATCCTCTAGATATTGCGGACAGAGATGAAACGAAATCTATTGCATACTGGAAAAAGAAACTAGAAGATGAAAATATTGAAACTACGGAAGAAAATATTTTTATAGCCGCATCTTGCGGAGATAAAGGAATAGCTTTCTTAAAAGGCGAAAGCCCGCTTATGATTAGAAAAAAAGAAGATGAGGAGAAAAAGAGTATGGGAAAAACTAACGGAATCTACACAGTAATAGTAGACGGAGAGAAGTTTACGGTCGAGATCGCAGAGGGGAATGTTGAAGTTAAACCACAAGCGGAAGCTGAAGTTAAAACCGTTAAAAATGAAGAGCCTGAAGCAATGGCTGAAGCGGCTCCTGGAATGACAGAAATCAAAGCTGCAGTGCCAGGTAATGTTTGGAAAATTTTAGTTAATCCAGGTGATAAAGTAAAAGCCGGAGATAAAATAATGATTCTTGAAGCAATGAAAATGGAAATCGATATTCCGGCTCCAAAAGACGGTGTTATAGCTCATATAGCGGTAAGAGTAAATGACTCGGTACAAGAAGGTCAAGTATTAGCTACAATGGAGTAAGCAGATGAAAAAAAGATTATTAGGATTTTTCTTAGCGCTATTAGTAGTAATTATCCCTATAGGGGCAATAGCAACGGTCAAACATATAAACGCTCAAGACAACACTCAAGTAGAAAAAAAAGAAGAGACACACTCAAAAAGCATAACCGAACTATTTGCCGGGTTTTACAAACAGACGGGTATTTACGCTATCTTTAATCCTCAAGAAGGTGCAAAGAACGCGCTTGGTGAAGAGATGAGTAAATTTCACCAAAGCTTTGGACGTATCATAATGATAGGCATAGCCTTTTTACTCTTTTATCTGGCTATCGCAAAAGGCTTTGAGCCGCTTTTGCTTATCCCTATAGGTTTTGGCGGTCTTTTAGCAAATATTCCGTTGGCAAATATAATAGGAGATCACGGATTTATTGGAGAACTATATAAAGCTGGTATCGCAAATGAGCTTTTTCCTCTATTAATATTTATGGGTGTGGGAGCGATGACGGACTTCGGACCGCTTCTTGCTAACCCAAAATTAGCGCTTCTTGGAGCTGCCGCGCAGTTTGGAATCTTTGGAACGTTGGTAGGGGCGGTAATTTTAAGTCAGATCGGTTTGTTCGATTTTAGTTTGCAAGACGCGGCCGCTATCTCAATCATAGGCGGCGCTGACGGACCTACCTCTATCTTTATTGCGAGTAAACTTGCTCCTGACTTGCTTGGAGCAATCGCTGTTGCGGCATATAGTTATATGGCGTTGGTTCCCGTAATTCAGCCTCCCATTATGAGGGCTTTGACTACTCCCGAAGAGAGAAAGATCAAGATGAAAACGGGAAGAAAAGTAAGAAAAATCGAAAAGATACTGTTTCCGTTAACGGTATTGGTTTTAACGATACTGATCCTGCCTGAATCTTCGCCGCTTATAGGCGCTTTAACATTTGGTAATTTTGTTAGAGAATCAGGAGTTGTAGAGAGACTTT
>JALWIX010000059.1 GCA_027082175.1 Campylobacterales bacterium
TATATAGAGTATGGCTTATAGGATTTGAAAGCGAAGATGAAGCTAGAGATTTTATAGCTTCTGGAAGATTTCCAGGAGCTTTCGTAGTTAGAGAGTGAGAGGTAATCAGTAATCAGTGATGAGTAAAGGTTAGGTTTAATAATTATCATTAAAATAGTTACTCATCACTCGTAACTTATTTCCCATCACTCAATTATTAAAGGATACTTATGGTTGAGATAAAAAGAGTAACTAAAGAGACAGATATCTTAGTAAAGCTAAATATCGAGGGAAGTGGAAAATATGATATAAATACAGGCATAGGTTTTTTTGATCATATGCTTCAGAGTTTGGCCAAACACGCGTATTTTGATCTTGAAATAGAGTGTAAAGGCGATCTTTATGTAGATTTTCATCATAGTGTAGAAGATGTGGGAATCGTTTTAGGAGAAGCTTTTAATAAAGCTGTATTTCCTTTAGAAAACAAAGAGCGATTTGGCGATGCGATAGTGGTTATGGATGAAGCCGCCGTCGAGTGTTCGCTTGATCTATCAAATAGACCTTTTTTATTGTATGACGTAGAAATTGAGGGCAAAATCGGAGAGTTTGATTGTGAACTTTTCGAAGAGTTTTTTAGAGCTTTTGTTTACAACGCTAAAATTACCGCGCATATTGTTAAAAAAAGAGGAAAAAATAGACACCATATAGCAGAAGCCGCATTTAAATCTTTGGCTGTGGCATTAAGAAGGGCTTTAAAAAAGAGTGATAAAGCTTCTATACCAAGTACGAAGGGTATGCTTTGATAGAGCTTTTGATTTTAGACGTTGACGGATGTATGACAAATGGAAAGATTATATATACTAACGGAGAAGATGAGCTTAAAGAGTTTAACGTAAAAGACGGCTTTGCTATAAAGCAGTGGATGAGACTCGGAAAAAAGGTAGCCATAGTGACCGGGAGAGATTCTAAAATCGTGGAGAGAAGGGCTAGGGAGTTAGGAGTCGATTATCTTTATCAAGGAGTAAAAAACAAACTTGAGGCTCTTTTAAGGATTAAAGAGGATTGCGGGTTGGATTTTAAAAATATTGCGGCAATAGGCGATGATTTAAACGATTTTAGGCTACTTAAAAAAGTTGGAATAAGTTTTGCGCCAAACGATGCGGTCGACTTTTTGCGCTCACATGTAGATGTAGTTCTTACTAAAAAAGGCGGAGATGGAGCGGTTAGAGAGATGATAGAGTATCTTCTCAAAAAAGAGGGACTTTTTGAAGAGTATCTTGATTTCTGGATCGAGGAAATATAGTTGAAACTGATCTTTTTTTTGTTATCTTTGATATTTTTTTCTTTTATATGGACTATCTATATGAAACCTTATAGATTGGATATCAAAGGCGCAAAAGATATCCCGGAAGTTGTTTTTAAAGATTTTGTAACTTATGAGATAAATGAAAACGGACTTGAAACAAAACTTTTTGGGCAAATAGGGAAAAAATATAAAGACAGATTGGAAATTGAAGGGGTAAGATATTTCGGATACAAAAAACCTAAAGAGGAGTTAAAGGCAAAAAAAGGAGTTTATAAAAAAGATATCGTTTATCTGTACGGCAAAGTTTTTTATAAAACGAAAGACATTAGTTTTTTTTCCGAACAAGCTAAGTACGATACTAAACAAGAGATTATAAAGAGTAAGCCTAGATTTTCTCTTTTTACCAAGAGCGCTGAAGTAGTGGGAACAGATTTGATTTATTATAGAAATAAAGGTAAAATTTTGGCTAAAAATATAGAAGCAAAAATATATGAGAAGAAGAGAAAATGAGTATAAAAAAGATAGTAATTTATATATTTTTGGCGTCTTTGTCTCTTTTTGCCGCCGATGTTGAGATAACGTCAAAAGCATTTGAAGCCGATGAAAAAAAACTTATATCCATATTTACGGGTGACGTAGATATAAAAAAAGGTAAAGATAGGATAAAAGCTCAAAAAGTTATAGTTTACTTTGATAAAGATAGAAAGCCTATAAAATATGAAGCTTTTACAAACGTTACGTTTAAGATAGTTTTAGATGATAATAAAACTTATGAGGGAAAAGCGCAAAAGATAGTTTATCTGCCTAGTAAGTTAGAGTATATTTTGGAAAAAAATGTTTTTATTTTGCAAAAACCGGAAATGAGAAAGATATATGGCGAAAAAATAGTGGTAAATAGGCTTACCGGTCAAGCTTCGGTGAAAGGAGATAAGGATAAACCGGTAAAGTTTATCTTTAAAATTGAAGAAAATTCGACAAAGGCGGATAAGTGATAAAGGCTACAAAAGCCGTTTTCGTAACTTCTGCGCCATCTATAAGGGAGGCTCCTCCTGATAGTTTAAGCGAAGTTGCTTTTTTAGGAAGAAGTAATGTTGGGAAAAGCTCATTGCTTAACTCATTGGCAGAGAGAAAAAATTTGGCAAAAAGTTCTGCAACTCCGGGAAAAACAAGACTTATAAATTTTTTCGATATAGAGTATAAAAGCGATGAAGAGATTTTCCCTTTAAGATTTGTTGATTTACCGGGTTTTGGGTATGCGAAAGCGTCTAAAAGTTTAAAGAACGAATGGCAAAAAAATCTTACCCAATTTATTAAAAACAGAGCTTCGATAAGAGTTTATATACTTTTAAGAGACGCGAGACATCCCAATCTAAAGATAGACGAAGATGCAAAAGAGTTTATAAAAACGATAAGGAAACCGGATCAAAAACTAATAGAAGTTTTTACTAAAGTTGACAAACTAAAACAAAAAGAACTTTCAAAATTAAAAAGAGATTTTCCCGGCGCTATTTTGGTTTCAAACACTAAAAAAAGAGGTATTGAAGAACTTAAAAAAGAGATTATAAAAACAGTTTTTGGAAAAGATGTATGAAGATAATATACTCAAAACCTAAACTTTATCATATTGAAGATATGCAAAGAGTTGTTAAAAAGGCTGTTGAAGAGGGCATAATACTTCCAAGAAGCGACGATGAGATAGCGACAAATATTAGGTCATACACAATAGCTCAAGAAAATAAAAAGATTATAGGTTTTACCGCTTTGCATATTCATACAAAAACATTGGCCGAAATTAGAAGCTTGATAGTTGACGAAAATTTTAGAGGTTTGGGTATAGGTAAAAGTTTAGTTTTAATGGCAATCCAAGAGGCCAAAGAGTTAGGCGTACAAGAGATACTATCATTAACTTACAATAGAGATTTTTTTGAAAAACTAGGATTTGAAGAGATAGAAAAAGAGAAAATTCCTGAACATAAAATCTGGGCAGACTGTATAAAATGCAAACATTTTCCTATATGCAACGAAATATCGATGATAAAAAAAATATAAGAAATTTTTTTATATTTTTATTTTTACTTTTCTATGAGACTTTAACAACTATATATTTATTTCTCCCGCCGCTATTAGGAGTCGCTTTTTGGCTTTTTTTAAATAACAAAGATAGTAAAATTTTAAATCTTTATATCCTAATTTATACTCTTTTTTTTGAGGCGGATCACTCTTTGCCTTTTTTTAGCACCTATCTATTTTTTATTTTGTTAAAAAATATTTTTTTGAAAATGAATAAATATTTTTTACAAATTTTTATTTTAAAAGTTCTCGCAGTGACAATTTTTTATCTTACATACCCAATTTTTATATTTTTCCTGCACAAAATTTTTAAAACGGATATTATAATCGTAAATTTAGACTATTTTGGATATATATTGATTGAGATTTTTTTGGCGTTGGTAATCGGATAGATGAGATTAAAGATATTTTTCTACTTTTTTTTACTAGTTTGGATTGTTCTTCTTAGCAAAGTTTACTACCTTAGTATCAAATCCAATAGTTATTATGAATCTTTGGCCAAACAAAATATGATCAAAAAGGAGTGGATTATTCCTACAAGAGGCGAGATTCTTGACAGAAATTTAAAACCTTTGGCGGTAAATAAGATAGGGTTTAAGATAAAAGTAAAACCGCATCTATCTTACAAAAAGAGAGTAAAAGAACTCAATTCAACGATAGACTATATTTTCTCGCTATTTCCAAATCTTGATAAAGCCAAAATGTATAGAAAATATAAAAGAAAAGACTCTCCTTACAATCACGATTTTATAGAGGTTGTAGACTTTATTCCTTATAATGAGGTTCTTCCTCATTTTGTAAAGTTAAATCTAAAAAAAGATATCTTGGTAGAGCCTACGTTTAAAAGATATTATCCCAATAAAGATTTGGCTTCTCACATTATCGGTTATGTTTCAAGAACAAATAAAAAAGAGGCGAAAAGAGATCAAGTCGCTAAACTAGTAGGAATCATCGGTAAAGCAGGAGTTGAAAAATATTATAACAATTATCTTCAAGGCGAACTTGGATATAGGCTCGTAAAAGTAACGGCTTTTAACGAAGAGATAGAGACTCTTGAATTAAAAGAGCCGAAAGAGAATAGAGACCTAGTATTGACGATAGATATAAGACTCCAAAAATATATAGAAAAACTGTTTAAATCAAAAGCAGGAGTTGCGATAGTAATGGGGCTTGACGGAGAGATACTGGCTGCGGGAAGTTTTCCGGAGTATGATATAAATATGTTTGTATCGGGTATTTCAAAAGATAAGTGGTATGAGCTTATCAATAACTTCGATCATCCGTTTACAAATAAACTTATAAACGGTCTTTATCCTCCTGCTTCAACTGTAAAAATGGGAGTGGCTCTCTCTTTTTTAGATACAAAAAAAATTAACGAATATACGCCTTTTTATTGTAATGGCGCGATTGAGCTTGGAAAAAGAAAATTTAGATGTTGGAAAAGAACCGGACACGGTAAAACTAGAATGAAAAAAGCTATAAGAGAGAGTTGTGACGTATATTTTTATGAAGGTAGTCTGAAAGTTGGTATAGACAAAATTGCAAAAACTTTAAGGAAATTAGGTTTTGCGAGAAAAACAGGAGTCGATTTGCCAAATGAATTTATAGGAATTATTCCGGACAAAGAGTGGAAAGAGAAGAAGTATGGTATAAAATGGTATATAGGCGAAACGGTTGTTGCGTCCATTGGACAGGGATATGATCTAGTTACTCCTATGCAGATGACTAGACATACCGCCCTTTTAGCTTCGGGAAGACTACCTACTCCTCATTTTGCAAAACGTTTTTTAAACAACGAGTATAAATCAAAATATGAAGATGTGTTAACGCCTATTCAAAAAAGAAAATTACCGGCCATAAGAAGAGCGATGTATGAAGTTTGCAATCATCCTAAGGGAACCGCTACGGCGCATATAAAAACATCTATAAAAATAGCGGGTAAAACCGGTACAGCTCAAGTTATCGGTATCCCTCAGGATGAAAAGGAGAGAATGAAAGAGGAAGAGCTAAAATATTACAGTCGTTCTCACGCTTGGCTAACGACTTACGGACCTTATAAAAATCCAAAATATGTGGTAACCGTTTTAGTAGAGCATGGTGGACACGGGGGAAGCGCGGCCGGGCCGATAGTTTCAAAAATATATGATAAGCTAATAGAACTAGGATATATAAAATAGCCAAATAAGCCTAGGTTAAAAACAGATTTATCTTTTAACCCAGGCTTGATACGGAGTTGTAAACAAAAAGAGTTAGAATAGTTAAAAGAGCAATGCCTGCGGCTTTATTATACATTTTGTTTGCGGTTATAAAAACTAAAACTATTGAAACAACAAGAGCGGTTGAGATATCAAAAAGATATTTTTGAACATCAACGTCTAACGGATTTACGATTGCGGCCGAGCCTAAAACCATAGTGAAATTTGCTGCGTTAGAGCCTATTATGTTTCCTATGCTCATATCGGCTTTTTTATTTATCGCGGCTACTATGCTTACCATAAGTTCTGGAAGACTCGTTCCAAAAGCTATAAGGAAAAGACCTATTATCCACTCGCTTATTCCAAAGTTTCTAGCTATATTTGAGGCGCTTTGAATAGCAAAGTCAGCTCCTCCAACGACGCAAATAAAACCGATTAAAAGTAGTAAAGAAGTTTTAAACCATGAAAAAGGCTCTTTGACAAGCTCCTCGTCTATCTCTTCAGATAGTAGCGTAGCCTCTTTTGATAAAAAGATTACGTACCCGACCATTAAAATCAAAAACAAAAAACCCTCAAATCGAGTAATTACTCCGTCAAAAGCCATTAAAATAAAAACAAAAACCGGGATTAGCGCCCAAGTGCTATCTTTTGCAAAGATATCTCTTTTTGGATCGATATTTTTGGAGATTAAAAAAACGAGTCCCAAAACTAAAGTTATATTGAGTATAACGCTGCCTAAAACGTTTGCTACAGCCATTTCGCTTTTATGGTTGTAACTTGCCGCTATGCTAGCGGCCATTTCCGGAAGGCTGGTTCCTATCGCAATCAATGTGGCGCCTATCACAAACTCGGAAATATTGAAATGTAAAGCTATTCTTTCCGACTCTTTTATGATTAAGTCGGCTCCTTTTATAAGAACCGTCATAGAAATTATGAAAATAATAAAATCCAAATAGACTCCTTTTTTGTTTTAGTTATAAATTACAAAATTAATCTTCGTTTCTTATTATTAGGCTTTTTGGCAAACCAAATTTATCTATAATCTCTTTCTCTTTTTCTCTCATTTCTCCGTTATCTTTTTCATGGTCGTAGCCCAAAATATGCAAAAGACCGTGGATAAAAAGAAGCGCCAACTCCTCTTTGGGCGAATGTCCGAATTTTTGCGCGGCTTCTAAAATCTTATCGACGGATATTACAATAATTCCAAGAATAGCGCCGGGCGTTTCTTCAAAAGGAAAACTTATAACGTCCGTAGGTCTATTTACGTTTCTATATTCGTTATTTATAGCTTTTATTTCTTCATCGTTTGTCAAAATCAACTCTATATCTTTGTGCGTTAGATGTCTAGCAAGATTTTCCAAAAAATCTATATCTACGCTGAAGTCGGCTCTATTGTCTAAATATATCATTTCGTCTCCGTTAAATTTAAGTAATTTTAGCAAAAGTTGCTTTATTTAACTCTATTTAATAAAAAAAAATATAAAATTAATATAAAGCTTTAAAGATAAAATGGAGAGAAAGGCTGCATATGAATTTTTTAAAAAATCTTACGATTAAAACCAAACTTATTTTACTTGTTTCAATATCTGTTTTAAGCGTAGTGATACTCTCTTATATTTTAATATATGAAAATTACAAGGATTACAAAATTAATAAAAATTTGAAAAATAGCGTTGTGTTAGCGGTAAAAATTTCAAATATAGTTCATGAATTGCAAAAAGAGCGGGGTAGAACCGCCGGTTATTTAGGAAGCAAGGGAAAAAAATTTGCTACCGAGATCAAAGAGCAAAGAGAGTTGACCAACTCAAAAAAAGCGGAGCTAATCGCGTTTATGAAATCAAGCGGTTTTAGCGAAATAGACCCTTCTATAAAAAAGGAGTATAAAAAAGCTTTTGAATTACTAAAAAAACTAGAAAGCGTTAGAAAAAAGATCGATAATTTTTCTATAGCCACAAAAGATGCGCTAAAGTATTATACTACATTAAACGGATATTTTTTAGATACTATCGCCTTAATCTCAAAAAAGAGTAAAAATGAGGAGTTGGCAAAAGAATTATTAGCATACACTAATTTTCTTTTATCTAAAGAGAGAGCCGGCATTGAGCGAGCGGTTTTATCTAACACGTTTGCAAGAGATAGATTTTTAGAAGGTTTTTTCGCAAAATTTTTAACTCTTTTAAGCGAGCAAAGAGCTTTTCTAAAAAGTTTTGAGATAGCGGCTCCAAAAGAGTTTATCGACTATTATAAAAGTAAAGTAAAGGGAGATGTGATTCAAGAAGTTGAAAGAATGGAAAAGATTGCTATTGAAAAGAGCGATTCAGGAGGGTTTAATATAGACCCTTCATATTGGTTTAAAAGAATTACCGAAAAAATCAATCTTTTAAAAGATGTTGAAGATTTTATGTCAAAGAAATTACTTTCGTATATATCAAAAACTATAGAAGTTAAAAAAAGAGTTTTGATAGCACACACACTTTTTTCAATTTTCATTATAATTATTATATTAATACTAGGCTACGTTATAGCGAACAGGTCTATTAGTACGCCTATAGCCAAAATAAGCGATATCTTAAAGTATATAGCCGAAAACAGAGACTTTACTAAGAAGATCGATATAGATACGAATGATGAGATAGGTGTTATAGCTAAAAGTATAAATCTAACGATTAGTTCTGCAAAGGAAGTTATAAATAAGGCGAAAATAGCGGCTCAAGAGGATGCGTCAATTGCGGCCGAACTAAGCTCTACCGCTATGGAGATAGGAAAAAGGACGGAGGAGGAGTCTGCAATCGTTTCGTCTACTACCCAAAAAGCAACCTATATGAAAGAGCCGCTTGAGGATACTGTAAAAAGGATTGATGAATCTAAAGAGGATGTGAAAAAAGTTAATGAAAAACTAGAGATTTCTAGAAACGGCGTTTTAGAACTTGTAAAAACAGTTCAAGAAACTTCAAAAAAAGAAGAACAAATAGTGCAAGATTTAGAAGAGTTAATCAAACGAACGGATGAGACCAAAAATGTTCTAAATCTGATAGAGTCAATAGCCAGCCAAACAAATCTTTTAGCTTTAAACGCCGCTATAGAAGCGGCAAGAGCCGGAGAACACGGGAAAGGTTTTGCGGTGGTGGCGGAAGAGGTTAGAAATCTTGCGGAGAAGGCGAGCGAGCATGTTGAAAACATCAGCGATACGATGAACAAACTAATAGAGAGTATAAATATCATCAGCGAAAAAATATCCTTTAACGCCCAGGAGTTTTCGAAAATGACTAAATCGGCTTCTATCGTCGAGCAAGATATCGAAGAAGTGTCTCAAGTTATGCATATAAGTATGAAAAAATCTGAAGAGTCTTCAAAAAGTATAAATAAAATAAGAATAGAGATAGAAAATGTTTTAAACGAAATAGAGAGGATAAACGACATATCATCCTCAAATGCGAGAAGCGTTGAAGAGATAGCCACCGCGACTGAACATCTATATAAACAGATTGAAGAGTTGAGCAACCTGCTTGAGCAGTTTAAGACATGAAAATCGTAGCTGTAGGCGTTTCTACCGGCGGACCTACAATAATAGAAAAGATTGTAAAAAAGATAGAGAAAGCCCAAAAAGGCTCGATAGTAGTATGTTTGCATATGCAAGAGGATATTATTGAGAGTTTTGTTTCAAGGATTTCTTCTATATCTAATTTACCTGTAGAGATTACTAAAGATAAACAAGAGTTAAAAAAAGGGAAGATTTATATTTGCGATACGCATAAAAATATTTTATATAAAAACATAAATAAAAAGGAGTTTTTTCAATTTTCAAATAAGCAAGACGGGTTTAAACCTGATATCGATATTTTTTTTGAGTCTTTGGCGGACGAAAAAAGCGATTCTCATAATATAATGGCCGTTATATTGAGCGGAATCGGAGAAGACGGCGTAAAAGGATTGATGAGCTTAAGGGAAAAAGGCGCCGTTACCCTAGCTTCCGATAAAGATAGCTCAATAGTTTACGGTATGCCTAAGAGGGCTAAAGAGATTGGCGCGGCCGCAAAAGTGTTATCGTTAGATGAAATCATCAAAGAGATGGAACTATTTATAAATGAATAGATGTTTTGATGAAATATTAAGATTATTTTATAAAGAAACGGGAATAGTTTTTGAAAATAAATTGCAAATTCTAAAAAAAAAGATAGAGAAGTTTTATAAAGATTTAGATTATAAAGGATGCGACAGCTTTTTAGACGATATAAAAAAGTCTAAAGAGCTTCTTCAGAAATTCATAAACTTTTTAACGGTTTCAGAAAGTTTTTTTTTCAGAGAAAAAGGGCATTTTGAGTTTCTTGTCGAAGAGATTAAAAAGAGTGTAAAACAAAATCACAGATTGTTATCATTGCCCTGTTCTAGCGGCGAGGAGCCTTACACTATCTTAATATATATGTTAGAAAACGGATTTAAAAATTTTGAGATTATTGGCGTGGATATAAATACAAAAGTGTTGGAGATAGCTAAAAAAGCGATATATACTAAAAGAAGAGTTTCGCTTTTACCGAATGATTTATTAAAGAGATATTTAAGTAACGTTGATAATAGTCACTATGCCTTAAAAGATAGATATAAAAAAATGGTCTGTTTTAAACATTTAAACCTTTTTGACCAAGAGATATACTCTCTTGGTCAATTTGATTTTGTCTTTAGTAGAAACTTATTTATCTATTTTGACGATTATAGTAAACTTGAAGCGCTAAGAGTTTTTCATAAGCTTCTTGTTCAAGGTGGTTATCTTTTTTTAGGACATGCCGATATTGTAAAAGTTACGCCGGGTTTTGAACGAGTATATAGACCGGGTTTGCAGATTTTAAAAAAAATCTGATAAAATCTCGAAAAAATTAAGGTAGGATATGAAAAAAGCGGTCTGTATTATAAGTGGAGGTATGGATAGCGCGGTGGCGGCATTTATAGCAAAAAATAAAGGGTATGAAATCATAGGTTTGCATTTTAACTATGGACAAAGGACCGAAAAAAAAGAGCTTGAATGTTTTGAAAAGATCACAAAGGTTTTAAATGCAAAAAATTATGTTATTGATTTGCCGTTTTACTCTCAAATAGGCGCTTCTGCATTAATAGATGAAAATATAGCAGTTCCTACGGATGGTTTGAAGCCTGGAGTGCCTATTACTTACGTTCCTTTTAGAAACGGCATATTTTTGAGTATCGCCGCGGCTATTGCGGAAAAAGAAGGGGCTGAAGCCATTTATATAGGCGTTGTGGAGGAGGATAGTAGCGGTTATCCGGACTGTAGAGAAGATTTTATCAAATCTATGGAGAAATCAATCAATCTAGGAACTAAAGAGGAAACTAAAATCAAACTAAAAACTCCGCTTATTCATCTTCGTAAAGAGGATATTGTCTCTAAAGCTATAGAATTAGGGGTTCCTCTTGAATTTACGTGGAGTTGTTATCAAGCCGAAGATGAAGCTTGCGGAGTTTGCGATAGCTGTCGTTTAAGGCTGAAAGGGTTTGAAAAAGCAGGCATTCAAGATCAAATATCTTATAAAAGCCAGAAATAATATCTTAAAACTTAAAGTTTTAAAGATTGTTTTTTAAATATTTTGCGTTATCTAAGTTTGTTCAGTCTCTCATTTCAAGATATTTTTTTAATCCAAGATTTGTCCAAGCTCTATTTTCTAGCCAAAAAGGTTCGATTATATCCCAAACTCTTTTAAAATCCATGCTCTTTTTGGATTGCTCTTTGATTACATTAAAAAGAGCATTTTTTGCCTCGTCTATAATCTCTTTTGGCCAAGTTTTTAGGATGACTCCCCTATTTTTTAACTCTTTTAAAGCTTTAGCGTTTTGTGCTTGAAATTCGAAAATCATAGCGGAGTTTAGCTCGTTGGCGCAAGATTGAATTAGTTGTTTATGCTCATTTCCCAAATTGTCCCACACTTTTTTATTGAAAGTTAGTTCCAAAACGCTGCCTGGTTCATGGAAACCGCTGTAGTAATATTTCGCCACTTTATAAAATCCCATTTTTATATCTAGAGCGGGTCCAACCCACTCGGTAGCGTCAATAGTGCCTCTTTCTAATGCTGTGTAGATTTCTCCGGCAGGTAAAAGTATGGGGTTTACTCCTAATTTTGCCATAACTTCGCCGCCAAGACCAGGAATCCTCATCTTTAGACCTTTTAGGTCCGAGAGAGTTTTAATCTCTTTTCTAAACCATCCTCCCATCTGAACGTCAGTATTTCCTCCTAGCATCGGATAGAGATTATATTTTTCATATATCTCTCTCCAGATATCCAATCCTCCTCCAAACATCATCCAAGCGCCCATCTCGTTTGCCGTAAAACCAAAAGGAAATCCTCCAAAGAGACTTAAAGCGGCGTTTTTTCCTTTCCAGTAGTATGGGCCAGAATGAAAAGCGTCTATTTGACCGCTACTGCAAGCGTCAAAAACTAAAAGCGCCGGAATAAGAATGTTTTTTGGAAAAACTTTTATCTCTATTTCTCCGTTACTTGCTTCGTTTACTCTTTTTGCAAATCTCTCTACGCCTTCACCCATTATGGGAAAATTTGCCGGCCAGCTAGTACAGAGTTTAATCTCAATTTTTCTCTTTTTGTTTATATTTACGGATGAGTAGTCTCTCTCTTCTCTTTTGCATCCCGAAACTAAAGAAGCCGCAGCCACGGCGGTAGCGGCGATAAAGACTCTTCTTTTCATTTAAAATCCTTTTGATTTACAAAGACGTCTTTTTATCTAGTATAGCGCGGCGATTACGGCAAAACAGATAAATAGCATTAAATGTGAAATACCCTCTATATAGTTGGTTTCGCCATTATCGGTAGTTTTCCAAGCTAAAAGTACGGTAAAAATCAATGCGCCAATCTGCAAAGAGTTAAAATCTAAAGTAAAATGGATACCGTTCATATAAGAAAGAGCCATTAGTATAGGAACAGTCAGCAAAATTGAGACCGTCGAAGCTCCCATCGCTATATTGATAACTCTTTGAATCTGATCGTTTTTAGCGGCTTTTACCGCAGTAAAAATTTCAGGAGTTACGCTTATGATAGCTATGATCAAACCGGCAAGACCGGTTGATATGCCAAGCTCTTTAAATACCGGCATTCCGTCGCTAGCAAAAATCTCAGCTACAAATCCTACCATAAGTATAAGAGCAAAAATAACTATGAAATTTATAAAGTTAGAGAATTTATCGAATATATAGTTTTCCTCTTCTTCCTCTTCGTTAATCTTTATTTTCATTCTCATGATTCTACTTCTTGCGGTGGCTTTGAAGAAATGAGAATGTGTTTTTGTTTGAAAGATATATATAAAAATATAATATATCGCCAGCATTATCGATATTATTATGCTTGCTTCCGTAAGTTTTCTTTCCGCTTCATTTGAAAACTGTAATACGCTTGGAACTAAAAGCGCAAGCGCGGAAACAAATAAAATCGTAGTATAAGTGCTTGAAGTATCTTCATTATGCTCTTGTTCTTTAAAAGCTAGGCCTCCCACAAATACGGCAAGTCCCAGAAGTACGTTCATATCCACTATTACGGCGGAGATAATACCGCTTTTTACCGTTTCTAGGGTTTCAGGATCGGCATTTTCGCCGCTGCTTAGTATCATAAATAGCAAAAGTATCTCAACGGCGACAGCGCTGAATGTTAAAACGAAACTTCCATATGGCTCGCCTAATCTTTCGGCTAAAATCTCTGCAATCTCCGAAATTGTAACCGATAGAGCGCCTATTGAAATTGCCGCTAATATGGTGCTTGCTAAAGGAAGACCGTTTTTATGCGCTATAAAAGCCAATATTCCAAAGAAAATACCTACATAAATATCCCAATATGCCGAAAATATTTCAGAAAATTTTGTTGAAGGTCGCTTAGAAGAATCCAATTTGTTATACTCCTTAAAAAAGTGAATTGCGCGTTTTTTTTATCTCTAAATCTTCGAGTTTAAACTCGTTTTTTGCTATAAGAGCAAAGTTAAAACGCTCATTGTACAAAATTTCCCTTATTTTATCAAATCTTTTTTCAAATATAAACCCTTCTGTTTTTTTATCGCTTATATAGATTTTTTTAGCCCATTTAGCGTTGTTTTCTAAAAAATTTCTCTCTCTTTCCAAAAGCGTATAATCTTTTTCGATTATTATTACTTTATCACTCTTGCCGAACTCTTTTAAAGAGAATCTATTGTCTATAAAAAATGGTTTAAAATGGTTTAGATTTTCTATATTTTTTATGTTAAAATCAATATAACTCTCATCTAATAGATTTAAAACTTTATTGAATTCTTCTAGAAAAATAGGGCTTATATGAACTCTTTCATAATAAATATTATCGTAAATAAAAGAGGTCTCAAAAATATATCTTTTTATAATGCTCATCCTTTTTGAGATATTCGTCTCATTATAATCTAGAGACAACTTTTTTAAACTATCCGTATCGCTTATCAATATCAGTTTTGTCTCTTTTTTAAAAAAGTCGATCAAGGCTTTTATAAAATCTTTTTTTATAAAAAGAATCTCTTTTTCATTGCTGAGTTCTTTTGCGATGTTGTATTCGAGAGAAGAAAGCTTAAATATAGGCATCGATTTTTGTATGATAAAAAATCGAAGAAGTTTTAGTGCGGCAAGTTCTAAGTCTTCTACTTTTATCCAAGCGATTTCCGAGTCGGTAATCTGCGTCCAACCTTCAAATAAAACGGCATACGCTCCGTTTTGAACAGCTCGATTTATATCTTTTTTATTTTTTGCGAAAAAAAGGTCTCCTCTTTTTATACTGTTTGAGTCGAAAGAGAAACCTTTTATTTCAGACACGCAAGGGGAGCTTTTAAGCTCTCCTCCGACAAGATAAACCAGGTTTTCTATTCTCATTTGACGGGAGTGCCGGGTTTTTTACGCTTCATAGGAGTTATTAAAGTGAGTCCATCTTCATCTTTTGCTGCTAAAATCATACCTTCGCTTAAAATCCCCATCAATTTTGCCGGTTTTAAGTTCGCGACTACGCAAACCTGTTTTTCAATCAACTCCTCAGGCGTATAGTACTCTTTTATACCTGCAACTATCTGCCTTAGCCTATCTTCACCTAGGTCTACTTTTAGTTTTAAAAGTTTTTTGCTTTTTGGAACCTCTTCCGCATCTTTGATCTCCCCGACTTTTATAGATACTTTAAAAAAATCGTCTATGGTTATAATGCCTTCAATTTTTTTCTCTTTATTATCTTTTTTCTCTTCTTTCTTTTTCTGCTCCTGCGGTTTTGTCTCCTGCATCAAAGGTTCTTCTATTTTAGGAAATAGAGGCGGAATTTTTTTAATAATAGTCTCTTCCAAAAGCCCACGATTAACAATAAATTTATCAAAATTCTCTTTTGTGATTCCAAATCCTAAGGCATCGGCAATTTTGGAAGTAGTTTTGGGCATAACGGGATGTAAAAGGAGGGCGGTTTTTGTCAATATATTGGCTACTAGAGCTATGGTAGCCATAGCTTCGTCGTTTTTTCCTTCTTTCATTTTACTCCAAGGAGCGTAGGTATCTATAGACTTATTGGCTATAGATAGGATTTTCCAAAGCTCTTCTAGATATTTGTTCCATTTCATGTCATTGATATACTTTTCTAAAGAGAGTGTGATATACTCTACCTCTTTTAACTCTTTTTCGTGAAATTTTTTAATATTATCGCTATTTATTTTAAAATCGAAATATTTGCCGCTCATTCCTATAATTCTGTTTAGAAGATTGCCAAGATCGTTGCTTAAATCGCTATTTATTCTATCTATGAGAGCTTTTTGGCTAAAATCGCCGTCTTGACCAAAAGGAACTTCTCTTAAAAGGAAGTATCTAAAGTTTTCAAGTCCATACGCATCTGCGACGGCTTTTGGATCAACTACATTTCCTTTAGATTTGCTCATCTTTTCGCCGTTTCTTGTCCACCAACCGTGCGCGGCTATGTGAAGAGGCAGTTCTAGTCCTAAACTCATTAAAAACGCCGGCCAATATACTGCATGAAATCTGAGTATATCTTTTCCCACTAGATGATAGTTTGCAGGCCAATAATGCATAAGTTTTTCATTTGTTCCAAATCCTAAAGCTGTGATGTAGTTAAGTAGGGCGTCAAGCCATACATACATAACATGTTTAGGATCGTTGATAGAAGGAGGTAGTTTAACGCCCCAATCAAAGCTGGTTCTTGTTATGGAAAGATCGTTAAGTCCATCCTCCACAAATCTTATTACTTCGTTTTTTTTGGATTTAGGCAAAATAGAGTCGTCCACCTCTTTATACCACCTAAGCAATTTTTCTTGATATTTTGAGAGTCTAAAAAAGTAGCTCTCCTCTTTCACGATAGACGTAACTTTTCCACAATCTGGACAAAATTCTCCTTCGATTAGTTGCGTTTCGGGAAAGAAGGCTTCGCAACTTATGCAGTAGTGACCTTCATACTCGCCTTTGTAAATATCGCCCTTTTCGTACATAATCTCAAACGCTTTTTGAACGCCTTTTATATGTTCAGTATCTGTTGTTCTGATAAATCTATCGTAACTAATCTCAAATTGATCCCATAAGTCTTTAAACTTTTTGCTTATCTCATCTGCGTACTCTTTTGGGGATTTTCCTTTGGATTTTGCCGATTGCTCTATCTTTTGTCCATGTTCGTCGGTACCCGTTAAAAAAAACGTATCATAACCTCTTAATCTAAAATATCTAGCCGCGCTATCCGCAATAATAGTAGTATACGCATGCCCAATATGCGGCACGTCGTTAACATAATAAATAGGTGTAGTTATGTACATCTTTTTAGCCATAAAAGTTCCTTTCTCGTCTCTTTTTTAAATCTTTTATCTTGTTCTAAAACTCAAATCCTCCGCCTTCACCTTTATTCATACTCTCATATACTGCATTTACGTATTCGTTTCTTGTTTTACAACCTATTATTTCGTTACATTTTAAACAGCTATCGATACTTTTTTCTTGTTGACATCTTTTTAAAGTTTCTAGTTTTTCCAACAAGGCTTTTTTATATTTATCTATCTGAGTCTCTTTAGTCAATTTTTAACCTTTTAAATCATAATACTCTTTTACTCTATCTATCTCATATTTTGAGCCGAAAAAACAAGGAGTAGTTTCGTGAACGTTATCTGTTTTGAGGTTGAGAAGTCTTTCTCCTTTTTCGTTTATTGCAAATCCTCCGGCTTTTTCAAATATATTCGCAAAAGGAAATACCTCAAAAACTCTTCTTAGTTTTCCATTTGGCTTATCTTTTGTTCCGGGATAACTAAAAAGTCCTCCGCCTTTTACTAAGACTTGGTGAAGATCAGGGACCATCCCTCCGGAGTATCTAAGCCTGTAACCCTCTTTGAAAAGGGAGTCTATCAGTGATTTATGATAGTCGTACCACTCTTTTTGAGTACCTCCCGGCGCGTTTATTTTACCTTTATCAGTTAGCCTTATCTCTTCCTTGAAATGAAAAACTCCATCTCTAAGAATAAACCTTTCGACTTTTACTGTGGCTATAACAAGCTCTACTCTAGGGCCGTAAACAACATATGCGGAAGCTACCAAATCTTTTCCGTCAAAGCTGTTTTCATATATGCCAAATATAGAACCGACACTTAGATTTACGTCGACAAGACTACTTCCGTCTAGAGGATCGTAACCTATAAGATATTTTCCGTTTTCGTTTATAAGAAGCGGATCAGTTTTCTCTTCGCTTGCCAAAATTTTAACGGAGTTAATTTTTGATAACTCTTCTTCTATTATTTCGTCACTTTTAACATCTAATTTTAGTTGTTTTTCGCCGGAGCAGTTTTCGCCTTCACAGTAACCCAACTCTTCAAAATTTATCGCTTCGTGAACTCTTTTTGCGCCTCTTTTTATCGCTTCAAAAATCTCTTGCATGTCTACACCTCTTTAGCGTTTTTAAATATCCAATCTATAATCGAATCAATATCGTTAAGATTCAAAATATCTATATTTTCAGGAATACTCTTTTTATCGATGCTTTCGTCTATCGCAACCGCTTTTATGAAACCAAAATAGCTTTCGTCTATTTTTCCCCTAAATATTGCGATTCTGGGCAAAGGCAGAGTTTTTAACCCCTCTACCAACATTATGTCAAAATCGTTTACCATATTTACGATATCTTTTAACTCTTTTTTTCTGTGGGAAAAAAACGTGGTTCTCGTAGGCGAAGTTATTACGACTTCCGCTCCCGTTTTATAAAATTTGTAACTATCTTTTCCCTCTATATCGAATTTGGCTTTATCTTTTGGGTCGTTTTTTACTATAACTATTTTATAGTCGTTTATAAGTTTTTTAGCTATCTTTTCAATAGCTGTTGTTTTGCCGCTGTTAGAAGGGCCGGTAAAAGCTACGGCGATTCTCATCTACTGCCTTTAACATAGAGGTTCTTTATAGTTAAGTTAAAACATTAACATCAAACTATAACTAAACTAAAATATGTTGAGATTTTACCAAAATATAGATAAAAGGCAGTTAAGGTGGGTTTTTGTATAATTGTTTAAAAATAATCAAAAACTTTATAAAGGTTTTATATGAGAAAAATTTTTTTGATAGCAACTTTAACGGCTCTATTTATCTTTAATGGATGCGGGCAAAAAAACGGTTTTGAATTTTTTAGCAAAGACAAACCTTATGAAAAGGCTATATCACATACAAAAAAAGGTGAAATTGTAGTTTCTATGGAAAATAAAGCTTTTATTATAGCTACTTATCTAAATCCAATATATAAAAAATATAAAGATGGAGACTATTTTTTTGTTAGGGTATATATATCCAACGATTTTGAGGATGATAAAAAAAGCGGTCTAAACAATCCTAAATACCATCTGTTATTAAACGATCAAGAACCGATTATGATAAAAGAGTTGTCAAGAGAGGATATTTTGGCAAAAGAGATGCCTATGGTGAAACCTTGGTATAAGATATATCTTGTCAAGTTTCCGAAAAATAGCGGGGTTAAAAAGCTCCAATTTAAAAGCGATGATTACGGTCAAACGGCACTAACTTTTCAGTAAGAGAGCGTAGACTCTCTTTAACGCCTAAAATCTTACAATAGATCACATAATTTGCCAAAACTTTTTTGCCGTATTTTCTTGTTTCAGGATACGCTACAAGCTCCATTCCTAAAAAAGGCTCAAACTTATTTTCGTCGAAAATATCGGTTTTTATAATTTTCCTTTTTGTAAAACCGATCCCGCCGTTGTAAGCGTAAGCAATCAAAAGAGGATGTTTTAGTTTTCTTTTTAAAAATTTGATATGATGCAAAGCAAAATCAAGGTTTGTTTTAGGCTCAAACATCATATCAAGATCAAAACCCTCTACACTTTTCTCTTTTGCTATAGCTTTTGCTAAAAAGGGCATTATCTGCATAGTGCCTAACGCGAATGAAGTAGAGATACTAGAAGGTATAAATCTACTTTCTTGCCTAGCTAAAGCGTATATCAAAGCTCTATCTTTTTTATCCACTCCTTTTAAATAATCTTCAAATGGGGTTATGTAAGGATGGATTTTGTATCTGTAATATCTCTCCATTATAAAAGCATATACCGGAAGTAGATTTTTGCTTCTAAAATGATAAGCGAATCTTTTTAACTCGTCTTGGTTTAAACTCTTTACTTTGTTAAGAATTTCTAGCCATATAAACGGGTCTTTTATATCTATTTCGTTGCTTTTGTTTTTAAAATCAAAAGTGACAAAATTATCGATTTTTTTGCGAAGTCTCTCTTTAGCGTAAAGAGAATAGATATTAATATCTTTAGATTCGCTAAGTTTTTCTAATATTTTTGGATTTTTTGTTATAAGGTATAACCAAAAAAGAGATTTATCTTTGTCAAAAGTGTAGTATGCTTTATCATAAGCGTAAGTTAGAAACTTTTTGGCTATATCGTACTTTGAGTATCTAACCGCGTTAATAGCGATCAAAAAAGATGAATAAGCGCTTAAATCTTGAGTAGAGATATCAAAAAAGGAAAAATGAATTTTTTTTAATTTAGGGTTTGTTATCGTGATATTTACAAAAGTGTCAAAACCTTTTTTATGTTTGATTTTTTCTAAAAAATATGGCGGTATTGTGTAGTTAAGGTATTTTTCTCGAAATTTATCTCCTACTTGGTTAAACACTTCAAAAAATATATCTTCATTGTTTAAAAGCATAAAAAAAGGATATTTGGAAGACAAAAGAGTGAAAATTTTATAAGTTTTTTCAAACTTTTTTACCTTTCTTGCTATCTTTTTTCTCTCTTCCAAACCCAAAGATACAAATTTATAGGGACTCATCCCAGCAGCGATACATTCCGCGTTTTCTTTTATATACTCTTTGGGTTTTAGTTTCATGCATCTTGCGATCTCTTTTATGTTTTCGTCATCGCTTTTTTTAGCAAATCTAAGAAAGATTTTTCTATTTACGTTTTTTGTTTGATAAAAGGCTTTATTGGCTTCATTGGAAGTGATATTTTGGTCTAAAAAACGCCATATATAGTAATCTTTGGCAACAGATGTTGGTTTTTGCGTTATAAAATCTAATGTTACCTCTTTTGAAAATAGCAAAAGAGGTAACAATAAAATCAGTTTTTTCATTGTAACGAGTATGCTAGCTGAAAAAGAAGTTTAACCAAAAAGAGGTCCATAAACTGCAACGCGATAATAACTATTAGCGGCGCAAGATCGATACCCCCGATAACAGTAGGTATATATTTTCTTATAAAATAGTAAACGGGTTCGGTGAGTCTATAGAGTGTTTGAACTATAGGATTGTAAGGATCGGGTCGCACCCAACTAATAAGCGCGGCTATGATGACAACCCAGATATAAATGTTGATCACCATATGTAAAATATTGGCGACGGCTTCTAAAAGTGTGGAAATAACTATCATTTTACTACCTCATTTATAGATTTTCTTAAAATCGGATACAAAAGCGATATTTCAGGTCCGTGCTCCTCTCCGGTTAGGAGCAGTCTTAATGGTTTAAAAAACTTTTTGCCTTTTAATCCGCTTTCTTGCATTAACATCTTTTTAAACTCGTCAAACTCTTTTATATTGCTATAATCTTTTATCAGTTTTTTTAAAACTTCAGCCTCTTTTTCATACTCGGGTGGAATCTCTTTTTTAGAAAAAATCTTTTCTATCTTAGGCTTTAGCTCTTTTAAAGTGCTTGCCTCTTCAATATATATTTTAGCAAGTTTTCCTATATTTTCATCATCATAACCCAAAAATTTGGCTAATATTTTATCATCTAACATTTTAATATGCGCTCTATTTATAAATCTTAGCTTGTCCAAATCAAATTTTGCGCTATTTTTTGATAGATTTTTAAGTTCGAACCAATCTATAGCCTCTTGCATAGTAAATATCTCTTTTGGAGTTTTGTTACCAAGAAGTATGAGGTAGTTAGCGATAGCTTGCGGCAAAAATCCCTCTTCCAAAAGCCATTTAACGCTTGAGGCCTTATCCCGTTTGCTCATCTTTTTGCCCTCTTCATTTAAAATTATTGGAAGATGGCAATATTGTATGGTTTTTGTATATCCCAAAAGCTCTCTTATGTGTATCTGCTTTGGAGTGTTTGATAGATGATCTTCTCCTCTTATGATTAAAGAAATATCATGAAGCATATCGTCTATCGAGCATGCAAAGTTGTAAGTCGCTCTTCCATCCGCTCTTAAAATAACAAAAGAGTCCACTTCATTTGGTTCAAAAGCCATTTTTCCTTTTAAAATATCGTCAAACTCAATTCTTCTTTGTGGTTTTTTGATTCTGACTACGAAAGGCTCCGCTTTTTTTGATGCTTCTTGGATAGTGATCTCTTCACATTTTCCGCTATATCTATAAGCTTTTTTTTCCTTTTTTGCCTTTTCTCTCTCTTTTTCAAGTTCCTCTTTGGTACAAAAACACGCAAAGGCTTTTTGCTCTTGCAAAAGTTTATACGCAAAATTTTGGTGAAAGGTGATATTTTTGCTTTGATATAGAAGTTCGTCATACTCGATATCGAATTTTTTCAAGATTTCTAGTATCTCTTTATCTTTTCCTTCTATATTTCTCTCAATATCGGTATCTTCGATTCTAACCAAAAATCTCTCTTGTTTTTGTTTTGCAACTATATAGTTAAAAATAGCGACTCTTAAATTTCCTATATGCATATCGCCTGTGGGGCTTGGAGCAAATCTAAGCATAATTCTCCTTGTTTAAGTTTATAGAGTATTTCATAACTCCACGCTAATTGAGTGTTCTGAATAAATAGCAAATTTCGCTCAAGCAAGTTATCATTTTTGCATTTGGCAACGCTTGAAAATTTTATTAAAAAGTGCGAACGCAAGAAGCGTTAAGCCAGCGCAAACTGCTTTGCGTTGGTAGCTCCGCACGGCGAGGCGTTTATACAAACTTGCATAGCCTACGCCACAGGAGCGCCCTTCGGGGTTAAGCGCACTTTTTTGCTTTTATGACCAACATAAAATTTTCAAGCTAAAATGATAAAGCTTTCGCTCAATTACTATTTATTCAGAGAGTTCAATTAACAAATAAGTTTTGGGATTTTATCCAATTTTTGGTATATTTATCCTAAAATTTTAAGGAGTGGCTTTTTTTGAGAAGAGTAAGAAAAAGAGTAATAAGCAACATCATCTCAAAGAGTTTCGGAAAATTTGCTAGTCACAGATTTCATCCTGCTCTTCAAAAATTTATTAACAGATCGTATGTTAAATTTTTAAAATTGGATATGAAAGAGTTTAAAAAAGCTGAAGAGTATAAAACTCTTAATGAGCTTTTTACTAGAGAGCTTATTAACCAAAGAGATATAGATATAGATCAAAAATCGGTCGTGTCTCCAACGGATTCTCTTATAACAGAATGCGGAAAACTCCAAAAAGATAGACTTTTTCAGATAAAAGGTATGGAGTATTGTGTCGACTCTTTGTTATTGGAGTGTGACGAAAAGAGTAAAAAGAGAGTTTATAACGGTGAATTTATAAATTTTTATCTCTCTCCGAGAGATTATCATAGATACCATATGCCTTATGATCTTCAAATAAAAAAAGTGATTCATATTCCAGGTAAGCTCTATCCGGTTAACCTTAGATATCTTAGAAAAAAGATAAATCTTTTTATAGAAAACGAAAGAGTTATTTTAGAGTGTTATACAAAAAATTCAAAATTGTTTTATATCGTTTTGGTAGGCGCTTTGAATGTAGGACAGATGACTTTAGTTTTTGAAAGTAGGATAGAGACAAACAAAAATAGAGAAATTTCTGTTTATGAGTATGAAAATCTTTGGATGAGCAAAGGCGAGCTTCTAGGATATTTCAAGATGGGTTCGACGGTAGTGATGCTTTTTGAAAAAGATAGCGTAAAATTAGAAGTGTTTGCAGGACAAAAAGTAAAGTTCGGAGATAAAGTCGCCGAACTTTATTAAGCGGATATAAAAACTAAATAAAAGGATTGTCATGGAAAAAGATGATGTTTTAGTGGTTGAAGCAGAGATTTTACCGGATGGGCTTGGAAGCTGGGTTATAAAGGCTATAAACAAAGAGACGGGAGAAGAGAGATATTGTAAAACTATAGAGGAATATAACGCTTTTTTGAACGAATGCGTATACTCTACCCAAAAAGATAACTTTCAAGCTACATGGAACGAATCTCCAAAAGCGACTCCGGAAATGATTGCAGATGTTAGGCAGAAGTTGATGAAGTTTTATGATCAAATCAATCAAGTTGATCAATAAGTATCTTTGTGTATTTTATGTAAACAAACATTAACGATGCATCAACAAGCTACTATTTTCTCCTAAAAATTAAGCAAAGTTTTGCTTTGCTTAGTTTATTGTTTATAGTTTTACAATAGAGACTGAAACTGCAAGAGACTTTAGTAAAACTTATAACCGTAAACATTGAAAAACGAGAAAATTCCGTAACTATAAACATATATAGTTCTTACTATATTTAAAAATCATATACTTTTAAGAATCTATATGATATAAAATTTGTATTATGAAGACAGATCGCGCATTTTTAGTAAAAAATATAAAAGAGATCAGTACTCAGATAGATAAGGAGTATAGCGACGTACTTCTTTCAAATAGAAGTATAGAGTTATTGGAAAAGTTTTTTCAAAACAATAGCTCCGAGGATTTGAGGGATTTTGGAAAATATTGCGCGATAGAAGAGATTCCTTACCTAGAGCTTAATTTTATCGTCGAAGACCTTTTTCAACGCGCGGGTATAAATTATAACGAGTTTATTGACAACATAGCGCTTGGCTATCTACGTATAAAACTACAAAATGACGCCAAATATTTTGAGATTAAAGTTCAAAAAATATTTGCTCCTACGATAAATAAAGTGCGCGATACCATCAACTCGCATATATATTGGATATTAGAGTTTATCTCATCCATTACCAACGATACCGATCCTCCTCAGATGGATGAAACCCGGTGCCATCTTGGATGTTGGATAGAAAAAATGGACGAAGAGTATGATATAAAAGAGATAAAAGAGCAGCATCACAATCTACATACTTTAGCGAAACACGCTTATATATCATACCGAAAAGGGGCTTATCATCGATTTTTGTTACTCTATATAGATATGATTTATTATAGCGCTATAATACGTCAAAATATTTTACAATACTTTACGGAAGAGGAACTTATATCTTTCACTATAGATGCCCTAACGCATCTTCCAAATAGATTTACTTTGCAAAGCGATATAAAAAATCTTGATAGTAGTTTGAGCTTTTTTCTGTTTAATATTAAAGACTTTTCAAAAATCAATCTAATGTTTGGCCAAAAAACGGGCGATAAAGTTATAAAAAGTATTGCTCAAGTTTTGGTCGGATGTAAAGAGTGTCAAAAAGTTTACCGTATATACGGAGACGAGTTTGGAATTTTGTTAAAAAGTGAGAAGGTGTATGAATCTATTCAAAAAATTGTTAGCATGCTTGAGAGTCAACCTTATCCCAAAGATAGTAAGCTTGTAAATATTACTATCTATGGCTCATACGCAAAAATAGGAAGACATCTGCTAGAAAAAACTGAATTTGGCATTATACATGGCAAACAGAATTCCAGGAAAATTACAAACGTAGATAAATTTACGCGCAAGGAGATACTGTCGTACGCTAAAAATCTTCGGCTATCGCAACGGTTGCAACTAGCTTTTGCCAGCGATAAATTTTATATTTATTATCAACCCATCTTTAATATCGATACCGGTAGGATTGAAAAATATGAAGCGCTTTTACGGGTTGAAGACTTAAACGGTAGAATTTTATGTCCATCGGAATTTTTGGATGTTCTTAAAAATATGTTTATATATCCCGAAGTTACAAAAATGGTACTAGTAAAAGCGTTTGAGAAATTTAAGGATAAACCTTATGAGTTTAGCGTAAATTTGTCTTTCCGCGATATTGTCCATGAAGATACTTGCCGTATAATAGAAAGTATCATAAAAGAAAACCCCAAAACAAGCAGACGGTTTACTATCGAGTTGCTCGAATACGAAGCGATCAATAACTTTTCTAGAGTTTCTGAGTTTATTGACAGAGTTAGAAGTTACGGAGTTAAGATATCGTTAGATGACTTTGGCGCGGGGTATTCGAACTTTGTTAATATTTTTAAACTTAAAATCGATTATATCAAAATTGACGGATCGATTATACAAGATATTTTAAATGATAAAAAGTCGAAAATAATTGTCAAATCTATACAAAATATCGCCGAGGAGATAGGTTCAAAAACAATAGCCGAATTTGTTTCAAGCGAGCGAATTTTTGAGGCGGTAAAGCTATTTGGAGTAAATTACGCTCAAGGTTATTTTATAGGAGAGCCTAAGGCGGATTTATAGTAGACGATAAGATGTTTAGAGTAAAATGCCACATTGCTACATAAGCTATTTATAACGCTATAAACTACTTTAAAAGCAAATTTATTTTAACTCAAAAACTCATATTTTACAATTTTATTTATTAGCTTTTAATACTTGTTTTTGGCGATAAAAATTTGGCTTATCGGCTTTAAATCTACCTTAGCGTTGCAAAAACGGATTCTAACGTTAAGTCCTGTTGTTTAGAATTTCTTATAAAAAAAGCTCCTCATCTTACATTGATAATGAAAATGATTATCAAGATTAAGAAAACGGTAAGTTTTCTTTTTGTATTATTTCAAAAATAGATTTATGATGAAATTAAGGACTTGTTATGAAAAGGCTATTTTTTGCGGTCGCTTTATTTGCGACCGCAAATATTTTCGCGGAAACGTCATTAAGAACAAAGTTGGGCGAAAATACGCCCCTTGAACATACAAAAAGTGAAATTAGATTCGGATATATTTATCAAGACAATAGTGACAAATACGACACGAAAGCTTTTGGAATCGGCGGGCATATACATATTTATACAAAAGAGTTTTACGGTTTTAGCGCAGTTTCAAGTTTTTATGCGGCGGGGGATTTTGGGCTTAATCCCTCTTTTGACGAAACAAACGAAAATTTATTGGGCTCAAAAAAGAGTTCGGCGGTTTTTGTAAGCGAAGCATATGTGAAGTATCATTTTGGAAAATCGGTTATAAAGGCCGGTAGAATGATGGTGGATACTCCACATGCCGACAGTGACGATATTATGATGATTCCAAACTTTTTTCAAGGCGTTTGTTTTAAGAGTTACTTTTATGAAGATATTGAAATAACATTTGCAAAACTTGACAAAATGGCCGGATGGGAGAACGGTATTGATGCTTCAAAATTTGTTAATATCAGTGAAGTTATCGGAGCGAAAAAAAGAACTGACGGTATCTCCTTAGCTTCTATAGAGTATGAAAAGGGGTATAAAAATATATCTTTTTGGTTTTATAAAGTTTACGATGTCGCGGATGATTATTATTTGACTGCCGGCAACTCTTTTGTGTATAGGAATTTAGAGTTTTATCTTGCATTTCAGCTAGATAGAGCGGTAAACAGCGGAGACTCTTTGCTTGGCAAAATAGATACGAAAACTTTTGGAATTCTAACTGAACTTTTTGTAAAAGATGTTAAAATTCAATGGGCGTATAATGAAGAGTTTGGCTCGACACAAAGTTTTTTTAGTTTTGGAGGAGGTCCGTTTTTTACCTCCCTTGAAGAACAAACTATAGACTCTATTCAAGCTAGAAACGCAAAGAGCCATATGTTTGGAATAGAATACTATTTTAACGACGATATTACGATAGGCGTAGCTAGAGGCGTTTTTAAAGCCGGCGATGAAGAAGAGTTTTATACTATAGAGAATGACATTTATGTGGAAGCTACGCTCAAGGATGATATAAATTTACAATTTGTTTGCGCTTTTATCGGCGATCAATTGGATTCAAGAAATGATCACAATATATTTAGATTGATTTTGAAAAAGAGTTTCAGGAGATGAGATGAAGAGTATTGTGCAGATGAAAATAGGCGAGGAAGCGGTTATAAAAAAGATTAAAGCAAAAGAGCCTGTCAAAAGTAGATTGACGGCAATGGGAGTCGCTAAGGGAAACAGATTAAAATTACTCGACTATACTCTCAAAAAACAGACATGGGAAGTAGATGTAGAGGGAACAAGAGTGGCGTTGAGAAAAGAGGAAGCGGAAAGTATATTGATAGATTAAGACTATTTATGCTAATTATCATATAATTTTATATTTAAAGAAAAAAGAGGCGAGATATGAAAAAAATCAAAGTGGCGTTGGTAGGTCAGCCTA
Source organism: Campylobacterales bacterium (assembly GCA_027082175.1). GTDB lineage: Bacteria > Campylobacterota > Campylobacteria > Campylobacterales > Nitratiruptoraceae > Nitrosophilus_A. Next base: position 27,273 of record JALWIX010000059.1, read on the forward strand.
ATGTTGGAAAATCCTCTATTATAAACTCGATAACGGATGCTAAACTACATGTGGGAAATTTTGCCGGAGTTACTGTGGAGAAAAAAGAGGTGTTGGTTAAAAAAGGGGATTATGAGATAGATATAGTCGATCTTCCCGGCATCTACTCTCTAAATGCGTATACTCCGGAGGAGCACGTAGCCAAAAAGTACCTTTTAGAGGAGGATTACGATCTTATCATAAACGTAGTAGACGCCAATGTTTTACAAAGAAATCTTATATTTACTATGCAACTGCTAGATATGAATAAAAAGATGATTTTAGTAGTAAATATGATTGACGAGGTAGAAAAAAACGGTGGAAAAATAGATGCCGACAAGCTCTCTTCTTTGCTGGGGATTCCCGTTATTTTAACATCTGCAAAAGAGAATAGGGGAGTAGATGAGATAATCGATAAAGTAATAGAAGTTTATAATTTGCCAAAACCAAAAAGAAAGATTTTTTACAATGAAAAAATAGAGGAAGAGATTGTTAAGCTTTCAAATATTCTTATGAAGTCTCCACATTTTAATGATAAGGAGGAGTCTCGTTTTTTTATTATTCGACTTTTAGAAAAAGATGAAGATATTTATAAAATAGTCCACGATCTTCCTATATTTTTGGAACTTCACGAAGAACTTGGAGAGAGTATCAAAAAACTTAAGTTGGAGTTTGACGAAGAGAGCGTTGCCGATATCTTTACCGATGAGAGAAACTCTTTGGCGAAAAGTATAGTAATGCAGGTTATGATACTCCCTCAAAAAGAGAGTTTGACTGATAAAATTGATAAAATTTTGATACACCCCATTTTTGGGTTGCCAATATTTCTCTTTTTTATGTGGCTTCTTTTTCAGCTTACATTTCAAGTGGGCTCTATTCCTATGGAGTATATAGACCAAACTGTAACCAATTTTGCTCAGTGGCTTAAAATGATCCTGCCAAAAGGGGATTTAAACTCCGTTATAACCGACGGCGTGATTCCGGCAGTTGGCGCAATCATAATGTTCTTGCCAAATATTTTAATACTCTTTTTAGGTATCAATCTTTTAGAACAGACCGGATACATGGCAAGGGCGGCATTTTTGCTTGATGGTTTTTTAAAAAAGTTTGGGCTTCAAGGGAAGGCTTTTATTCCTTTGGTTAGCGGTTTTGGTTGTACCGTTCCGGCGTATATGGCGGCTAGAACGCTTAAAAATCCAAAAGATAGATTAATAACTATGCTGGTTTTGGGGTTTATGAACTGTAGCGCCAGACTTCCGGTTTACGTACTTTTTATAGCCGCTTTTTTTCCTGCGCATAATGCTGGTAACGTGCTTTTTGTCATCTATATAAGCGGCGCAATTCTCGGTCTTGTAGTAGCCAAAATATTACGTATCGTACTTTTTAAAGGGGAGCCAGAACCCTTTGTTATGGAGATGCCTCCATACAGGTTTCCTTCGGTTAAAGCTCTTTTGATGGAACTGTGGATAAAAGCTAAAATATTTATAAAAAAAGCGGGGACATTTATCGCTGGCGCGGCTATGATAGTCTGGTTTTTGAGTTCTTATCCCACAGATGATTCTTTAAAAACGGAGTATATAAAGAAGATAGAGGTTGCCGCAAATGAAGATGAAAAAAAAGCGTTGAGAAACGAACTTGCCGCTAAAGAGCTTGAAAGCAGCTATCTTGGAATGTTTGGGAAGGCAATTGAGCCTATTTTTTCTCCGTTAGGTTTTGATTGGAGACTTAGTGTCGCCACTATCAGCGGTTTGGCCGCAAAAGAGGTGATAGTGTCTACGTTGGCTACTTTATATGCGGTTGGAGAAGCTGACGAACACAGCACTACGCTTATTAACAAATTAAGAGAAAATATCGATTTTAAAACGGCCATTGCTCTTATTGTAATAATAATGATCTATTCTCCGTGTATTGCTGCAATGAGCACTTTTTACGCAGAAGTGCCCCAGTGGGCGTGGAGGGCTTTTTATACGATATATCCAAATGTGTTGGCGTGGACTTTAGCTTTTATAGTTTATAGAGTTTTATCGCTTTTTGGTATGTGATAGAGTTTTTTGGATCAAAGATAAGTGTCGGGTGAATATGAAAAAGACAAATCTAAAAAATCACTCCGTCATTTATCTTTATTTTTGGCCTAACGCTATGAAAAATTACAAATTTTCCTAAGTTAAGTTGAGGATTTTAGTACTACTAACGCTTTTTTGTTTTCTGAGGAAAGTGGTTGTTAAACTAAATCTCCGTTTTGTCGGCAATTTTAGAGGTCTAAACTAAAAATTTTTTACCTTTTTCTTATAAATTAAATAAGATATTAACCTTCATTTTGGTAATATTCATCAAATTTTTTTAAAAGGTAAGAGATGGATTGCGGATTTCCAACAGTTAACGAAGATAAAGAGTCGATCAAGTCTATTTTTAAAAGCGTCAAAACCATAGCGGTTATAGGTCTTTCTCCAAATCCTTCAAAAGATAGTCATAAAGTCGCGGCTTATTTGCAAAACGTAGGGTACAAAATAGTTCCTATATACCCTAAAGGAGAAGAGATTTTAGGCGAAAAGGTTTATAAAAGTTTAGAACTTGTGCCTGATAAAATAGATATGATTGATATTTTTAGAAAGCCCGCCGCTGTTTTGCCTATTGTCGAAACCGCTATAAAAAGAGGAGATATAAAAGTGGTTTGGATGCAAAAAGGGATCGTCAACAACGAAGCCGCTGAACTAGCCCGTAAGTCTGGACTAAAGGTGGTGCAAAATATGTGTACGATGATTGAACATAAAAATCTGTTTCTTTAAAAAATATTGTAAGTTTAAAACAGTTAAATTCATGTTTTTTTCGTTACGGATATAAAGATTAAGGAAGTTTTATGATTGAACTTTTAAAGATAAAAGAGGCGCGAAAAAGGGTTGAAAAAGTAGCGGTAAAGACTCCTTTTGCCTATGCTCCTATTTTAAGCAAAAGATACTCTTGTGACATTTATCTAAAAAAAGAGAATCTTCAAGTAACGGGCGCTTTTAAAATAAGAGGGGCATTTAACAAAATAGCTCAGTTGGACGAAAGTCAGAAAAAGATGGGAGTGGTTGCCGCAAGCGCGGGAAACCATGCTCAAGGAGTGGCTTTTAGCGCCAACTATTTTAAAATTCCAGCAACGATTGTTATGCCTGAAAATACGCCGCTTACAAAAATCAACGGCGTAAAAGCTTACGGCGCCGAAGTTTTGTTATACGGCTCCAATTATGACGAGGCTTACTTACATGCTATTGAGTATGCAAAAGAGCAAAATAGGGTTTTTGTGCATCCCTTTGCTGATGAAGAGGTAATGGCCGGTCAGGGGACGATATCTTTAGAGATTTTAGAAGCTTGTAAAGACATTGACGCGGTTGTAGTTCCTATAGGCGGAGGAGGGTTGATCGCCGGAATGGCAAGCGCTATAAAACAGATTAATCCCGCTATCAAAGTTATAGGAGTTACGGCTGCAGGCGCCCCGGCTATGAGAAACTCCTTTTATCTAGGACGTCCGATAGATTCGACCGATGTCAAAACCATTGCCGACGGAATAGCTGTTAGAGATACCTCTAAGATAACGTTGGATATCATTTTAGAGTGTGTGGACGAGATAGTCGAGGTTGACGATGAAGAGATAGCCGACGCCATACTCTTTTTGCTTGAGAATCAAAAACTTGTTGTAGAAGGAGCAGGCGCGGTAGGAGTTGCCGCTCTTATGTATAATAAACTAAATGTAGAAAATCAAAAGGTGGCTATCGTTTTAAGCGGCGGAAATATCGATGTAACTATGTTGTCTGTTATCATAGAAAAAGGTTTGATAAAATCGTACAGAAAAATGAAACTTGTCGTTACTTTGATAGATAAGCCTGGTTCTTTGATGAAACTTACTGAGATTTTGGCTAGCGTGGGCGCTAATATTGTTCAGATAGGTTACGACAGAACCTCGGCCACTTTAGCTTATGGAGACGCAAACGTATCTATAGGTCTTGAGACGAAGGGAAAAGAGCATCAAGAACGCATAAGAGAGCTTTTGACAAAAAACGGATATAGATTTTACGAGGAATCTTGATGATTGCTATAGATATAGGTTCAAACTCTTTGAGAGTTTTGAAGTTTGATTGCTATACGTTGCAAAAAGTGTTTGAATATGAAAAGATAGTAAGAACCGCGGATAACATAAACAAAACGGGAATTATCTCCGATGAAGCGGTAGATAGAATCATTGAAGCATTGAGAGAAGTCAAAAAAAGTATAGATTTTTCAAATCAAGAGATTAGAGCCGTAGCTACCGCGGCTTTTAGAAAAACTTCTAACGCCGAAAATGTAGTAAAAACCATACTGGAAAAAACAGGAATAAAAGTAGATATTATAGATGCCGATTTGGAAGGGTTTTATAGCGCCGTAGCCGTAGAGCATAGATTAAAAAAACTCGGCATTGAGAGTGAAAAGTTTTTATTAGCCGATATAGGAGGAGGCTCTACTGAGCTGATACTAAAACATAGAAACGAGATTGTTTCCCAAAGTTTTGATTTTGGCATTGTAACTATTGCGCAAAAATACAAAACAGCAGAAAACATCGTAAAAGGTATTAGAAAAAATTTAGAAGCAATAAAAATCTTTTTACAAGATATTTATGAACTTTTCGGCAAACCAAAAAGATTTATATCAACCGGCGGAACTCCGACAACTTTAGCGGCTATGAAACTTGGGATGAATTATGAAAACTATGATAGTGAAAAAATAAATGGAGCGGTTTTGTTTCCTATCGATTTAGATAGAGCATTAAAAAAACTTGTCTCAATGAGCGAGAAAGAACGGGCTAAAATTGTTGGAACGGGCAGGGAAGACCTAATAATCGCCGGCGTTTTGATTTTAAAAGAGCTTATGAGCTTAGCCGGTTATGACGAAGTTTTAGTTAGTGACGACGGAGTAAGAGAAGGTTTGGCGATAGTTGAGTGTAAGAAACTTTTAAATAATTGAAGTAAATATATAATAAAGTTTTAAGAAGTAGATATTTGGATAAAATAAGATAAAAATTATCTGATTTTAATTTTAAAGGTAGGAGATAAGATGCAACAAATGACCGGTGCCAGAATGGTTGTTGAAGCAATGAAAAGAGAAAATGTTGAGGTTGTTTTTGGATATCCCGGCGGAGCTATTATGAATGTTTATGACGAGGTCTATAAACATAGATATTTTCAGCATATTTTAACTAGACACGAACAAGCGGCTGTACATGCGGCTGACGGTTATGCAAGGGCTACCGGAAAAGTTGGCGTGGCTTTTGTTACTTCTGGTCCCGGGTTTACTAACGCAGTAACGGGACTTGCCACTGCTTATATGGATTCTATTCCTTTAATAGTCATAAGCGGACAGGTTCCTATGAGTATGATTGGAACGGATGCTTTTCAAGAGATTGACGCGGTAGGTATCAGTAGGCCTTGTACAAAACATAACTTTTTGGTAAAAGATGTAAAAGAGCTCCCTTTTATACTAAAAGAGGCTTTTTATCTTGCGCGAAGCGGAAGACCTGGACCGGTTCACGTGGATATTCCAAAAGATGTAACCGCTCAGATAGGAGAGTTTGATTATCCCGAAGAGATAAAGCTAGAAACTTATAAACCTACCTATAAGGGCAATATGAGACAGATTAAAAAAGCTGTCGAAGCTATAGCGGAGGCTAAAAAGCCGGTTTTTTATCTTGGAGGAGGAATTATAAGAAGCGGCGCTTATGAGCTTGTTAGAGAAATGGTCTCTTTTACAGGCATTCCCGCTGTTGAAACCTTAATGGCAAGAGGTGTTTTAAGATATGATGATCCTTTGCTTTTAGGTATGGTAGGAATGCATGGGACGTATGCCGCCAATATGGCGATGAGCGAAGCCGATCTTCTGATAGCTTTAGGACCTAGATTTGATGATAGGGTCACCGGAAAATTGTCTGAATTTGCTAAGTATGCAAAAATAATTCATATTGATATAGACCCTAGTAGTATAGGCAAATTGGTTCATGTAGATTATCCTATAGTTGGCGATTTGAAAAACGTATTAAAAGAGATGTTGCCGCTAGCAAAAGAGAAAGTAAAAAGCGAGAGGTATGAAAGTTGGAGAGAGATACTAAAAAGATACCAAGAGTTGCATCCACTAACTTTCGAAGATAGCGACAAAGTTTTAAAACCCCAGTGGGTTATTCAAAGAGTCGGCGAAAAACTAAAAGGAAAAGCGAGAATTTCTACAGATGTCGGACAGCATCAGATGTGGGCGGCTCAGTTTTATCCTTTTACAAGACCTAACGAATTTATAACAAGCGGTGGACTTGGGACTATGGGTTTTGGCTTTCCGGCGGCAATTGGAGCTAAAAGGGGAGTTACGGATGAGATTTCTATAAATTTTAGCGGGGACGGCTCTATTTTGATGAATATTCAAGAGCTTATTACCGCAGTTGAGTATAGATTGCCAGTGATAAATATAGTTTTAAATAATCATTATTTAGGAATGGTTAGACAGTGGCAAACCTTTTTTTATGATAAAAGATATTCTGAAACCGACCTCTCTTTACAACCAGATTTTGTAAAAGTAGCTGAGAGTTTTGGAGGCATAGGATATAGAGTGGAGACGAAAGAGGAGTTTGACGAGGCATTAGAGGATGCTATAAGCAAAAATGTTGTAGCAATAATAGACGTTATAGTTGATAGATATGAAAATGTTCTTCCAATGGTTCCTGCGGGCGGATCGTTATATAACATGCTTTTAGAATACAAAGATGAGGGATAAAAGATGGAAAGAAGAGTTATATCGGTTTTAGTTCAGAATGAGCATGGAGTGTTGTCAAGGATTTCCGGGCTTTTTGCCGGAAGAGGGTACAATATCGAGACTTTGACGGTAGCTCCTATTCCAAACTCGGACTTTTCAAGACTTACCATTGTAACATCGGGAAGTCCAAGAGTAATAGAACAGATAATAAAGCAGTTGCATAAACTTATACCTGTCTATAAAGTTATTGAACATGAAGAACTTATAGAAAAAGAGATGGTTTTGGCAAAAGTTCCTCTTGGAGAGAGATTGGCTGACGTAGAAGCTCTATGCAAAGCATATAACGGCAGTATAGTAAATGTGGGCAAGGACGGTATTATCGTAATGGTTGCCGATGAACCAAGAAGAGTTAAAAACTTTATCCACGCTCTTGGCAATTTCAACCCAAAAGAGGTTATAAGAGGAGGCGTAGTAGCTATCGAGAGATAGTTTTTTGAGGATCGGCTAAGTAATTGGTGTATTAGAGATTGTTTATAAAAGATTAGTGGATTGCAATAAACCGACACTAACGCTGTACAAGATAGGATAATAGATGAAACTAAGTTTTTTGGCGAAAGAGTTAAACTTAAAGTTAATCGGTGAAGATAAAGAGATTGTAAAGATTCAAAGTCTGAAAAAGGCCGATTTTAATGATTTGTCGTTTTTAGAAAACCAAAAATATTTAAAAGATTTAAAAGCTACAAACGCCGCAGCGGTAATTTTGCAAGAAAAATATATAAAAGAGCTTCCAAAAGGCGCGTCGGCTCTAATAAGCGACGAGCCATATCTCTCTTTAGCATATGCCACGAAATATTTTGCAGAGCCTCCTATCGAAGATGAGGGAGATGAGCCAATCATAGAAGAGGGAGCTAAAATATATCCAAATGTATATATTGGGAAAAATTCCAAAATCTCGAAAAATGTTGTGTTAATGCCGGGCGTTTTTGTAGGCGATAATGTAGAGATTGGCGAAAACACTCTAATCTATCCCAACGTAACTATATATAGAGATTGTAAAATAGGTAAAAATTGTATCATACATGCAGGAACGGTGATAGGTAGCGATGGGTATGGATTTGCTCACACAAAAGATGGAAGACACATAAAAATATATCAAAACGGGAATGTGATCATAGAAGATGAAGTGGAAATAGGAGCTAACTGTTGTATCGACAGAGCCGTATTTGATTCAACCATTATCAAAAAAGGAACAAAACTTGACAACTTGATTCAGATAGCTCATAACTGCGAAATAGGGGAAAATGTTTTAATGGCTTCGCAAGTCGGAATATCCGGCTCTTCAATCTTAGGTAGAAACGTAGTAATGGGTGGACAAAGCGCGACTGCCGGACATTTAAAGATAGGAGATTTTGCGGTAATAGCCGCTAGAGGCGGCGTTACAAAATCTATAGAGGGCGGAAAAACATATGCTGGATTTCCTTTAATGCTTCATAAAGAGTGGTTGAAGTTACAAGCAAAACTATCACAATTTTTGAAAAAGAGAGGCTCTTAAAGAAAAAGTGAAATTTACTATATAATATATAAGAGATTAATTTTTAGGGAAAAATATGCCGGCAATAAAAATAGATGAGATTTATTATACTTATGACGATTATAAAAATTGGGAAGGGGATTGGGAGCTAATAAATGGTATGCCGTATGCTATGGCGCCGGCGCCGGTAAAAAAACATCAAAGTATTGCAAGCGCTATTATTTCAAATTTTTATGAGCAATTAGATAATTGTTTAAAATGTGAAGTCTTAGGGAAAATTGATTATAAAATTTCAGAAGATACTGTAGTTAGACCAGATGTTGTATTGACTTGCGATGAGGAAAATGAGGCATATCTTACAAAAACTCCGGAAATAATAGTAGAAATAGCCAGTAAAAATAGCGTAAAAAAAGATGAGATTTATAAATTTAGCCTATATGAAGCTGAAAAAGTAAAATATTATGTCATTGTCTATCCGGAAGATTTAAGGGCAAAAATTTTTAAGCAAAATAGAAAAAGATATGAAAAAGTTGGAGATTTTTTTAAAGAGAGCTATTTTTTTGAAGATACCTCTTGTAAAGTTAGTTTAGATTTTGATAAAGTTTTTAAAAGATTAAGAAAACAGATATGAAATGAGGCAAAAAATAGTTTTAAAATGAGATTTTTTTTTATCTTGTTTTTGTTTGTACAAGTAGTTTTTGCAAATAGCGTTAAAGATGAGCAAATATTTTCTAAAATAGTAGTAGATATAAAAAATAAAAATTTTAATAAGGCATATAAGAGTTTTAAAAACTCCGATATAAAAACTGATACTTCAAAAGTCGTTAAAATAGCTGATTTATCTTTAAAACTTGGAAATTATAAATTTACCAAATCGGTATTAACGCTAACTTCTCTTTACAAGAGAGAAGAAGATGTATTGATCTACTCTATAATCAATCACTATTTTAAGGTAGCTGACTTTTTGCTAAAAAACTTTAAAACGGATATTAATCCGATAGTCGATCAAAACACTCAAAGAACATTGCTACACTTTTCCGTTTTAAACGATGATGAAGAAGCTGTTAGTTTTCTTTTAAAAAATGGAGCAAAAGTTGATGTAAAAGATAGATACTTCTTAACCCCTCTTTTTTATATTAACTCAAAAAAAGTTTTAAAATGTTTTAAGAAGGCAAATCCAAAAAAATTAAGACTTGCCAAATGTAGTATTTTGCTAGATGAAGAGAGAGTTGAAGAGGCAATAGCATACTGTCGCGACAAAGCTAGACTATCTGAAATATATGGTTATACTGTGGGAGCTTCTTGGTATTATCTTTTAGCCAAAGAGCCTCAAAAGAGCAAAAAGTTTTCAGAAAAACTTTATAAAGAAAATAATTATATTGGAAATATTAACTTGGCTCACTACTACATACTAAATAACGAATATCAAAAAGCTAAAAATCTATATGAAGATTTTATAGATAGTTTAGATAGTTATTCGGATATTAAAGAAGCAAAAAGAGTTTTGATAGAGGACTTTACAATTTTAAGAAAAATCTACAAAAAAAGATTTGACATCTATAAAGCATTCGATATTTATCATGAAATTTTAGGGGATAAGATATGATATCTAAAATTAAGAGCGAATTAAAAAAAGTTATCGTATCTCAAGAGAAGATGGTTGATTCTCTTTTGATTACGCTGCTTTGCGAAGGGCATCTGCTAATTGAGGGTTATCCTGGAGTGGCTAAAACTACAATTATCAAAGCTCTTTCAAAAATTGTGGGTTTAGAGTTTAAGCGAATCTCTTTCACGCCTGATCTTTTGCCAAGCGATATATTGGGCATAGAGATTTATAACGCTTCAACTAATTCATTTGAGATAAAAAAAGGAGTAGTTTTTACAGATTTGCTTCTTGCAGATGAGATTAACAGAGCTCCCGCGAAAGTTCAAAGCGCTTTACTAGAAGCGATGGCGGAGAGACAAGTAACTATTGGAGGAGAGACATTTGATCTCAAAAAGCCATTTATGGTAATGGCTACTCAAAACCCGATAGAAGAGAGCGGGGTATATAACTTGCCGCAGGCGCAACTTGATAGATTTTTATTAAAAATCGTTGTGGATTTTCCAAAAAAATCAATTGAAGAGGTAGAGATACTAAATCGTTATCAAAAAGCTCACAGTTTAGATGAAGTTGCGCAAATAGCAACTATTGAGGATATTTTAAATCTTCAAAATCAAGCAAACTCTGTTTTTGTAGATGAAAAAGTAAAAGAGTATATGGCTAGTATCATTTTAGCCACTAGAAAACACCCTCTTGTTAAAATAGGCTCTTCTCCTAGAGGAACGATAGCTCTTTTTAAAACTTCTAAAGCACATGCCTTGATTAGCGGAAAAGATTATGTTGCTCCTTCAAACATAAAAGCGGTTTTAAACGATGTATTGCGGCATAGGATAACGCTAAGTTTTGAAGCGATTTCTCAAAATGTTACCGTAGAGGATGTAATCGATGATATAGTAAAACAGACAAGAGTGCCTTAATGGATCATAAAAAGATTCTTATCAAATCAAAAAAACTGATATTTTCTGATTTTGCAGGTATGCATAGTTTAAGTCTTAAAGGCGACGGGCTTGATTTTAAGGATTTAAGAGAGTATACGTTTGATCATGATGTTCGTTTTATTGATTGGAAAATTAGCGCAAAGTTTCAAAAACCATTTGTTAAAGAGTTTCAACAAGAGAGCTCTTTAAATATCTATTTTGTTTTGGCGATTGATAAGAGCATTTCGTTTCAAGATAAAAAAGAGATGATGTTTGAGGCTTTCTCTCTTTTGGCATATAGTAGCTTAAGATATGAAGATAGGGTCTCAATCTTACTATTTGATGATAAAATAAGGTTTTTTTATCCGCCAACTAACCAAGAAGAACTGCTTTTACATTTTGGAAAATTTTTTGAAGATTTTAAGACGGCGGTAAAAAGGGTAGATTTTAATGAACTTTTTAAACATTTGCACTTTAAAGCTCCATCTTTAGTCGTTATTTTTGCCGACTTTTTATCAAAAATCGATTTTAGTGGGTTAGAACCAAAAAACGAGTATATTTTCATCGGTATAAACAAAGATATTGAGTTTGATATTTCAAAGTATCTATCTTATACTATTTTAGACCAGGATGGAAGGGTAGTTGTCGAGTATCTGACAAATAATATAGCGGATAGCTATAACCAAAAAGTAAAAACTATTTATGAAGAATTTAAAGAAAAATGCAAAAAGATGCGGATAAGATATATCAGTTTAACCGAAAAGGAGAAAATTTTTCAAAAACTTCTTTTAGGATTGAGTGATGTTTGAGTTGGAAGAGCCTATTTTTCAACAACCAGATTTGTCGATTTTTTATATGATTATAATGCTTATTTTGCTCTTTGTAGTGTTTTATATACTATTTAAACTCTTTAAAAAGTTTTCTTTTTCTCTTCCTAAAAAGCGTATAGATATAGATAAAGTTGATCTAAACAATCCAAAGGAAGCCGCCTATCTTTTAAGCGAATACGCAGACCTTTACGCAAAAGAGAATCCATATTATGATAAGTTAAAAGAGCGTTTAAAAGAGTATAAATATAAAAAGGAGGTTCCGCATTTTGACAGTGAGACTCTAAAAATTATCCAAAATTTTAAAGAGGCGTTATGAGCTTTGAATACCCTTATGCGCTTTTTCTTATAGCAGCGCTGTTTTTGTGCGAGTTTTTGTGTAAAAAAAGGGGTGTTAAAAGCGTTGTTTTTTCACACACAGAGTTTTTAACTCTTTATAAAGATAGTAAAATTGATAAGATTTTGTATCTGTTAATAATGATTTTGCTAACTATAGCCATAGCTAATCCTTATAAAAAAGTTTATATTGGCTCTACGCATACAAAAGGAAGAAATATCGTTATAGTTTTAGATAATAGCCCATCAATGTATTGGTCATTTGGAGAGGGCAGTAAGATAGGTGTGGCGAAAAGAATCATCAAAGAGTTTATCTTAAAAAGAAGGTTTGATAATATCGGTTTAGTGGTGTTTGCTGGCGAAGTTTATTATCTTGCGCCTATAACGACAAATCACGACTATATCTTTACAACGTTAAGCAAGGTTGATAAAGAGTTTTTAGAGGGAGGAACAGCCCTTTATGACAGTATAGAATATGCGATAAGAGTTTTTAAAGATTCAAAGAGTAAAAATAATATTTTAATTGTTTTAACCGATGGAGAAGATACTGAAAGTTCTCTCTCATTAAGTCAGCTTCTAAATAGTTTAAAGTTTGCAAATGCTAAAACTTATACCATTGGCATCGGAAACAGTATAAATGAAGATGTGTTAAAAAAGATAGGAGAGTACTATAACGCTACAAGTCCTTCAGCGCTACAAACTATTTATGACAAGATAGATAGGATCGAAAAGTACAATGTTAAAACTAAAAAGTATTATAAAAAAATCTTTTATTTTCAGGAGTTGTTATTGCTTGGGTCTTTTTTATTGATTATACTTATAGGCAAAGAGTATTATGCAGTTTTTAAACGTTAGTTTTTTATTTGTAGCGTTTTTTCTTCTTTTGTTGTTGCCATTTGTGAAAAAAAGAGCGCTATTTTTGGCGCTATTTTTTCTCTTTGTCGCTCTATCTAGACCGGTGATAAATGATGGAGATAAAATAATAAAAGATAAAAATATTGAGATTGTTTTAGCTCTTGATATCTCTCGTTCGATGCAGTTAAAAGATATAAAGCCAAGTAGGATAAAAGTCGCTATAGAAAAACTAAAAAGTTTTTGCCTAAATAGTGAAGAGTTTTCAATGGCGTTAATTGTTTTTGGAAGAAGTAGCGAGATTGTTGTTCCGATGACCAAAGATAAGACTCTTATGTTAGAGAGAATTTCAGCTATTGAAAACTTTGATGATGTAGAAGGAACTAACTATAAAGATGTGATAAAAAATGCCACTTTGCTTTTTAGCACTCTCAATCGCCATATACTCTTTTTTACCGATGGCGGTGATAAAGAAGATACTAAAGCTATATCAAAACTTGCCAAAAAGTTAAACATTAAGCTTCACGCTTTAACTATTGCGACGCATAAAAAGATGATGTTAGATGGGTTTTGGGTTTTATTTAATGAAAAATTTAAACAAGAAATTATCAAAAGCGGAGGGATTTACAAAGAAGTAACCGCGGATAACAGCGATATTGAAGAATTATTAGAGGAGTTAATGTTAAAAGCTAGTAATAGTGTTATAAAAGTTCCAAAACAGACGGAACTTTTTTATATTCCTGCATTAATAGCTTTGATGATAATTTTTGCGAAACGATATTTTGTTTATCTTACAATACTCTTTGTATTATTTATTCCAAAACCTATTGAGGCAAACTTTTTAGGATATATCCAGTTAAAACTTCAAAATTATGACTTAGCCATTAAACTTTTAACGCCTCCAAAAGATGATGTTGAAAAGTACAATTTAGCCTTTGCCCTTGAGAAGGTAGGGCGACTTGAAGAGGCTAAAAAAGTATTAGAGTCGATAAATACCGAAGATAAGCTTCTTAAAAAAAAGGCCAAATATAACTTAGCTATGATTTATGCAAAAACAAAAGAGTATCAAAAGGCGCTTTTAATACTGCAAACTTTAAAAAAGTGTTGCGACAGCAAAAAAATAGATGAAAAAATCAAACTTATACAACAAATACTTAAAAATAAAAAACAAAAACTTATGAAAAAACAAAAAGCTATCCACTCAAATAAAAAGATTGTCAAAAAGTTTATACCTGTTACTTTAGGTGATGGCGAGGGATATAAAGGAAAGCCGTGGTAAGGATAGTTTTGTTTTTGTTACTTATAAAGTCTATTTTGCTTCCAGACACTATTTCAGAAATATCTTTTGAAATTATAAATAACAAGATAAATAAATTAATATTTGATGAGCAAAAAGCAAAGGTTAAAGTAAAAATAGAAGCTAAAAAAACCAGTTACCTTTGTGGAGAGGAGGGGAGTTTTAAGATAGTTGTCCAGGGAGCAGAGCTTGCTAGTGTGGTTTTTCCTACTTTAAGATGGCTTGATGGGCAGTTTATTGAAGATAGAGACTATATAGATAAAAATGAAAGCAGCGTTTTTAAAAGATTTAAATTCCAAGCGACAAATAGTTTTACTATTCCCAAACTAAAAATTGTCGTTAACAAACAGATATACTATACAAAACCTTTGCATATCAAAGTAGAGATTCCTAAAATATTAAAAGGCAAAATAAATTGCAAAAGCTACTACTCTATCAACGAATATCTACAAAATTTTCCTTTTAGATTTACTCAAGTCTGCGTAGCTTGGGATAAAAATATAAAATTAGAGTATATAGAAAGACCGGTTTTGTGGGATTTTGATGTGGTAAAGGAAGATATAGGCACTCAAAAGTTAGCTCTTGATAATGATGTATATTTTAAACGCTATATTTTAAGCCCATACAAAAGCGGCAAACTCTCAATTCCAAACAGTTTGGTTAAAATCTCTTATCTAGGAAAAACTCTTTATTATCCAATCTTAAACTATTCTCCTATAGAGTTTAAACCATTGCCAAAAGGAGTATATTTAGCGGGAAAATATGAGATTGCTTCAAAAAAGATTTCGAATGAGAGGATTGAAGTAGAAGTAAAAGGAGTTGGCAGTTGCGATAATATCAGTGAATTTGAGCTGGTTTTGCCAGATGCTATTGTTACTAAAGAGATGGCTAAAACTATAAACATAGTTGATAGTAAAAGAAATATTTGTAAGATATATTTTAAGGAGGTTTTTTTTATAAAAACAGATAAAAACATAATAATAGAGCCTTTTGAGTTAACCTTTTTTGATCCAAAAACCAATAGATTAAAAACGATTAAAACTAAAGAACTGTTTTTTGAGAAAAATCTCTTTTTAGAGCCAAAAAGAAAAGAGATAGAACAGAAAAAAGAGCTTGATTTGAAAAAAGCTTTTATTTTGTTTTATGTAATGTCTATTTTTATACTGTTTTTGTTAAGAGAGTATCTAAAACGGCTTTTTCTATCTTCAAAACCGGCCAAAGAGCTTGAAGAGGCTGATAGTTTAGAAAAGCTTTATGAACTGCTTATAAAGTACGCAAAAGATGAGAGGTTGCTAAAATATATAACCGATTTGGAGAAGGTCATTTATGAAAAACAAGAGATTGAGATCGATAAAAAAGAGATTGTAAAAGAGCTATCTTACGAGATAGTTGGCAAACAAAAAGTATTGATTTTAAAGATGCTAACATTTCTTTTAATAGGGCTGATTGTAGGTTTTATTCCTTTGGTTGGAGTGCTTAAATGAAAAAGATTATATTAATAACACTTTTTTCTATTAAACTTTTTTCACTCTCTGATATTTTGTATGATGAACTTAAAAAAGCAAATATTGGACTATTTGAAAGAGATGTAAAAAAGTGTGTCGGATATGACTATGTGCTGCCAGAAGCTCTTCCACTTATCTTTTATTTTGTCATAGATGAAGATTTAAAAAAGATAAAAGAGTATGACGATGTTATATACGATACGGCAAGCCTGCTTCTATGCTACTACCGAGACGATTTAGATTTTGAAAGGCTCTATGAAAAAGAGATAAAAAAATATTTTGGCAGAGAGTATTTTAAAAGTATTAAAAAAAGAGTCTATTTAGCCGCAAAATATGTTAAAAATTTAGAAGAGTTTAAAAATGTTGCAAAATATTTAGATGAAACTTTACTAGCTCATTTTGTAGTCAAAAGCGACAATATAGAGCTTATGAGGCTTATTTTAAATAAAGACAACATTAACAAAACAGATAGCAAAGGATTTAAACCATTACACTATGCAAGAAGTAAAGAGGCTCTAAAAATTTTACAAAAACTAGGAGCCAACATTTATGAAAAGAGCGGCGATGGCAAAAACCTTCTTTTAGCCTATGTTAGCGTTTATGAGCAAATCGATATGGACTTTGTAGAGTATCTTATAAAAAGAAAAAAGTTTAGCCCAACATCCAAAGACAACAATGGAAACAACATTCTCCATCTTGCAAAAACAGCTTTAAGTTTTGCCTATCTGGTGCATTTTAACCGAAACAATCTCTATGAAAAAAACAGAGCCGGCATCGAACCGCTTGAGATGATAGTCCATAAAAAAGATAGAGCCTTTTTAAAAGAGGTGTTAGAGCATACATATATTCCGTATATAAAAATTATTGATAGGTTAAAGTTTTGAAATCTTTAATTTTTTGAAAGAATAAAGCAGAAAAATTTTTGATTACTCAAGAAAAAATAACGGTTTTTTCTGACAATCTCAATTGGTATTTTTATAAAAAATTTTTTGCAGCAGAATTAAAATTTGATATAATTATGAAATAAATCATAATGAAAGTGAACATAATGTTTATAGACAGATTTGATGAACTAAAATCTTTAAATCGTGAGTATCAAAAAGAAGGTTCATCCTTTAGTGTTATTTATGGCAGAAGAAGAGTTGGAAAAACCGCTTTGATCGAAGAGTTTATCAAAAACAAGCCCCATATCTATTTTTATGCGACTGAAGTAAATATCAATCTTCAGTTAGAACTTTTTTCAAAAGAGATAACAAGGTTTTTCTCTCTTCCAAAAGAGTTTAAATTTGATAGTTTTGAGAACGCATTTAGTTTTATTGCAACGCAAAATTTAAAAGAAAAACTCATAATCGTAATAGATGAGTTTCAAAATCTTATAAAAGTTGATAAAACATTTTCTTCTATACTACAAAAATTGTGGGACATATATCTATCAAAATCAAATATTTATCTAATACTTTGCGGAAGCGTTATCTCTATGATGTATAGCGAAGTTTTAAACTATAATGCTCCTCTTTATGGAAGAAGGACAAACAGCATCCATTTAAAACCTATAAAATTTAGATATTTAAAAGATTTTTTGCCAACCTTAGATGTGGATACTCTTTTAAAAGTTTACGCCTCCTTTGGTTCAGTTCCAAAATATCTGCTTTTGTATGATCAAAACCTCTCATTTGAAGAGAATCTCAAAACTCAAATTTTGGATAAAAACTCATATCTATACAACGAAGGCTATTTTTTGCTTAAACAAGAGATTAATGAGACTTCTACATATTTTTCTATACTTGAAGTTATATCAAAAGGAGATAGCAAAATAGGAAATATAGCCTCCTCTCTTGGATTAAACGCCTCTTTTTTAACAAGATATCTAAATAAGCTAATTGAGCTTAATATTTTGGAAAAAGAGATCCCCATTACTGAAAAAAATCCGCTAAAAAGTAAATTTGGAAGATATAAAATAAAAGATAAATTTTTAAATTTTTGGTTTTATTATGTCTATAAAAATATGAGCTTTTTAGAAATTGGTGAAACTGAAGCGGTTTTAAAAGAGATTGAGTTAAATTTTGTCGATAGATTTGTCTCTTTTGCCTTTGAAGATGTTATAAAAGAACTGCTTATTGAAACACCGCAAAAGCTTTTGAGTTTTAAGCCCTTAAAAGTTGGCAGATGGTGGAATAACAAAGAAGAGATTGATATTGTTGCGTTTGATGATGAAAATATTGCATTTATTGAGTGTAAATATCAAGAAAAAGTGGATAAAGAGAAAGTTTTAAAAAAACTTATACAAAAATCTACAGCCATTAAACATAACAAAAAAGAGCATTTTTTGGTTGTAACAAAAAAGGAGATAGAAGGATTTATTTAAAGAATTTACAATTTTTAAAATTTCCTCTCTAATACTATAAACAAATTGTCTAACTGCTTTTTAGTATTTTATAACAAAAGGTAGATAACAATTACATTTAAAGCATACCAATATTTAGTATTTTAAGATTATTGATAGGTTGGAGTTTTGATTTAATAAAAAAATTATTATGGTTTTAATAAAATAGTTTTTAACTAAATTTTAAATAAGAGATTTAAAAATGAAAAAATTAACTAAAATATCAATGATTTTAGCAATTGCGAGTGTGTTGGTAAGTAATTTATTTGCAGCATCACAAATAAAAGTTATCTGTGATAAAGACGGTCAAGAAATATATTTAAATGGAAAATTTAAAGCAGAGTGTGATAGTGGTGAACCAGTTCCTATGATGGTTAAAGCTGGAAAATATACTGTTGAAGTAAAAAAAGATAATGGTGATGGTAGTTATTATTACTATAAAAAAAGTTTTAGAATTGGTGATGGAGTTCAAAAGATTGTTGAAGTTAGTAGTAACTTTACAGAAATACTATATGGTAGTATTCAAGAATATAAAAAATATTTAGAAAAATTTCCTAATGGAAAATATGCAAAACGTATTAAAAAAATATTAGATGAGTCTAAAAAGATATTAGATGAGTGTAATTTGAAAAAAAGAAGTTTTAATGTAGAAAATAAAACATCTAAAATTAATCAAAAACAAGCTTTATTTAATCTTATTATACCATTTCTTAAAGAAAGAAATCTTTGCACAATAGAATATATATATAAAACCATAGTATTAGTAGAAAGACTTATAGAAACAAAAGGGGAAAGAGCAGAAAATATTATAAAATTATTAAAAAAACAAAAACCAGCTTTTATTCTTAAATTGATAAAAGGACAAAAATTATAATTGAAAATAGAATAATTTTACAAACAAAAATAGAATAATTTTACAAACAATATAAAAATGTATTATGAATAAAAATATACAAATTTTAATATTTTATACACTTAGCTAAAGGTAAAGTAGTGAAAAAATTGACAATTATATTTTTATTTATATTTTCAGTATCTTTATTACTCGCAAATAATTTTGATGACTTTAACCAATTTGAACAGTTTGAAAAACAAGATAAACAAGAGTTCAATAGACTAAAATACAAAGTTAAAAGTTGTATAAATGATTGGGACTTTAGTTGTGCAAGAGATAATCTAAAAAAAATGAAAAAATATATTACAACTAAAAGTGATAACAAAATCATTGATAATCTTTGGGATGTTTTATATGCTGAAGAAAAAAGAAAAGAGAGATACGAAGAGGCTCGAAGAAGGGCTAGTGCGACAAAAAATATAACTTTGACAGATTGTGAAGATGGAACTTGTGTTATTGAAGTAAATGGTCAATATGATGGAAATATATATTATAAATATAGTAGTAGTTATGGTGGTTCATATAATATTTTTGTTTTAGGCTCAACAAATGTTCAAAACATATCAGGAACATATTTTCTTAGTAACAAAAAATTATCAATAAAATGTGGCTCTAAATATGGCATAAGCTTATCAGAGGCACTATATTATTACCTTAAATGTGCCACAAATGGGAGTTATTAAAAGTTTTATAGTAAATTAATTTTTTAAGTTATATTCTTTTAATTTTTAAAGGATTTGATAAAAAATGAAATTTTATAGGTTTGATTATAAAACAGATAATGCATATCATATATTCATCAAGTAGATATGGAAAAATCTCAAAAAATTCAAAAAGAGACAAAAAATTCAAAACTAAAAAAAGCCAAGAATTTTTTAATATTTTCTTTGGTTTTAGGAATGTTTATAATAGCCCTAACATATTTTTTTATGAAATATTCCAATCGCTATGAAAACGATTTTGAGTTTTTTAGAGATTTTAACAATAAACTTTTAGCTATAAGTTTTTTGGGCAGTTGGATAGCTCTTTTTTTGTGGAGCATTGATTTTTTTAAATATTTTTTAGGAAGTATGGTTGTTGTTTTTTTAGGATTTTTATTTACTTATGATTTAGGTAAACTTGATAAGCGGATATTTCTTAAAAACTTTTCAAATACTCCTAAAACGGTTGTGGTAAATGGTAAAAAATATAAAGTAGATTCAAATTTATATGAAATATTAGAATTTCCTAAGGGAGATATTAAAATTGGAAATGAAAGCATAAATAAGAGCGGTTGTTATGTTGTAAACTTAAGTTATCCCAAAAAAATTTATAAACTATATTTTGTTCAAAAGTTCTCTTTTAATGGAAATGATTTTAACGTAATAACGCCTTTCTCAAAAATAAAATATAAAATTTATAAAGTAGATGATGATCCAAATTGCTGGGTTAGTAGCTCAAAAGAAAGTGACGCTTCATATTATATAGAGGCTTATTAGATCTTTTATAAAGAATTAGAGTGTTGGTAAGTAAAAAAGACTCAAAAAAGTTTTTATTTATCGCTTTTGTCTATATTGCTTTTGGAGTTATTTTTTCTCTTTTTAGCCTTTATGAAAGCAATGAAGTTTATATAGAAATAATAGCTGCTATTAATCTTTTTCTTACTGCATTTGGAATGTATAATCTTTTTAGATTTTTCACCTGCAGGCAAAAAGATAGCTACACAATAGATATAAAAAATAAAACGCTCTATTTTAACGATAAAAGTTTTGACCTTCAAGAGAGCTTTCTTTTTTTTGAATTAAAAAAGTGTGCAAAAGAGCTTATAGAAGTTTGGCTCTATCAAGAAAAAGATGCAAAAATTGTAACGATTTTTTCAAAATTACTTTTTAGCAAAGAGGAGTTTGAGAAGTTTTTAAAGCTGATTAAACCTTATAGGAAGTTTGATGCTTTTCCATGGAAAAGTTACAAAACTAAAGGAGCTTTTTATCTATGTAAAGATGGGTTTATTTTAAATGGCAGAGAATTTTTTTATGAGGAAGTAGAGTCTATTGAGTGGAAAAATAGATATGAAAGATTAGTAAGCGGAACGCTTATATTTGTCATAGTTACTATAAAACTAAAAAATTCTCAAAAGATTGAAGAGGTTTTTGTAAAAACAGATGATTTTATCTATGTTAAACTTACATACATAGATATTAAAATAAAAAGCAAGGAAGATATACTAAGAGTAGAGGGCAACCCGCAAATGAACTTAAAGTTTTATGAGCTAAAGGAAGAGATTAAAAGAGGTGGATGTGGAGCATAAAATTTAGAAGTTTATTTGTTAGGAAGATTTTACTAATTGTAATTAGTAAAAATTTAGTAT
>JALWIX010000060.1 GCA_027082175.1 Campylobacterales bacterium
TACATGTCTCTGTAATTACCGCTAGCTACGGATTTTTAGGACTAAGCGCGCTTCTTGGCTTTATAGCTTTAATACTCTTTATACTACTTGGATTTACTAAAAATAGAGAAACGCAAAAGCAGATTGTATTAAATATAAACGAAGCCAACAGAATAAACGAGATGTCCATGATAGTTGGTCTCTCTCTTTTAACGTTAGGCAACTTTTTAGGCGGTGTCTGGGCAAACGAGAGTTGGGGAAGATATTGGGGTTGGGACCCTAAAGAGACCTGGGCGTTAGTAACTATTTTAGTTTACACCGCCCTTTTACATTTAAGATTTGTTCCAAAAGCTTGGAATAGTTTCAACTTCGCAGCCCTTTCCGTAGTCTCTTACAGTTCGGTTATAATGACATATTTCGGAGTCAATTACTATCTATCGGGGCTACACTCTTATGCCGCAGGCGATCCTGTTCCTATCCCGACTTGGGTATATTACGCGGTAGCTATCGTTTCGGCTATCATCTTAGCCGCCTACAAAAATGCGAGGATATACGACAGTGTCAAAAAAGCCGCGCTTAAAGACATAAATTAGCGAGTTTTGCTCGCTAATCTCTTTTAACTTTTTAGATTTTAATTATCCGACAATTTTTTTTGCCTCTTCTATCGTATCTTTATCCTGAACGAGATCAATCCACTTAAAACTTTTGCCGCTTTGCTCTTTTCCTTTCAAAATATCGCCGCTTTGCCTATATTTTAGATCAAGTTCCGCTATCTCAAAACCGCTGCTTACTTTCGCAAATTCGTTTAATCTTTTATTGTTTTTATTTTCCGTATACAAAAAACAAAATCCCTTAAGACCGGTTCTACCGACTCTTCCTCTAAGCTGGTGCAAGGTGGCTAAACCTAAATTTTCAGCGCCTACTATAATGACTGTTGATAATCTTGGCAAAGATATTCCCACTTCCACTACGGTAGTGGCAAGCAAAATATCTCCATTTTCTTTAAACTCTATCAAAACATCCTCTTTTTCTCTATCTTTTCCATGAGTTATAAAAACGTTATGAAAATGTTTTTTCCAAAAGGATGCGGCCTCTTCTAACGATTTGTATCTATAATTTTCGCTCGATTCTATCAAAGGATACACTACTAAAATTTGTCTTTTGTTATCTATCTCGTTTTTTATATGAACCAAAAGCTCTTTAAAATCCTCTTTTGAAACGACTTTTGTTGTAATATCTTTTTTAAAAGGAGTCTCTTTTATAAAACTAAAATCAACCAAACTCGAATCTATCAAGGCTTGAGTTCTTGGAATAGGAGTTGCGGAAAATTGAAAATAGTGGGGAGATTTCCCGTTTTGTTCAATAAGCTTTTGTAATCTATTCCGTTGGTTTGTTCCGAACCTATGCTGTTCATCCACCATAATAACGCAAGCTTTTGGCAGATTTTTATACAAAAGAGCATGCGTTCCTATAATAAAATGGAAATTTTCTAAATTATTTTCATTTGAAGTAGATGTTATTAGAGAAATTTTTATATATGAAGGAAGATGCTTTTTTGCCTCCTCATAGAGCTGATTTGCCAAAATGGTTGTTGGAGCCATTAAAATAGCTCTATTTGGATAGGCTAAAAAAGCCGTCGCAAACATAACTATACTTTTTCCGCTTCCAACATCTCCTATGATGACTCTTCTAGCCGCAATATTTTTCGCAATATCTTTTTTTATATCGCATATAGCTTTTAGCTGATCTTTTGTTAGCTTAAAAGGAAGGCTTTTCAAAAAAGGCTCTATATCTTTTTTGCAGTTCATTAGCGCAGGCAGAAATTTTCTTTTTGATTTGAGCTCTTTTAAATGGTTGTATATCTCAACAAACTTCAAAGCCTTAAGATACTCATCTTCAAACCCTTTTCTTTTTTGAAATCTCTCTAAAAATGGGCTGTCAGGAAAATGGATTTTTTCAATTTTTTCGGCATATTTTTCCAAAATACCTTCATTTATTAGACTCTCTTTTTTTACATATTTTTCTATCAATTTTCTAAAAATATCGGCTCTTATTGAAGTTTTGTAGCTTGGATATATTTTCCCTACCCTAGCAGAAGGAATCTTTTTTGGCTGTATAAGCTGAAATTTTGAAAAGTTGTATTCAAGTCTTCCATAAACAAATAGTGAAGCGCTGCTATAAAAAATTTTTTGGTGATATAAAGAGTATTTAAAAAAGATAAGCTCCATCTCTTTTTGAAAGTTCTTGCAAAAAGTCTCAATTTTTAGATATTTTTGAGTTTTTATAACATCTTTGATTTCGATTTCAAAAATCCCTTCACTCCCAAAAGGAATAAACTTTTTAAGCCTAAAATCAAAATATTTTATCGGAGCGATGATGGAGAGTTCAAGGATGTTCGAGATACCAACCCTTTTAAACTTTTCATAATCTTTAGCGTCTATTTGCAATTTATACCTTTAAATCAGTGATGAGTAAACAGTAAATAGTAAGCGGTAATCGGTAAACTGTTCACTCATCACTAGTTGATTTGTCATTTGTGACTCAAATATACCAATACATCAATATACTAATACGCAAATAACTCAACATCTACTTTGTAACTATAGAAAATGACAGCTTATTAATCTCCGGATGAGACTTTATAAATCTATTGAGTTCTTCTAAACTCAGTTTTTCTATTTTTTCAAGCTCTTTCTTATAATATCCTAAAGATTTGCCTCTATAAAACTCGTTAAACGCTCTAGATAATCTTTGAGAAAGAGTTTCATTTCTTAATGGCTCGCTTCCCAACAAGAACTTTTTAGCAGCGTCAAGCTCCTTTTGCGTTACCCCGTTTTGCACAAAATCTCTTATCACCTCTTTTACTATCTTTATAGCCTCTTTTTTTGATTCTAGTTTAGTTTGCAAATATCCGCTAAAATAGCTGTGAGACCTATTTATATGCACTCTTGAGTAGGCCGAGTAAGCAAGTCCTCTTTTAACTCTTATCTCTTCCATCATTCTACTTCCAAATCCGCCTGCGCCTAAAATGAACGAGGCTACTCTCGCTTTATAGTTATTCTCGTCATTTACCTTCATAAAGTATGGCGAGCCAAAATAGATATACGCCTGCTTGGTATCTTTTTTTACCTCTATCTTTTCCTCTTTGTCGCTAGCGTTGTAAAATGCTAAAGGTTCCATCTCACCGGGTAGTAGCTGCCCCAAAAGCTCTCTTGCGCTCTCTTTCGCTTCACTTAGTTCAAGCTTCCCGCCAACTACCACTATAGCTCTTTTCAAAACAAGATGTTTTTTCAAAAACTCTCTTACATCTTTTAATGTTATATTGTCGATACTTTCCAAAGTTCCGTTACTAGGATGTTCTAGCGGAGTATTTTTAAAAAGTATCTTTTTTAGATTTATACCGGCAATATAATCAAAATCATCCTCTTTTCTAGACAACATCCCCAAAGTATTGGTTTTTACCTTTTCAAAGGCTTCTTGAGTAAGGTTAGGCTCTTTTAAAAGTTTTGAGACAAGTTCTATCCCTTTTTTATACTCCTCTTTTAGCGCGCTAAGTTCCAAAACAAGAGTCTCTATACCCGTATTTACTCCAAAATGGATAGCTCTCTCTTCAAGTTTTTTAGCAAAACCTACGTTTCCTAAACTCTTTGTTCCTTGATTTAACATCCGAGCGCTAAATTTTGCAAGACCAGGAAGCTTTCCGTCTTCTATACTTCCGCTTTTTTGAAAAACCAACTGCATAGAAACTATAGGAAGAGCGTCGCTTTTTTCAAATATTACTGGAATCTTTATGCCTTTAACTTCAACACTATCTAAAACAGCTCCCATTATCACCCCTTGAATAAAAAATAAAATAGTTATCAATTTTTTCATAGATACCTCTTTTGTATGTGTCTAATTTTTTAGTGTTACGTGCTAAAAATTAAATTGAGACCTCTGAAAAATTACAAATTGAACGAAGGATTTGAAATTTTAGCTTGAAAATTTTATGTTCGCCAAAAGGCTAAAAAAGTGCGCTTGTTTAGCACTTTTTAATAAAATTTACAAGCGTTAGTTTTACTAAAAATTTCAACTCTCCTGAGTGAAATTTTGTAACTTTTCAGAGCATTCAATTGTTAAATTGTTATTGGTATATTTGTATATTGGTTTGATTTATAATTTTCTTTTTCTAAGCACACCCATACACTAATACACAAACAACAAAATTTTCCAATTT
>JALWIX010000061.1 GCA_027082175.1 Campylobacterales bacterium
AAACAATAAAAGTAAAAATATAATATAAACTTATATTTTAAAAGTAACGATTTTAACTGTATATGTTTTAATAAATTTAATATAAAATTTAACTTGTGAATGCTCTGAAAAATTACAAAATTTCACTCAGGAGAGTTGAAATTTTTAGTAAAACTAACGCTTGTAAATTTTATAAAAGTGCTAAACAAGCGCACTTTTTTAGCCTTTTGGCGAACATAAAATTTTCAAGCTAAAATTTCAAATCCCCGTTCAATTTAATTTTTCAGAGGTCTTTATTCACAAAAATTTCATAAAAAGGATATATTTTGAAAAAAGCAATATTATCTGGTTTATCACTACTTTTAACTTTAGCTTTTACAACTGTTTCGGCTTTTGCTTGTCCTGGAGGTCCTTGCAAATCTTCTTTGAATAAAAAGATAAAAACTCCAAAGTGCAGCTGTAAAGCAGAAGGTGTAAAAAAGTGCGATTGTAGCGCTAAAAAAGAGGAACCAAAACTCTCTTGCAAATGCTCTAAAGATAGGTAAGAAAAGATTTTCTTACCTATAAAAATAAATTTTTTTTATCTTTCTGCACATACTCTATAATCTCTATTGATTTACTTGACTTTATCTCCTCCTTTTTCTATAATTTTCAAAAAACAAAAAAGGATTTACATGAAAAAACAGACTATTGCTCTACATTATGGATATGATAAAGAGGGCTTTAGCACTATGGCCGTACCTATTTATCAAACTACCGCATACGATTTTGAGAGCGCCGAACGAGCTGCAAATCTGTTTGCTCTAAAAGAGTTAGGACCTATATATACAAGACTAAACAATCCTACAACGGAAGTTTTGGAAAAAAGAATAGCGGCATTGGAAAAAGGCGCCGCGGCTATCGCGACATCAAGCGGTCAAGCGGCTATCTTCTATGCAGTAGCCAATCTTGCTGAAGCGGGCGACAATATAATAGTAGCAAAAAAGATATATGGCGGTGCAACAACTTTACTAACGCATACTATAAAAAGATTCGGTATAGAAGCCAGACTTTTCGATAGCGATACGGCTCAAGACCTAGAAACACTTATAGACGATAAAACTAAAGCCATATTTTTCGAATCTCTTTCAAACCCTCACATCAGCATAGCGGATGTGGAAAAAATAGTAGAAATTGCCAACAAACACAATATTGTAACAATATGCGATAACACAGTAGCAACTCCTATCATTTTCAACCCTCTAACAAAAGGCGTAGATGTCGTGGTTCATAGCGCTAGTAAATATATAAACGGGCAAGGAACTGCAATAGGGGGATTGATAGTTGAGAGCGAGGAACTAAATCAAAAACTTATAGGCAATGAGAAATATCCGCAATTCAACGAACCGGATGAGAGTTATCATGGTCTAGTTTATGCAGAACTACCCTTTGCTTTATTTACGCTTAGAGTAAGACTCTCTCTTATTAGAGATATAGGCGCCGCTCCCGCGCCCTTTAACTCTTGGCTACATATCCAGGGTCTGGAAACATTAGCGGTAAGGATCAAGGAGCACTCTAAAAATGCCCTTAAAATTGCCGAGTTTTTAGAAAAACATCCTAAAGTTTTAAGAGTGAATTATCCTGGACTAAAAAGTGATGCAAACTATGAAAAGGCGCAGAAATATTTCAAAGATGGTTTGGCTTCAGGGCTTTTGAGTTTTGATGTTGGTGATTTTGAATATGCTAAAAAGATTTTAAACAATACCAAAATTTTCAGTGTAGTTGTTAATATAGGTGATTCAAAATCTATTATAACCCATCCAGCAAGCACCACCCATCAACAACTAAGTTCTAAAGAACTTGAAAAAACGGGTGTAACTCCGGGTCTAATAAGGCTAAGTGTTGGTCTTGAAGATTATGAAGATTTGATTGAAGATTTAAAACAGGCGATGGAGAGCTGACATGACACTTCTCTCCTCTAAAGGCACATACGGTTTAGTCGCAATGTATGAGCTATCAAAAGATTATGAGTTCAATAAACCTGTTAAGATAAAAGATATTGCGGCAAGAGCAAATATACCTCAAAATTATCTTGAGCAGCTTTTAAATATTTTGAAAAAAGATGGTTTTGTTAAAAGTATACGAGGGGCTTATGGAGGGTATATGTTATCTACCCACCCTTCCAATATCAAAGTCTTGGATATTATAAAATCGTTAGAAGGCAACATAAAGATAACCGAAACTTGTACGGGCAATCCTGTTTTAGAGTTTTTTTACGAGGAAGCACAAAAAAAACTAGAAAAAATTTTCGATATAACCCTTGATGATTTTAAACTATATCAGCAAAAGGTTTCAAACCAAATTTTTTACACGATTTGACGAGTTTTTAACTCGTCAAAAATAAAAACATTTTTTTTGGGGCTAATCTTGACTAAATCGATAGAGTTAATATATATGGAGAGCTTAAATGTACGAAAAGCCATACAGAAGCATTATTAAAACAATATCTTGGAGAGCATTAGGCACTTTAGACACTATAGTCATCTCCTTTTTCATTACCGGAAGTTTTGGTATGGCCGCTTCTATAGGAGCAATTGAACTTATAACAAAAATGATCCTTTACTATTTTCATGAAAGAGCTTGGAACAAGATTCCGCTTGGACGCATAAAAAAAGAGCCAGAGTATCAAATATAGGAGGTAATAGAGTATGAAATCTTTTTTAGAAATTGCTCAAAACTATAACCGTATATTTGATAAAGAAAATCCCAAAAATGTCCTTGAATATTTTTTAAAAGAGTATCAGGGCCATATTGCGCTTGCAAGTAGTTTCGGAGCAGAAGATCAGGTACTTACCCATATAGGGGTAAATATTGATCCAGATATTGAAATATTTACGCTCGATACCGGCAGACTGCATGAAGAGACATATAAAACATGGGAAAAAACAGAAAAAAAGTACGGTATTACAATAAGAGCCTACGTCCCTAACTATAAAAGTTTGGAAAATCTTATATTTGAACAAGGTATCAACGGATTTTACGAAAGCATAGACAACAGAAAAAGATGCTGTGAAGTAAGAAAGATAGAGCCATTAAAAAGAGCTCTTCAAAATAAGAAAATATGGATAACAGGTCTTAGACGCCAACAATCGATAACAAGAAAAGATGCAAAACTTGTTGAATATGACGAGGTTTTTGGATTAATAAAACTAAATCCTCTATTTGAGTGGAGTACCAAACAGGTATGGGAGTATATAAAAAAATATGATATTCCATACAATCCTCTTCACGACGCTGGATTTCCAAGCATTGGATGCGAGCCTTGCACAAGGGCGGTAAAAGAGGGTGAAGATATGAGAAGCGGACGATGGTGGTGGGAAAAACCGGAACACAAAGAGTGCGGACTACACACAAAAAGAGGTAAAAATGATAGATAAAAAACGATTGAGTCATTTAAAACAGTTAGAGGCGGAGTCCATATATATCCTAAGAGAAGTAGCGGCGCAGTTTGAAAATCCAGTGATGATGTACAGCATAGGAAAAGATAGCTCTGTAATGCTACACCTTGCTATGAAGGCTTTCTTTCCGGGAAAACCGCCTTTTCCGCTTTTGCATGTAGATACATTGTGGAAGTTCAAAGAGATGATAGAGTTTAGAGATAAAAGAGTTAAAGAACTTGGAGTAGAACTTATAGTCCATACAAATCCTGAAGGTATAAAAATGAATATAAACCCGTTTGTCCACGGATCAAAACTTCATACTGACATTATGAAAACCCAGGCTTTGAAACAAGCGCTAAACAGAGGAAAGTTTGACGCTGTAATAGGAGGAGCCAGAAGAGATGAAGAAAAAAGCAGAGCAAAAGAGAGAATCTTTTCATTTAGGGACAAGTTCCACAGATGGGACCCCAAAAACCAAAGACCAGAACTTTGGAATATATACAATACAAAAATCAATAAAGGAGAGAGCGTAAGAGTATTTCCTCTCTCAAATTGGACGGAACTTGACATCTGGCAATACATCTATCTGGAAAATATCCCCATAGTGCCTCTTTACTTTGCTAAAGAGAGGTCTATAGTCGAAATTGAGGGAGCAAAGATAATGGTAGATGACGAAAGGATGCCTATACACTTAAGAAAAAAAGCAAAGATAGAAAAAGTTAGATTTAGAACTCTAGGTTGTTATCCTTTAACAGGAGCGATAAGTTCTAATGCCCAAACACTTCCTGAGATCATACAAGAGATGCTTCTATCTCGAAATAGTGAAAGAGAAGGAAGGATCATCGACAAAGACCAAGAAGGAAGTATGGAGAAAAAAAAGATAGAGGGGTATTTCTAAAATGAGTAAAAATCTTGCAGCAACAAATATAGAGCAGTATCTCAAAGAGCATGAAAATAAAGAGCTTCTTAGATTGATCACTTGCGGGAGCGTTGATGACGGAAAAAGTACGCTTATAGGACGTCTTTTATACGACAGTAAGACTATCTTGGAGGATCAATTAATTGCCGTTAAAAGAGAGAGCAAAAAATACGGAACGTCTAACGAAGAGATAGACTTTGCTCTTCTTGTGGATGGTCTTCAAAGCGAAAGAGAACAAGGAATCACAATTGATGTCGCATATAGATTTTTTTCAACTGATAGAAGAAAATATATCATAGCTGATACTCCTGGACATGAACAGTACACAAGAAATATGGTCACGGGAGCGAGCACCGCAAACCTTGCAGTGATACTGATAGATGCAAGAAAAGGCGTTCTAACTCAAACAAAAAGACATACATATATAGCCTCTCTGCTTGGGATAAAGCATATAGTCGTTGCCATCAATAAGATGGATATAGTCGGCTACAGCAAAGATGTATACGAAAATATAAAAAAAGACTATTTGCAAATATATGAAAAACTTACAAAAAGTTTGAAAAAGTCCAAAGATAGTATACATACTATAGACTTTATACCCATATCCGCTTTAAAAGGAGACAATGTTGTACAAAAAAGTACAAATATGCAATGGTATGAGGGAAAAGCTCTTTTGGAATATTTGGACACTATAGAAATTTCAAAGGATATAAATCAAAAAGATTTCAGATTCCCTGTTCAGTATGTAAACAGACCAAATCTTGACTTTAGAGGATTTGCGGGAACCATTGCAAGCGGAAGCGTTAAAGTAAAAGATGAAATAACCGTTTTACCTTCTGGGAAAAAGAGCAGAATAAAAGAGATAATTCTCCCATCAATTGGTAGTAGTTCAGAGCTTGTAAGCATTCAAGAAGCGTTTGCTCCTATGGCGATAACTTTAACCTTAGAGGATGAGATAGATATCAGCCGAGGGGATATAATAGCGCATTCAAAAGATTGCTTAACAACCTCAGACAGTATAGTGGCGATGATAGTATGGATGGATGAAAAGCCTTTGGAACTAGGAGTAGAGTATGAGATAAAAAGAGCTACAACATCTTTAAATGCAATATTTGAAGAGATTATATTTAAAAAAGATATAAATAGCTGGGAAGAGATAAAAACAGACTCTCTTGAACTAAACGAGATAGGAAAATGCCGTCTTTCTCTAACAAAAGAGATAGCTTGCGATCCATATAACAAGATAAAAGGCACCGGAAGTTTTATTGTTATAGATAAAATTACAAACCATACCGTTGCGGCAGGCTTGATCATAGACGCAACAAATAGCGATAAGAAAAAAAGAGTTTATACCGAAGCAGAGATAGAATTAAATCGCTATATTAGAAAGCACTTCCCTGAATGGAGATGTATATCAATAGAGGAGAAAACATGAAAGAGAGCAAAGCAGCACGCATAGAAAGATTAAAACGCCAAAAAGACGGGCTTGATGTATTAAAGGATATATATAGATATGCAAAAGAAGATATCCCGGTAATTCCTGAAGATATCGATCGTCTCAAATGGTACGGTCTTTATACGCAAAATAGGACGTTACAATCAAAATCGGACCCTACACAATATTTTATGCTCAGAGTTAAGATAGAAAAAGGGATTTTAAACAAAGAACAAATCAAGACACTTGGAGAGATATCGGTAAAGTACGCGAAAAACAGTGCAGATTTTACAACTAGACAAGATTTGCAGTTTCATTGGATAAAAATGAAAGATGTCCCCGATATCTTTGAAAAACTTCAAAAAAGTGATCTTACCACATGTATGGCCGCCGGCGATGTTGTAAGAAACACTGTTACGTGCCCTCTTAACGGAAGAGCGAAAGAAGAGATCGCAGACGTAAGCGATATCGTAGATGAGATAAATTCACTTTTTTTTAAAAACAAAGATTTTAGCAATCTTCCGAGAAAATTTAAAATTGGAGTCAGCGGATGCGCACAACACTGTATCCCTTATGAGATACAAGATTTGAGTTTTGTAGCCGTAAACAGAAAAAATAGAGTTGAATTTGCCATCTTTGCCGGCGGGGGACTTGCTAGCAACAGACGCTTTGCAAACTTTTTGGGATATGTGCAAAAGAACGATATAGTGCCTCTTGCAAAAACAGTTGTTGAGATTTTTAGGGACTTTGGAAATAGAGAAAAGAGAAATAGAGCAAGACTTGGACATCTTATAAAAAAATGGGGAGTGCAGAAATTTAAAGAGACTCTTGAAAAAAAATCGGGTATTAAAATCAAAGAGGGAGAACTCTTTGAAGTTTCACCTGCCAAATTAAGACACCATTGCGGAATTTTTTCATCCAAAAACTGTAACACCAATCATATAGGATGCGCGCTTTTTGGCGGGAAAATAGGGGGAGACGGGCTATTGAGGCTATATACGCTGCTTGAAAAATATAATATAAATGAGATTCGCACTACGACGAAACAGAATTTTATCATTTTGGATGTGCCAAAAGAGGATACAAATAGAATTTGCGAAGAGCTTGAAAATATGAAAATCAATCCTTATCCGTCAGCCTTTAGAACAAGAACAACTGCCTGTACCGGTCTTGATTTTTGTAAATTTGCCATAAGCGAAACAAAAAGTCTTGCCGAAAAAATCGCTCTTTATCTTGAAAACAGATTTCCGGCTTTCGGCGAACCGGTCAATATAAGCGTAAACGGTTGTCCAAATTCTTGCGCTCATCCTTGTATCGCAGATATAGGTCTAAGCGGAGCCTCGTTTAAACGAAACGGAAAAAGCGTAAAAGGTTTTGAGCTTTTGATAGGAGGAAAACTTGAAGGACAATCAAGCCGTTTTTCAAAAAGAACGGGAATTTTGTTGACTCACGATGAGATACCCGGTTTTATTGAAAAACTTATACAAAGCTACCAAAAAAGCGGATTTAAAAGCTTTAACGAATTTCTGCTAAACAAAAACTTTGATTTAGAATTTGCTTTATGATTCAACACCGAAAAGCTTTTGTTTTTCGGTGTTAACTGTGTTATTATATCCGAAAAACAAAGGTTCTATTGTCTATGCTTGAATATTTTTTACTTTTCTTATCCGCTTTCGCTGCGGCAACTTTTCTGCCTATATATAGCGAGGGAATGCTTATTTATTATCTTCATCAAGAACTAAATCCTCTCTTTTTGCTACTAACCGCATCGGTAGGTAACACATTGGGCTCTTTGCTTAACTATTTTATAGGCTTAAAAGGAACCGACTATCTTATCAAGAAAAGATATCTAAAACAAAAAGAGATAGAAAAGACTCAAAAATATTTTGAAAAACTAGGAGCTTTTGCCCTTTTACTCTCCTGGGCGCCTATTATCGGAGATCCTATCACATTTATAGCGGGAGTTATGCATTATGATCTTAAAAAATTTCTGTTTTTGGTATTTTTAGCTAAACTTGGAAGATATCTGTTTGTTATGCAAGGATACTTTATAGCTACAGGATAAGAAATGGACAAAAGAATCGAAAAGTATATAAAAGCTCATCATCTACTCACACTTGCGGTTTGTGGAAAAGGAGAACCTTACTGCGCCAACTGCTTTTACGCTTATAATATAGAAAACAGAAGCTTAATATTTGCTTCGGATATAAAAACAAAACATATAAATGAGGCTATCTCAAATCCTAGAATTGCGGGGACGGTATCGAAAGAGACAAAGAATATAGACAAAATTCAAGGCATCCAGTTTACTGGCAGACTCAAAAATTCACTAACACTTGAAGAAATGAAAAGCTATTTTGAAAAGTTTCCCTTCGCAAAAAGCCATAAACCCCTTCTTTGGTCGATAGAGCTAGATTTTGTAAAATTTACCGACAATCTTTTGGGATTTGGCAAAAAAATAGTCTGGCAAAAAATTTAAGACTCCACCATCCTATCTATAATATATCTCTCTATTTCATATTTTGGTATCTCTTTATCTATAGCCTCCCCATAAATCTCGGCCACTTTGTATCTGTATTTTTCGTAATTAAAGTGTGGAAGATGATTTTGCCACGCTTTTTTAATAATCTTTTCGGCTACTCTATGTATAAGCCACTCTTTAAATATCTGAAACGTTCCAAAAAAGATAAGCGTAAATATAATTGCAAGAACTATCGAAAGATGACAATCTAGCTTTGCCAAAAAAGTATGAAATATCAAAGAGACAGGTATGATAATCACGTTCCATAAAATAAAATAAACTATATAGAGTCTTATGGTAGATAAGCGAAATCCAGGTATGGTTACGGAAGGATCAAGCCCGTCTATATAAGCTTTGTTTGATTTTAACAGCTCAACAAACCTCATCGGATGTTTAGAACATGTACAAACATAAGGAATGATCTTCTCATCCACAAACTTTTCCCATAACTTTTTTATCATTTTAAATCCTTTTCCAAAATTCCATATCATCTTCTGCCTCTTTGTATCCCGCTTCATAAATTTTATCGAAATTTTTCGTATCAAATATGGAAAAAACTCCGCACTTTCTTATTTCTACGTATTTATGGGCTTTCTGTTTCGAATATCTCATATTTGTATTTAGCATTATATATCCTGCTCTATATAAATTCCCCCATAAGCTGTTTTTAAACCTAAGAGGGGGATTTACATTGATAGCCAAAATAAAATCACTATCAACACAAGGAGCAACAGGCAGATTATCTGTAAAACCGCCATCAATATATACTCTTCCATCCACTTCAAAAGGGGAAAAAATTGGAATCAAAGAGGAAGAAGCTATAAGATATTTTGCCAAATCGCCACTCTCTATATAGCATGTCTCATAAGTTTCATAGTCTGTTACGGCAACATAGAGTTTATATTTTAAATCGCTAAAATCCTTTAATCCAAAATCTCTCAATAAAGGGTAAACTTTTTTTAGATGAAAGATGGAGCCGCCAAATATATTTAGTTTGATTAACTTTTTATAATCTATCGATTTTAGTATCTCAAAAATCTCTTTTGGCTTATACCCTTTTGCCAAAAAGGAAGCCACTATAGCGCCTCCGCTAACTCCGCTATAGCATTCAAACTCGACTCCCATCTCTTTTAAAAAAGAGAGGTAACCAAGCTGAGCCATACATCTTGCTCCACCTCCGCTAAAAACTGCAGCTCTTTTCATATCGGTTTAACTATAACCATAACCACTATGATAATCATCAAGATAGTTGGCACTTCATTATACGCTCTAAAAAACTTTCCGCTTTTTGTGCATTCGTCATTTAGCAACTTTTTTCTAAAATATCCCAAACTAAAATGGTATGCTATAAGAAGTATTACTGCCGTTAATTTTATATGAAGCCACATACCGCTTTTAAAAAGTCCTGGATTTATAGCGATCATAGCAAGCCCGCTTAACAACGTAGCCCAAAAAGCAGGCACTCCTATAAAGTTGTAAAGTTTAGCTTCTTGTATCTTTACGACTTCAACGAAATCTTTTTTATCTTTAAACTCTGTGTGATAAACATAGAGTCTAGGAAGATAAAAAAGCATAGCCATCCAGCTAATAAAACTAACAACATGAAAAGCCAAAATCCAGCTATAATACTCCATCAATCCCCCTTGCTTTCAACACATAATTTCAAAATTATATCAGTTTCATCTTTAAATTTTTCGAATTTTTGTTATAATTGCACTTAAATTTTTCAGAAATTTTCTCAAGGAGACTTAAATGCCCGGCATTATAGTTAATCCAAATGAGAGTTTTGAAGAGGCGTATAGAAGATTCAAAAAACAGGTAGACAGAAACCTTATAGTTACGGAAGCAAGAGCAAGAAGATTTTATAAACCGCCTACTGAAATAAGAAAAGAGGAAAAGATAAAAGCTAGAAAAAAAGCTTTAAGACGCCTTTGGATGTTAAGACGCTACGAAGCAAAACTTTAAGTTTTTACTTCCCGGATTTGTATAGTATAATTATACAAAGTCCGGGAGGTTTGTTATGGCTTTTGAGATTGAGAAAAAATTTCTTCTAAAACCTTTCAATATAGAAAACTTCCTTAAAAAAGCCGGACTAAACTATAAATCTTTCGATATCTCACAATTTTATATATTGGACTCAAACACTCCTATCAGAATAAGGAAGGTTGGGAAAAAATACTTTTTAACAATAAAAAAAGGCGAAGGCCTTATAAGAGAAGAGTTTGAAAGAGAGATAACCAAAGATGAGTTTGAAAATATCTTATCAAACCATAAAGATATCTGCTCCTTGTATAAAACGAGATATAAAGTTAAAATAGGAAAAAAGAACTACGAGATAGATAGATTTGAAAAATGGCTAAAAGGACTCTTTTTTTTAGAAGTGGAGTTTAAAGAAAAAAGAGAGGCCAAATATTTTGATATAGATAAAAGATTTAAACAGTTTATTTTAGAAGATGTTACCGAAGATAAAAGATTTTCCAATTTTTTCTTAGCTAAAAACCAAAATATTCCCTCTTTACAAAAATGCGAAAAAATTTTAAATATTGAAGAGATCGCTCCTCTTTGTAGTACGAAAGAGGCTTCTAAAACTATTTTGCACTCTCTTTTTAGAAGAGCGGAATATTATAAAGAAAAAATATTATCAAGCGAAGATGATATAGAAAATCTTCATCAACTTAGAGTTTCTCTAAGAAAAATGTTAGTCTTTTTGAAAGAGTTTAAAGAATTTTTTCAAAAAGAGTGGTATACAGCCATATATTTCCATACAAAAGAGATTATGTCACTCACAAATAAAAAAAGAGATATAGACGTTTTACTTTCCAATTTCGATGAATATCTCTTACATCTTCCTCCTTCTATGAAAAATTATTTAAAAGATTTCAAAAATAGATTACAAGAGATTCAACAAAAAGAGCAAAATAGTATATTAAGATTTTTTAAAAGTGACAAATTCAAAAATATCAAAAATCTGATTGACTCGATTTCGTTTACCGCAAAAGCTAACTTTCCAATCATTGTCACTTCGTATAAAATTATAACAAAAAGGGAAAAAAAGATATTTCTCTTAGCAAAATCGATAACAAAAAACACACCTGCTTATAAATATCATGAATTAAGAATCCAATTTAAAAGGATTCGCTATTTACTAGAGTTCTTCTCTCACTTCTATCATAAAAGAGAAACGCAAACATTTATAAAAAACTGCAAAAACATTCAAGACATTTTAGGAAGACATCAAGACCTCGAAGTGCAAAGAGACCATATCAAAGAGTTTTTAAAAGAGAGAGATTTTCCATTTGATACGATTTTAAGCGTAGGAAAATTAATAGGAGATATGGAGTTTGAAGAACTTAAACAGAGAAAATTATTTAGAAAACTTTATAAAAAACTTTCAAAGAAACTAAAATCATCCATTATTTTTTAGATAACTTTCTCCAAATATTGCCAAATATTTGTTTTATAACTATAGGAAAAACGAAGATTTTATTTTTCATGAGCCTAATCTTATGAAGATTTTAGGAGGATCAATGGTGCGGGAGAGAGGACTTGAACCTCCACGCCTTGCGGCACCAGATCCTAAGTCTGGCGCGTCTGCCAGTTCCGCCACTCCCGCAATATTTAGTTTAAAGTGGTACGCCCGCCAGGATTCGAACCTGGGACCTACGGCTTAGAAGGCCGTTGCTCTATCCAGCTGAGCTACGAGCGCACATCTTCTATCTCAGGTTGGCACGCCCGAGAGGAGTCGAACCTCTAACCTACGGATCCGAAGTCCGTTGCTCTATCCAATTGAGCTACGGGCGCATCTGATTTAGGCCTTCAGCTACGCCCCAGCAAAAGACCCATAGGCTAAAAATTTTATAAACTTTTACTTACAACTTTCAAAGGCTCAAACAATGGGGTGGATGACCGGATTCGAACCGGCGACCCCCAGAGCCACAATCTGGTGCTCTAACCAACTGAGCTACACCCACCATCGTGGAAATGGTCGGGGCGGAGGGATTTGAACCCCCGACCCCCTGGTCCCAAACCAGGTGCGCTAACCAGGCTGCGCTACGCCCCGAACTCAAATTGGAATGAAATTATATTTAAAAAACACTTGTTTGTCAATAAGTTGTATAAGTCCATAACATATGGCACTCATTATGATATTCAAGAAGAGATTTTACCAAAGATTTAGATTATATAAACTGGGGTATTTAGATTTGTTTAATAAACCGATAAGCCAATTAATTAACTTAATCAAATATAGTTTTTCATAAACGAAATTTTATTTAAACACTTACCTGCCACTCTTTTAGACTCTTATCTTTTTACAGGTTTTATAAAAATCAAGGCATATCCTTTATAACATTTTGATTTTAGCCGCCAACGCACATATCCGATCTCCTCTTTTGAAAAAAGTATGATATCTTTTGAACCAATACGGGATTTTGGCTATAATTAGCCATAAATAAGGTAGATGTAATAAAGGAGATTTATGAGAAGCGATGAGATAAAAAAAGGGTATCAAAGAGCGCCACATAGAAGTCTGCTTAGAGCAACAGGACTTAAAGATGAGGATTTTGATAAACCTTTTATAGGTGTTGCAAACTCTTTTATAGAGATTATCCCGGGCCACTTTTTTCTTAACAGATATTCTGAAATTATAAAAGATGAGATTAAAAAGTGTGGATGCGTGCCTTTTGAGTTCAATACCATCGGCGTAGATGACGGTATCGCTATGGGACATGACGGTATGCTTTACTCACTGCCAAGTAGAGAAATAATCGCAAATTCTATTGAGACTGTAATGAACGCTCATAAACTTGACGCGCTTATCTGTATACCAAACTGCGATAAGATAACTCCCGGTATGATTATGGGAGCTTTGAGGGTAAACGTGCCTACCGTTTTTGTAAGCGGCGGCCCTATGAAAGCTGGGCAGCTCTCCGATGGAACGCCTATCGATCTTGCTACAGCGTTTGAGGCTGTCGGTAAGGTAGCCGAAGGCAAAATGAGTGAAGATGAGCTTTATGAGATAGAGTGTGAAGCTTGTCCTAGCGGCGGAAGCTGTAGCGGGATGTTCACCGCTAACTCTATGAATACGCTAATGGAAGCTATGGGAATAGCACTAAAAGGAAACGGCACTATTTTAGCGCTAACGCCTGAGAGAGAAGAGCTTTTAAGAAAAGCGGCTAGAAGAGTTTGCGAAATAGCAAAAGATGAGCATCTAACTGAACAATATAAAATAAGAAATATATTAAACGAAAAAGCTATCCATAACGCTTTTGTCGTTGATATGGCGATGGGTGGAAGTACAAATACGGTACTTCATATGATGGCTATAGCTAAAGAGGCAAAAGTAGATTTTAAATTGAGTAGATTAAATGAGATAAGCAAAAGCGTAGCTCATATCGCAAAAATTTCTCCATCCTTGCAAACAGTCCACATGGAAGATATTAATAGAGCAGGCGGCGTAAGCGCGGTTATGAAAGAGGCGAGCAAAAGAAGCGATACCGTACTATATCTAGATAATCCTGTCATAGAAGGCGGTACCGTAGAAGATAGGATAAAAGATGCAAAAATTATTGATACATCGATAATCCATACGATCGAAAACCCTTACAGCGAAGTTGGAGGACTTGCTGTTTTATATGGAAATTTGGCAAAAGAGGGAGCAGTTGTTAAAACTGCCGGGATCGATCCCAATATGAGAGAATTTACAGGAAAGGCTATCTGTTTCGATTCTCAACAAGAGGCAATTGATGGAATAATAGGCGGTAAGGTAAAGCCGGGACACGTTGTAGTTATAAGATATGAGGGGCCAAAAGGGGGTCCTGGAATGCAAGAGATGTTGGCGCCCACTAGTTTGATTGCGGGCATGGGGCTTGGAGATAAAGTCGCTCTCATAACCGACGGAAGATTTAGCGGCGCTACGAGAGGAGCAAGTATTGGACATGTCTCTCCAGAAGCTGCAGAAGGCGGAGTTATAGGACTTTTACAAGATGGAGACGAGATATATATTAACGTAGATACATATACTCTAGAAGTGAAAATAGACGATGAAGAGATTGAAAGAAGAAGAGAGGCTTTTAAACCGAAAACCAAAGATATAAAAGGAAGATGGCTAAGACAGTATAGGGCTTTGGTTACGAATGCTTCAAACGGTGCGGTGCTTAAAGATGAGTGTTAAAGGCATCGTTACTTATAGAAGCGCGGGAAGCAGCAAAATAACGCTTCTTAACACTTTCGAAACTTTTAATGGAATACTAAGGAAAAAGATAAAAAAACTTAAACTCTATGCTGGAGATTTTGTGGAAGGAGAAGTGATAGATGACAGTTTTGTTATTGAAAAGATTCGACAAAGAAAAAACCTTCTAAATCGTCCTCCCGTTGCAAACGTAGATAATGTTTTAGTTGTAAATGCCATAAAAAATCCTGATTTTGATAATTTTTTGCTAGACAACTTTTTGGCTGTTTACGAGTTTAAAGGATTAGAACCAGTAATTATCTTCAATAAAACAGACCTTTTAAAAGATAGTGAAAAAGAGTTGCTCCAAAAATGGATGAACATCTATAAAAAGGCCGGATATGAGACAAAAGCTATAAGCGCAATAGAAGACGAAGAGGTTGAGAATTTGAAAGATTTTATAAAAGGAGATATCTCTATCTTAGCTGGACCAAGCGGCGTAGGAAAAAGTTCCATACTATCAAGACTTCTTAATATCCCTGTAAAAACCGGTGAAGTTAGCGAAAAGCTAAAAAGAGGAAGACATACCACTACGGCGGTTACGCTTTATAGGTTTAATGAAAACTCGTATATTGCCGATACTCCAGGATTTAGCAGGGTTGAAGCTACCTATTTTATGGATAAAAAAGAGGTTAGGCTCTATTTTAGAGAGTTTTTAAGATACTCTTGCAAATTTCCTGATTGCACTCATACTAACGAGCCTGGTTGCGAAGTAAAAGAGGCGGTTAAAAGAGGCGAAATATCTTGTGAGAGATTTAAAAGCTATTTAAAAATAATGAATTATTACTGGGAAGAATTAGAAAAAATTTGTTAATTTATAACTAATTTTTTTTATGTCTAGACATAAGTTCTCCGATCAATTTTGTATCGTTTGAACTTTCAAAAGCCAATTTTAACGTCATTGTTAACGGTACGGCCAAAAAAGTGCCTATTATTCCAAATATCCAACCCCAAAATAAAAGGGAGAAGAAAATTACCGCCGGAGATAGATCCAAACCTTCTCCCATAATTTTAGGCTCTAATATATTTGAAATGAAAATATTTATAACAAGATATAATAAGCCTACATAAAAAGTAATCCATAAATCTTGAGTAACGAGAGCGATGGAGATACCGGGAATTGAGGCTATTATAGAGCCTATCACAGGAATAAAGTTGAACAAAAAAGCTAAAAATCCAAATAAAAAAGCAAAGTCTACCCCAAAAAAATAGAGCATCAATCCTATAAATAGACCAGTAAGAAAACTTGTAAATGTTTTGATTAAAAAATATTTTTGAGTGTTGTTATAGAAATTTTTTAAATTGATTTTATTGTTAACTATTTTGGAAATTCTCCTGCCGAAACTCTTTGACTCAAAAAGCAAAAAACTTACCCCTATAATTATTATTAAAATACTTGTGGCAATAGAGCCTATTTTTTTAAAAGATTGATTGATAATAGTAAATATATCTATATTTTCCAAACTGATATTTAAGTTATATTTATTAATAATTTGTTGTACTAAAAATTTGTATTCGTTAAATTTTTCTTGATATTCGGGTAGATTAGATAAAAAACCTTGAATTGAATTATCTATTAATACAAAAATAGTAATAAAAATTAGTATAAATATGGTCAGCGTAATAAAATAAGCTATAAACGCAGGGAGACCTTTTTTATCTATATATGTAAAAATCGGTACCAATATAATAGTTAAAAAAGCCGAAAAAATAATATAGACCAATATAGGAGCTATAAATTTC
>JALWIX010000062.1 GCA_027082175.1 Campylobacterales bacterium
ATTGTTCTATTAAACAGCTAGAACTTGGTATTTTAAAAAAATATAAAAGAGTTTATAAAACTTTTAAGTGATACTTTTGAAATAGTTGGTGCAGACAATGAAATAATACAAAAAGCATTATCGTTGGAAAATGAGGATTTTGAAGATAGTGTTCAATATATTGTTGCTAAAAATTTAAACTGTGATGTTATCATAACAAATGACAAAGGTTTTATAAAAAGTGGCAATATAGAAATTTTAAGTAGTAAACAATTTTTTGAAAAATATATTTATTAAACTTAGTCTTTCAATAGAGTTTTGCATTAATACTTACATTTTATTTAAAGCATTTGATTTTGGAGCCCAGCATTACTGCAACAAGTTTTA
This sequence comes from Campylobacterales bacterium, assembly GCA_027082175.1. GTDB lineage: Bacteria > Campylobacterota > Campylobacteria > Campylobacterales > Nitratiruptoraceae > Nitrosophilus_A. The sequence goes on from JALWIX010000062.1 coordinate 367, forward strand.
TTGAAAAAGCTGGGTTAAAAAATAATAGCGATTTTGCTGTTCAAAACTGTCTCGATGTATACCTATCTTCAGTTATAATATCATCAAAAACATTTTCTTGCCAACGGAGATAAAATGCTTAAAATAGCTATAGATAGAGGCGGAACTTTTACAGATGTTTACGCGATATATAAAGACAGAGTTTATGTAAAAAAAGTTTTAAGTGAGAGTGACGCCTATGATGATGCAAATAGTGAAGGCGTAAGAGCGATTTTAGAAGAGATTTTTGGAAAAAAACCAGATTTAATAGATTTAAAAGATTTTGAGTGGATTAGACTTGGAACTACTGTCGCTACAAATGCGCTGCTTGAGAGAAAAGGGGAAAAAATTGCTCTTTTGATAACAAAAGGTTTTAAAGATTTGCTTGATATAGGGTATCAAAACAGACCGGATATTTTTGCACTAAACATCAATAAAACAAAACCTTTATATGATGAGGTTGTAGAGATTGATGAGAGGGTTTATCCCAAAGGGGATAACTTTTTGATATTAAAAGAGTTGGACGAAAAAGAGATAAGAGAGAAACTAAAAAAGATAAAATCAAAATCTTTAGCAGTAGTACTGCTTCACTCTTACGGATTTAACGCTCATGAAAAAAAGATTTTAGAGATTGCCAAAGATCTTGGGTTTACAAATATCTCAATATCTTCAGAAATTTCTCCTACAATTAAAGCTGTGGATAGGGGTGATACAACGGTAGTCGATGCATATTTGACTCCGGTTTTGAAAAAATATATCCAAAACATTTTGAAAAATTTTAAAGGAGATAGAGAGAAACTCTTTTTTATGAAGTCTGATGGGGGATTGTGTAAGGCAGAAGATTTCAGGGGGAGTGTTGCACTTTTAAGCGGTCCTGCCGGCGGAGTTGTTGCGCTAAAAACTATCTATAACGGAGCTCCTCTAATCGGTTTTGATATGGGTGGGACAAGCACAGATGTTAGCAGATATGATGGAAAAATAGAGTTAAAGTATAAAGATGAGATATCTGGAGTTAGAGTTGCAACTCCAAGTGTAGATATATATACGGTTGCGGCTGGCGGAGGAAGCAGACTTTTTTATAAAAACAAAATGTTTTTAGTGGGACCAGAGAGTAGCGGAAGCAATCCTGGTCCTGTTTGTTATGGAAAAGGCGGATACTTGAGTATAACCGATGCAAATTTGGTTACAAAAAGATTAGATCCAGAGTTTTTCCCAAAAATCTTTGGAAAAAACAAAGATGAGCCTTTAAATGAAGAAGCAGCCTATAAAGAGTTTGAGAAAATTGCAATAAAGGTTAAAAAAAGTGTTGAAGAGGTAGCCGAAGGTTTTTTAGATGTAGCAAATGAAAATATGGCAAATGCTATAAAAGAGATAACTGTTAAAAAAGGGATAGATGTAAAAGATCACATACTTTGTAGTTTTGGAGGGGCTGGCGGTCAGCATGCCTTAGCTGTCGCAAGAAAACTTGGAATAAGAAAGATTTTTATACATAAAAATGCCGGAATTTTATCTGCTGTTGGAATAGCAAATGCGGATATTGTGAAAAGTTATCAAAAGAGTGTAGATAAAAGACTCAAAGAAGTAAATATAGAAAAGATTTTTAGTGAATTTAAAAATGAGGATTTTGATGAGGTGGAAAAATATCTATTATTGAAGTATGAAGGAACAGATACACCTTTAGAGATCATATGTAGCAAAAACTTAATAGATGAGTTTGAAAATGCTCATAAAAGACTTTTTGGGTTTATTTTAGATAAAGAGATAGTAGTTGATTCGGTAAAAATCTCATTTATTAAAAAAAGTAGAGCTTTTAAAAGGCAGAAGTTAGAAAAAAGAGATGTTAAACCTGTTAAAAAAAGAAGAATCTATTTAAATGGAAGATGGCAGGATGCTGATGTTTATGTGGATATTTCGCCAGGGTTGGTGATTGAAGGTCCGGCTCTTGTGATTCAAGAAACCTCTACAATTGTACTTGATGAGGCGAGTAAGACGATAGTTAATGAGTATGGAGACTTAGAGATTTTTTTAGAAGAGCTAAAAAATAAAAAGAGCTTTAAAGAGGTTGAGATATCACTTTTGTCTAATAGGTTTGGATTTATAGCGACAAAAATGGGAGATATTTTAAAGAAGACCGCGGTTTCAACCAATATAAAAGAGAGAGAAGATTTTTCATGCGCTATTTTTGACAAAGATGGAAACCTTATCTCAAACGCGCCTCACATACCGGTACATCTTGGCTCAATGAGCAGTGTAGTAAAATCAATAATCAAAAAATTTAAACAAAGATTACTAAAAACTTGCTCTGCACTCCCTACTTTTATCACTAATGTTCCATATGAGGGCGGCTCACACCTTCCAGACATAACAGTAGTTACTCCATATATTGAAAATGGCAAAATTCTGTTTTGGGTTGCAAGCAGAGGTCACCATGCAGATATAGGAGGGATAGTTCCGGGCAGTATGCCTCCATTTTCAAAGAGTTTGGATGAGGAAGGAGCAAAACTTGAGGCCTTTGAGATAGTTGAAAATGGCAAATTTAAAGAAAATATATTAAGAGCGCTCTTAGAGAGCGCCGGTGCAAGAAGGATTGAAGATAATATAAGTGATATAAAAGCTCAGGTTAGCGCAAACATGGAAGGAGTAGAGGGGATAAAAGAGCTTTTAAGAGAAGATAGAAGAAAAGTTTTATGGTTTATGGAGGAGATTCAAAATATAAGTGAAAACAAAATTAGGGAGTTTTTTAAAAAATTGGAGAAAAATAAGTTTTTGGCAGAAGACTTTTTGGATAATGGAGCAAAAATAGCCTTAAAAGTAGATATTGATGAAGAGGGCAGTGCTGTTTTTGATTTTAGAGGTTCTTCTTATGAGCTTTTTTCAAATCAAAATACTCCTTTATCAGTTTTAAGGTCTGCTGTGATTTATAGTTTAAGAGTTATGTTAAATGAGGATATTCCTTTAAATGAAGGGTTGATAAAGCCGGTGAAAATTTTGACCGATGTTAACTCTTTGTTAAATCCTTCACATAAGGCTGCAGTTGTTGGCGGGAACGTTACTACATCACAAAGAATTGTAGATGTGATATTTAAAGCTTTTGAAGCTGCAGCCGCCTCCCAAGGATGTATGAACAACCTTATTTTTGGCGATGATAGTTTCGGCTACTACGAAACTATAGCGGGAGGTGCAGGCGCGACTTGTTATGGTGATGGAGCTAGCGGCGTGCATACACATATGACAAATACCAAAATAACCGACGTAGAGATAATCGAAAGAAGATATCCTGTTAGGATTTGCAGATTTAGTTTAAGAGAAAAGAGCGGCGGATGCGGAGAGTTTAAAGGAGGAGAGGGGGTAGTAAGAGAGATAGAGTTTTTAAAGCCTTTGGATGTTGCGATTTTGAGTGAGAGAAGAGTGTTTTCCCCTTATGGATTAAAAGGCGGATCAAATGGTAAAAGGGGAGAAAATATATTGATAAGAGAGGATAAAAGATACAACTTAACCTCAAGAGCCGCTTTTAAAGCAAAAGTTGGGGATATACTACTTATCAAGACTCCAGGCGGCGGAGGTTTCGGTAAATCTAAAAAAATCAAAAGATAGACAAGGAGCCAAAATGAAAATATTTATCACAGGTATCGGAAGTGGACTTGGAGAAGCTTTGGCTAAAGAGTATCTAGAAGCGGGCGAAGAGGTATATGCGATAAGCAGAAACTGTCCAAAATCTTTGCAAAACTTCGACAATCTACACTTTAAAGCGCTCAATCTTTTCGCCACTGAAGAGATAAAAACCGCTTTGGAGATTTTACTAAAAGATGTAGAGCTGGATATCGCTATTTTAAACGCCGGAGTTTTAGGCGGGCTAAAAGATATGAGTGAAACAAGCCTATATGAGATAGAGAGCGTTATGAGTTTAAACGTATGGGCAAACAAAGTTATTTTGGATTTTCTAAAAGGTAAAACGGTAAAACAGATAGTCGCGATTAGCAGCGGAGCTAGCGTTAGCGGAAGCCGAGGATGGAACGCTTACGCTTTGAGCAAATCGGCTTTAAATATGCTTATAAAACTCTATTCAAACGAGATGCCAAACTCTCATCTTATATCTTTAGCTCCCGGACTTATAATGACTCCTATGATGGAGTATATTATTGATAATGGTGACGAGGAGAGATTTCCAACCGTTAAAAGATTAAAAGAGTCTTCCAAGATGGAGCCGGTTGACGCGGCAAGACTTCTTATAGATAGTTTTTCGAAATTTTTAGAGTATCCTAGCGGTACTTATTTGGATATAAGAAAGATTTAAACTTCTATTCAGCGCTTTTTCATTATATTTTAAAAAATATAAAGAAAGTGCAGATATGCTTAAGACATTATTATTTTTATTGTTAGGTGTTTGCGCTAACGCCGCTATAACGGTAGCGGCATCGGCCAACGTTCAATACGCCCTTAATGACATCATAAAAGAGTTTGAAAAAACTTATAACAAAAAGGTAAAAAAGGTAGTCTCATCTAGCGGAAAACTTTCGTTGCAGATAACTAAAGGCGCGCCATACGATATATTTTTATCGGCGGATATGAAATATCCGTTCTTTTTATATAAAAAAGGATATGCGGCTACTAAGCCAAAATTATACGCTAAAGGAACTTTGGTTTTATGGACAATGAAGGGAATAGATTTAAAAGATTGGGAAAAGAGTTTAATAAAAGAGGCAAAAAAGATAGCCCTTGCCAATCCTAAAAATGCTCCATACGGGAAAGCCGCAATAGAGGTCTTAAAAAGAAAAGGAGTTTTTGACAAAGTTAAGAAAAAGCTAATTTTTGGCGATAGCGTTTCTCAAACAAACCAATATATTGCCTCGAAAATTGCCGATGCCGGTTTTAGCGCAAAAGCCGTAGTTTTGAGTCCTAAGATGAGAGGAAAAGGAGAGTGGATCGAGATGGATAAAACTCTTTATGAACCTATAAAACAGGGTGTAATAGTAACAAAACATGGATATAAAAAGCAAAAAAACGAAGTCTTACAATTTTACCGATTTCTTTTTAGCGAAAAAGCGAAAAGTATCTTAAAAAGATACGGATATGAAGTTGATTGAAAGTTGAGGCTAAAAGATGAACAAAATCGCAGCGGTCATAGAGGAGGTAAAAAGCAAAGGAGAGTTTACTATTGTTAAGCTAAGGGCTTTTGAAGATAGTTTCACTTCTTTGATCGTTCAAAATAGTTCCTTATTGCCTTTTGTCAAAAAAAATAAGAAAGTATGGATGGTATTTAAAGAGAGCGAAGTGAGTATCGCAAAAGGAGAGTGCAAAATCAGCTTGCAAAACAGATTTTTTTGTAAGATTACTCATATTGAATATAACGATATTTTAGCTTTGATAACGCTTGATTATAAAAATGAAAGAGTAATGTCATTGATTACTTATAACGCCTTAAGAGACTTGGAGCTTAAAGTAGGCGATGAGGTTTTCGCTTTTGTGAAATCAAACGAACTTGCGATTATGGAGTTGTAATGGAGAGCGACTTTTTAGAGACTCTGCTTTTAACATTTAAACTAGCTTTCGTTACAACATCCATTTTATTGGTTATAGGCGTACCTATATCTTACTTTCTAGCTTATACAAAATCTAAACTAAAACCTATATTTGAAACGATTGTCAGTATGCCGCTGGTTTTGCCTCCTACCGTTTTGGGGTTTTATCTGCTGCTTTTTTTTAGCCCTGAGAGTTATTTAGGGAGATTTTTGGAAGAGAGCATAGGTTTTAAAGCGGTTTTTACTTTTGAAGGATTGGTATTGGGTTCGATCATATTCTCTCTTCCTTTTTTGGTTCAGCCAATCCAGTCCGGTTTTGAGACTATTCCAAAATCTTTGATAGAAGCCTCTTATACATTAGGAAAAGGGAAGTTAGAGACATTTTTTAAAGTTTTGCTACCCAATATAAAACCCTCTTTAATAACGGGAGTGGTACTCTCTTTTGCTCACACGATAGGAGAGTTTGGAGTTGTTTTGATGATTGGAGGCAATATCCCGGGAGAAACAAAGGTAGCCTCTATCGCTATTTATGATGAAGTGGAAGCGCTTAACTACGATATAGCCAACAGATATGCGCTTGTTTTATTGTCGGTCTCTTTTTTAATTTTATTGATTGTCTATACTCTCAATAAAAAAGTACGCGTATGATCAAGATAGATATAAAGAAAAGATTGGCTAAAGACCTTTTGCTTAAAGTAAATAGAGTTATTCAAAAAGGAGACTTTTTAGCCCTTTTTGGCGAGTCTGGAGCCGGAAAAACCACGCTGCTTAGGATACTTAGCGGACTTGAGAGACCTGACGAAGGAAAAATAGTAGTAGAAGGGGAGGTGTGGTTTGATAGCCAAACCGGTTTTAATATGCCGGTTCAAAAAAGAAAAATAGGTTTTGTGTTTCAAGATTATACGCTTTTTCCCAATATGAGCGTATATGAGAATCTTCTTTTTGCTAAAAACGACAGACAAAAGGCAGATTTTTTACTAAAACTTATAGAGCTTGATAAACTAAAAGATAGATATCCGCATCAACTTTCGGGAGGACAAAAGCAAAGAGTAGCTTTGATCAGGGCTTTGATGCGGGAACCTAAAATACTGTTTTTGGATGAGCCTTTATCTGCTTTAGATGTAAAAATGAGATCTAAATTGCAAGATGAATTGGCTCAGATACACAAAAGACTCGGAGTAACTACTATTTTAGTTTCGCACGAAATTTCAGAGATTTTTAAACTCTGCAACAAAGTTTTCGTGCTAGAAAAAGGAGAAATCAAAAAAGAGGCTTCGCCCTTTGAGATATTCGTAGAGGCAAAAGTGGCTTCATCTTTTAAGTTCGATGCGACTATACTTGATCTTAAGGAGGAGGATTTTCTTTGCGTTTTAACGTTGAGTTTTGGCTCAAATATAATAAAAAGCGTAATACCTAAAGAGGAGGCGAAAGAGCTTAAAATAGGCGATAAAGTGCTAGTTAGTTCTAAAGCTTTCAACCCTATAATCCAAAAGATAGAGTTTTAAACTCAAGGGAGTATAACTTCATAATTTTTAGAGTATCCGTGAACGATATCGTAAGCTCTGATATATACCTTGCTTATGTTTGGCAACTCTATATCGTAAAGGGCTCTAGTAAATGGCTGTTCATTTATATGGGGATGGTATAATATCCTGATAGCTAAAATATCTCCTTTTTCGCTCAATACTTCCCACCTTGTCACGTAATGCTCGCTAGAAGTGTCGTTATGTTTTACAGTAACAAAAAAGGAGTAGCTGTTATCTACAGCTCTTTTGCAATCAACATTTAAAATTTTTGGCTCGTTTGCATACATTACGAAAAGAAAAGATAAAAATATAGAAAGTTTCTTCATAAAAATCCCTTTTTTGTTTTATAATACCATATCATTTAGGCTATTTAAACACTTTCAACTAGTCGCGGCAGTAAAAAAGGAGGGTTGATGAAAGGGTTCTATCTATATCTAGGAGTATTGGCGGCGGTATTTTTAATATTTCAGTTTATTCCTTCTTATGAAAAAGTTAATCCTCCCGTGGATAAAAGCAAAGAGATTAAAGCTCCGACTAAAGTTATGGATATCTTAAAAAGAAGCTGTTACGATTGCCACTCATACGAGACACGCTGGCCATGGTATGCGGATGTAGCTCCTATGAAATGGATTGTTAGAAGAGATGTTGTTCAGGGAAGAAAGGCTTTAAATTTTAGCATTTGGCAGGATTATGACGAAGAAAAGAGAGAAAAACTTAAAAAATCTATCTATAGAAGCGTAAATTTAGCAATGCCTTTACCCCAATACTTATGGCTAAATCCCGAAGCTAAACTCTCAGAGGAAGATAAAAAAATTATAAAGAATTGGGCAAGCGACGGTAAAGGATACATAAAAATCGATATAAGATAAATTATCCCCATACGCCCGGTATAGGGTTTGAGCATTTTGGACACTCTCCCTTTTCGTTTAGATGATTTTTGACTATTTCTCCTATGTATCCAAATCTATCTATAACCTTAAATCCGCAGTTTGGACAGTATGTGGACTCTAAGTCAGTATCTGGATAGTTGCCTATATAGATAAAGTTTAATCCCTCTTCTTTTCCTATTTGATAAGCTCTTTTTAGAGTCTCCACAGGCGTTGCCGGACGGTCTAGCATTTTGAAATCCGGATGGAATCTTGAGATGTGCCAAGGTATATTAGGATCAATATCGGCTATAAATTTCGCAATATCTCTAAGTTCTTCGTCGCTATCGTTGATACGGGGTATGATAAGCGTGGTGATCTCTATCCATATCCCTTTTGAGTGTGCGTATTTTACGGTCTCAAGAACCGGTTTGAGTTTTGCGCCGCTTATTTTTCGATAGCTTTCATCTTTAAAAAATTTAATATCTATATTCATTGCATCAAGAAATGGTGTAAGTTCGTCAATCGCTTTTCTTGTTTCATAACCGCTCGTTACATATACGTTTTTTAATCCTTTTTCGTAAGCTAGCTTTGCAGTATCGTAAGTATATTCGAAAAAAACTACCGGCTCGTTATAGGTATAAGCTATAGATTTGCATTGCGCCTCTAATGCTAAAGAGACTATTTTTTTAGGCGGCAAATCATATCCAAAAACTTCGTAATTATGGCTTTGCGGATGTTGGCTAATCTCCCAATTTTGACAAAATTTACAACTAAAATTACATCCTACCGTACCTATGGACATAACTTTGCTATTTGGTAAAAAATGAAAAAGGGGTTTTTTCTCTATTGGGTCTATATTAGCCGCTGCGGCAAGAGCGTAAACCGTAAGTTTTAATTTGCCATCTTCGTTAACCCTAACGCCGCACTTTCCAAATTCGTTCGGCGCAAGTTTGCAAGCGTGCGCACATGCCAGACATAAGACTCTTTTATCTTCTAACTCTTTTGATAGCCAAGCATCCGCAACCATAGCTGCTCCTTTTATTTTGATATTTTAACAAAAAGCGTAAGTGTAAAGTGATAAGGAATACTCATAGAGTAGTCGGCTATCTAAAATAAAACCGTTAAAATAATTAACGAACGTATAATAATTTTACTCTCCGATCCCGCTTTATCGCTGCAAATTTAAGGTATAACGGGAGGCGTTATCTTGTCTTTACAAATAGAGTACTCTTTTCCTACTCTTGCGATCAAATCTAACTCTATATGAAGTTTTTCCTTATCTCTTACGAATTTATCGTCAACAAGATATTTCTCTACCTCTAAAATCAAAGGAACCGTTTTGCTCCCTTTTAAATCAACTACTTGATTTAGAGTACAGAAAAAGGCGCTAGGGGAACTTTTTATCATAGGCGGAAACTCTTCAAAAACTCTTTTTGTATCTATATTGAAATATTCTGCTTCGCTTGTGCCGTAAGGCAGATCCTTTGAGGTGTAATGCATATCTTTTAGCATTTCTTGGGAAACAAAACAAATAGTACATTTTTTTGTTTTTAAAATGTTTTTAAGCGTATCTTTGGGTTCGCCGTTTTTTTTATGTCCTATAGATACTATTAGAGTCGGAGGTTCTGATGAGAGCGGAATAAAGTAGCTAAAGGGCGCAATATTTATTGTATCTTTATATTCCGTAACTATCCAAGCTATAGGCCTAGGCACAACGGTATGGCTCATTATCTTGTATCTTTGCAAAGGGTTAAGATTTTTAAAATCCAGTCTCAATGCAACTCCTTATATTATAGAAAATTTTCCATATTATCTTTTATATCTTCCACAACTAACGACATTTCTAAAAATATAGAGTAGTATCTGCTTTTTGGCGTGAGATATTTTTTTGAGTTTTCATAACTGTTCCATAAAAGTTCTAATTCATCAAAATTTTCTTTTTCAAAAGCCTCAAGTGTTTTGGCTGCGTCTATGAATCCTTGAAGTATGAGGGATGTGTTTTCGTCACACCTTTTTATATGCTCTTGTAAAATTTCCGCTGCCTCTTTAAAGCTTTGCTCTACCAAAGCATCTATATATCTAAACATATCTCTTTCTATGCTCCCCATTTTTGACTCCTTTTTTATTAAGGTGCGATCAATCCTTTTTTGTAACAGCTTGTATCAAACTCGAAAACTATTTTGGGGTCATAAATTAAAAGCTCTTTGTTTTTTCCGGGATATTCGTATCTATTAAGAAAATGTTTTATTGTGTTTATTCTGGCTTCTTTTTTATCGTCCGCTCTTACAACATACCAAGGGGCGTATGCAAAGTGGGTTTTTGCGAACATTTCATCTCTAGCTATAGAGTACTCTTTCCAAAGTTTTTGGGCTTTTTCGTCTATAGGACTTATTTTCCACTGTTTTAAAGGGTCTTTTTTTCTCTCTTCAAGTCTTTTTTTCTGCTCCTCTTTAGAAATATCCAAATAATATTTTGTTAAGAACATACCTTCATGAACTAAAAGATGTTCAAAATTCGGGACTTGCTCCATAAATTTTTCATACTGTTCTTCCGTACAAAAGCCCATAACTATTTCCACTCCCGCTCTATTGTACCAGCTTCTATTGAAAAAGACCATCTCGCCTCCTCTTGGGAGGTAGTGGATATATCTTTGAAAATACCAAAATTTTTTATCAATTTCGGTTGGTTTACTAAGAGCCACTACTCTTGTGTCTCTTGGGCTTAAATGCTCCGTAAATCTTTTTATCGTACCGTCTTTTCCCGCCGTATCTCTTCCTTCAAAGAGAGTGCAGACTTTTAAATCTTTCTCTATAACATATCTTTGAAACTTAACTAATTCCACTTGAAGATAATAAAGAATTTTTTTATACTCTTTTTTGTCCATAGCGGTTTCCTCAATATCGCTTTTACTATTTATTATAGTATCTGATACTTGATTTAAAGCTTTAAGTTCAATTATGTTGTAGATAGGCTTTGTTGGATTAGCGTTTAATCCTTATAAAGAGACTAAACTACGCATAAAGATGAAGGACGCATAGGTTTTTATATTGTCAAAATGTAGGTTTAAAATCAATATTTTTTCCAAAGTTCTTTTGTAAATAAAATAATAAAAGTGTAAAACTCTAACCTTCCTATAATCATAAATATCGCTAAAATAATTTTATCGAAAGAGGAAAAAAAGCTAAAATTTTGTGAAGGTCCAACGTCGGCAAAACCTGGTCCTATGTTGCCGATACAGGCTAAAGAGGCGCTAAAGGAAGTTAAAAATGTATAGCCTTTTGCGTATAAATATAGAGTTAAAACTATATTTGTGATAGCGAAAAGAAAGAAAAATCCCGTAACGCTACCCAATATATAATTTGAAACTTTATTATTGTCAATAAATACTCCCACAATAGCGTTTGGATGGAGTATCTGTTTTATCTGCGCAAAAAGATTTTTAAACAAAACAACATATCTTATAACTTTTACTCCACCAGCCGTAGAGCCCGCATTGCCCCCTATGAGCATAGCTATCATAATGATTGCCATTGCGGTTTGTCCCCACTTCTCATAATCTGTTGAGGCGAAACCGGTCGTGGTTAGCATAGATGAAATTGTAAAAAATGAGTGAGTAACAGAATCAAAAAACGAAGCGTTGTCTTGATATATGAGATATATCGTCAAAATTGAAGAGAGAGTAAGAAAAATGATAAGATACCATCTTACTTCTTCGCTTCTATATCCGCTTGTATCGCCTCTTAAAAGTTTTAAATGCGCTATAAAATTGAGACCGGAAACCAGCATAAAAATAGTGGTTGTCCATATAATCAAAGGCTTATCGCTCCAAAAACCCAATGAATCGTTTTTAGTCGAAAAACCTCCTGTAGATATTGTTGAGAAAGCGTGATTAATAGCGTCAAAAAAGCTCATTCCCTCAATCCATAACAAAGAAATATTTAGCATTGTCAAAACTACATATATTAACCATAACCTAATAGCGGTATCTCTAATTTTCGGGGTAAATTTTTCCGTTTTAATACCGGTTGATTCGGCTTTGAAAAGAGTCATAGAGCCGGTTGGATTTATCAGTGTCAAAAGTCCGACTCCTAAAACTATAATCCCCATTCCGCCTATCCAATGCATTAAGCTTCTCATTATTAAAGCCGTATGCGATAGTGATTCGATATTGATAAAAATTGTGGCTCCCGTAGTGGTAAAACCGCTTATTGCTTCAAAAAAAGCGTCCGCAAGTTCTATCTCGGTAGTTATGTATAAAGCTCCTCCGCCTACAATTCCAAGCAAAATCCATATAAGATTTACGGCCAATATAGACTCTTTTATTCCCATTTTAAGGGGGTGTTTGGAAAGGAGAGAAAATATAACGAAATTTATTCCTAAAAAGAGTAAGATATATGCCAAAAGCGACTCAAACTCTTCTTTATAAACGAAAGCGCAAATTATGGGTATAAAAAATAGTATGGAAAGTCCTATACCTATAGCGCTAATAAATTTAGCTAGACTTTTTATAGATTGTAGATCCAATCTTTTACTTTTTCCTCTAAATAAGACTTTATAAAAACTACTATCACGTCTCCCTCTTTTAAAGTTATTTTATCATAAAAATCAAAGATTACTTCTTCCCTTATATAAAAAGATAGCGTATCGTCAAGTTTTAAAGGTTTTACGCTTTTGCCTATAAGTGGCGAGTTGGGAAATATTTTTCTCATGAAAATAGTTCCTCTTCCGCCACAATAGTGCTTTTCTGCGATAATTGAACTAGAGCCTATTTTTTCCAGTATAGAGTAGTAAGCGTTTGATTTAGGTCCTCTTACCGCCACTATGCCAAGTTTATGCATTAAGTAGTATAACTCTATATTGTTATTTATCGCTACGGTTTTTTTTACGCCGTACTCTTTCGCTTCTAGACATTTGATTATATTTTCTTCATCTTCATTGCTAGTGGCTATTATCATGTCTGCGTTTTTGATCTTCTCCTCTTCATAAATAGAGTCTTCTATATACTTACTATTGATTACCATTGCTTTATCCTGCAACTGTTCGGACGCCTTTTTGCAAAGTTTTGGATCTTTTTCTATAATTTTTATTTCAACTTTATTATTTAAAAGAGCTTTTGCTATCTCTATACCTAATATACCAGCTCCAAATATTGCGATTTTTTTTAGCTCTTTCGGGTTTTGGGTATCTAGCGAAGAACATAATTCTTTGATGGTATCCGTTTCTCCAAAAATATAAATAAGATCATTTTGTTTTATAGTGTCTCGTTTTCTAGGTATAAAAAAACTTTTTTCTCTTTCGTATCCTACAACTACGGCTTTTTTGCTATTTAAAAGCTCAAGATACTCCACATCCGATTTGCTGTTTGTTATTTGTACGGATATAAGCTTAAATTTTGTAAAAATAAAATCTTTTACGTTGTTGGCTTTAGGAAACTCTAGCAGAGATTTTACGGAATGAGCAGTGGACGCGAATGGAAAAACGGCATCGTCAATTCCAAGTTTATTGGCAATAGAACTTTTTGCAAAGTATCTATTTCTAAGTCTAATTATTTTTCTTTTTACGTTTATTATATCATCCGTTATTAAAGTTGAGAGAATATTGATTTCGTCGTTATCGGTTACGGCTATGAAAATATCAAAACTATTGTCGGATAAGACTTTAAAAGTTTCCGGGTTTTCTATATCGCCGCAAATAGTCAAAATATCTATAGTTTCTTGAAGTTTTTCAAGAGCGTTTGCGTTTTTATCTATAACTGTAACATTATGTTTCAATGATAGAGTCTTTGCCAATCTAAAACCGACTCTTCCTGCCCCTGCGATTATGACGTCCATATTTAGTCTTGTTTTTTTAGACTATTTTACTATACCTTTTATAAAAAAGTCGCAAGCTTCTTTGGCAAACTCCTCAATACTGTCTTGTTTATAATTTAGCCAATATTCTATATATCCGAAAGTAAAAGAGTGAAATAGACACGCAAGCTTTATATAGTCGTCTGTTTTCAAATTTTCCATTCTTTCAAACTCTTTAGCCAAAATCTCATATATTTTTAAAGCAGGGTTGCCTTTGTTTACGTTAAGTTTTGCGAAAAACAGAGGATCTCCGGCTACCGTATCTTTTAAAAGATTTACTTTTGATTTAAATGTTTCAAATTTTAGTTTAACGAAAAATTCTAATCTTTCTTTAGGCGATCCTAAACTTTCAAAACCTTTTTTAAGATTTTTAACGAATATATCTATTTGATATTTGACATATTCATAAAAAAGTTCTTCTTTTGAACCAAAATGATTATATAAAGCTCCTACTGAAATACCGCAATAATCAGCGATATCCGCCATTTTTGTTTTTTCGAATCCTTTTTGTTCTAAAAAATCTCCGGCTTTTTTTAATATCAACTCTTTTTTGTACTCTTTTATTTGAAATTTTATATCCATTGATATTCCTTTAAAATTCGGTAACTTTTTTTCCTTGATATATCCAAACAAATAAAATAGGAATAAAAACTAACGTTAAAAAGGTTCCTACCATAAGTCCGCCTATGGCAACGGCTCCCAAAGGGGCAAGCCTCTCTAGTCCAATAGCCCATCCCAAAGCAACCGGCAACATTCCGGCTGTAGTTGCAAAAGCCGTCATCAATACCGGTCTTGTTCTGATTTTAATACTCTCAATCATAGCCTCTTTCGCTTCCAACCCTTTTTTCATTCCTAAAAGAGCAAATTCAATCAGTAAAATAGCGTTATTTACTATAATTCCGCTTAAAAGTATAAAACCCATCATTGCCGGCATAGATGTATGATAATCCATCAAAAGCAGTATCCAGCTAGCGCCTATTAAGGTTAAAGGAATGGAAAATATGATCAAAAGCGGGGCTCTAAAAGAGTTAAAAAGCGGGACTAAAGTTAAAAATATAAGCCCAATTCCAAATGCCACCGCCTTGATCATTCTTTTAGCGGAATCTTCAAACTGCGCTATATCTCCGGTTTGCGTCAAGTGCACGTTTGAAGGCAACTCCACGCCCTTAAAAGCTTCGTCAAAATTTTGCATTATATGAGATATTGCCGCTTTTTCTCTAAAGCCGTAAACATCTACCGTATATTCAAGAGCTTCTCTAGTAATAAGACTCGGCTCAGTTAACTTTTTTAATTTGGCAAAAGTAGAAAGAGGTATTTTCCCTTTAGGAGTATCTATAAGCATAGTATTTAACATCTCAAGCGCTCTTTTTTGATCCGCTCCTCGAACTCTTATCAATATATCGTTAGAGTTGTTAACCGATTTGTATGCGCTAGGAGCACCTTTTAAGTAGATGCTAATCTGCTTTGCTATCAAATCGGAAGTGATTTGGTAAGTGTGAGCTTTTTGCTCGTCGATAATAAGTTTATAAGCTATTTTGTCTAAATCCCATGTTTTAGCTACACTTACAAGTCCTTTAGTTTCGTGTAATACATTTAAAAGTTTTTGTGAAACTTCATTTAAAGAGTTGATGTCGTCTGAGCTAAGCATTACGTCAACATTGCCTCTAATGCTTGATAGCGCTGTGGCTCCATAATCGAAAACCGTAAAATATTTGATATTAGGTATGTTTTGAAGCTTTTGCCTCAATTTTCTTTCAATATCCCAAATCGATTCTTCTCTCTCAAATCTGTTAACGTAAGCCGCAGTTATAGAAATCTGATCTA
>JALWIX010000063.1 GCA_027082175.1 Campylobacterales bacterium
TAATAGCCGCTAGAAAGCACAAATGTTCCTAGAAGAATTCTTCTTTTTACCTCGTCTCCGAAACCTTCGGTTCTAGTTTTTTGATACATCTCTTTTAAACTTTTTGCTTCGGCTCTAAATCCGTATCGAACTCCGTCATATCTACTAAGGTTAGCGCTTGCTTCGGCCATTGCCGTAATATAATATGCGGCAATATCGTATTTTGCATCCATTAAAGAGACTTCAACTATTGTATGACCTTCTCTTTTTAAAGCTTCTATAGCTTTATCATATGCCTTTTGAACATCATCGCTAGCGTCCTTTATATAGCTTGGGACAATACCTATTTTCATTTTTCTGTTTGGATTAAGATTTGGCGCCACCGGAATATGCTCTATCTGAGCGCTTGTACTGTCTTTTGGATCATATCCCGCTATTATGTCATAAAGAAGAGCGGCATCTTCAACATTTTGAGTCATAGGACCTATCTGATCTAAACTACTGCCGTATGAGGCTAGACCATACCTGCTAACTCTTCCGTAAGTAGGTTTCATACCTACGATTCCGCAAAAAGCGGCTGGTTGTCGTATACTCCCTCCTGTATCGCTCCCAAGAGCTGCAACGGCCGCACCTGCGGCCACTGCAGCAGCGCTTCCGCCGCTGCTTCCTCCGGGTACTCTAGAGTGATCTTTCGGATTTAGAGTTTTTCCGTAAAAACTGGTTTCCGTAGAGCTTCCCATAGCAAACTCATCCATATTTGTCCTACCAAACGGATAAAGTCCGCAACTTTTTAACTTTTCTACAACTGTGGCGTTATAAGGAGCAACATATCCTTGCAAGATTTTACTTGCGCAAGTTATACTCCATCCCTCTACCTGGATATTATCTTTTATAGCTATAGGAATACCCTTTCCCGCGTCTTTTATGTCAATATACGCATTTATATCTTTGGTCTCTTCAATTTTTTTAACCAAATCTTTTTTAAGCTCTTTTAGTTCGTCTTTATTTAACCGCAAAGCCTCTTTTAAAGTAATCAACTCTTCCTCCTATATCTGTTTACAAAAAATATCCCCATACCCGTTATTACTACAAAAAATAGTATCGCCAAAATTATCGCTTCTACAGAAACCGGTTTAGTTAGATCCATCTATCACCTTTTTACATCTATCACAAAGTCCGTTATCCTCCAAAGCCTTGTATTTCCAACATCTTGGACATTTATGCATTGCAGCTCTTCTTATATCAAACTTCTCTTTGCCAACCTGGAAACTTCCCAAAATCTCTTCGCCTATCTCTTTATCAATACCGCTAACGATAAACCAATCCTCTCTTTCAATCTCAGGAAGGCTCAAAACCTTGTCACTATTGGTTGCTATAACAAGTTCAAGAGAGTTTTTAACGATTTTCTCTTTTTTAAGACTATCTACTATTTCATTAAATCTTCTTCTCGCCTCAAGCATAAACTCTTCATCAAAATCACTTTCAATTTTAGGCAAAGAGATATATTCGAAGTCAAAAATATCTTCTTTGTTATCTTTTAACACTTTCGGCGCGTGCTCTATTATCTCATCAGCCGTATATGTCAAAACAGGCGCGATAAGTCCTAAAAGCGATCTTGCAATCAAAGCCATAGCGCTTTGACTAGCGCGTCTATGAGGATCGTCAAGAGCGTCGCAATAGAGTCTATCTTTGCAAACATCTAGATAAATTCCGCTAAATTCGTTAACGATAAAATTATTTAACAGATTAAAACCTTTTGAAAACTCATAATTTTTAAAATTGTTCTCAACCTCGTCTAATATCTCTTTTGCCTTTTTAAGAATCCATTTATCTAAAACTCCAAAATCTTCTATAATCTTCTCAAGGTCGTCGATATTTGCCAGCATAAATCTAAATGTGTTTCTAAGTTTTCTATACTGCTCGGCAATCTGTTTTAATATGTTTTCACTTATTTTGAGATCGCTTTGATAATCGCTCATAGCTACCCAAAGGCGTAGTATCTCTACACCGAATTTTTTGGCAACATCTTGAGGAGCAACAACGTTACCTTTGGATTTACTCATCTTTTCGCCCTTCTCATCAACCGTAAATCCATGAGTAAGGATCGCTTTAAAAGGAGCTTTATGCTCTATGGCTGAACTTACCAATAAAGAGCTTTGAAACCATCCTCTATGTTGATCGCTTCCCTCAAGATATAGATCAGCTGGATATCTTCCGCAATCATATTTTCCACTTTTTAAAACCGCATACCAAGTAGAGCCGCTATCAAACCAAACATCTAAAATATCGTTCACTTTTTCTAAATCTTCCGGGTTAAGACCGCTTCCTGGATATAAAAGGTCTTTAATCTCAAAAGAGTACCAGGCATCAGCTCCAAATTTTTCAAAAATCATAGCTATATAGTTTAAAACCTTCTCGTCTAATACGACTTCTCCCGTCTTTTTATTTCTAAAAAAAGCTATCGGAACTCCCCAGTCACGCTGTCGGCTTATACACCAATCCGGTCTATTTTCTATCATCGATTTTAGTCTGTTTCTACCCCACTCGGGATAAAACTGCGTTTTTTCTATCTCTTTTAAAGCCAACTCCCTTAAACTCTTCTCTTCTCCTTTTGGAGCTTTGTCAACAGCTATAAACCACTGTTTCGTAGCCCTGAAAATTACAGGTTTGTGAGTTCTCCAGCAGTGAGGATATGAGTGTTTTATCTCCTCTTTTAATAAAAGATTATCTCCTAAAAGCTCCAAAATCTTATCATTTGCCTCAAAAACGTTAACTCCCACAAACTCCTGAGGATTAGGCAAAAGTTTTTCTCTTATAATAGTTTCGTCAAATCTTCCCTCATCATCTACGGGCATTATAACCTCAAGGCTATATTTAAGACCGACTCTATAGTCATCCTCACCATGTCCCGGCGCCGTATGAACAGCTCCTGTTCCGCTATCCATAGTTACATGTTCGCCTAGAACTATTTTAGATTCTCTTTTGTTAAGTGGATTTTCGGCAAATAGCCCTTCCAAGGTTTTCGCTTCAATCTCTTTTTTAATTTCACCTTTTATTACGCCTTTTTCTTTTAAGTTTTCATACAGCTTTTCGGCAACTATATAGCCGTCCATAGTTAAAATATACTTCTCTTGAGGATTTAGGGCAACCGCTACGTTTGCAGGAAGCGTCCAAGGAGTTGTAGTCCATATAACTACGGCGGCCTTGTCTTCTTCTATATTCTTTAGCGCTTCATCTTTTAGCCAAAAGGCTACGTAAATAGATGGAGAAACTTTATCCTCATACTCTACTTCAGCTTCCGCCAAAGCAGTTTTTGCCGCCCAACTCCAATAAACCGGTTTGTTCCTTTCAACCAGAAGACCTTTTTTGGCTATTTCGCATAATGCTCTATAGATGTTTGCCTCAAATGTGAAATCCATTGTCAAATATGGCTTTTCCCAATCGGCCACTACTCCTAATGACTTAAACTCCTCTTTTTGTATCTGAACAAACTTTTTTGCATGTTCTCTGCAAAGCTCTCTTATTTTCGTTTTCGGCAAAGACTCTTTTTTCTTAGTTCCTAGCTTTTTTTCTATTTGCTGTTCTATAGGAAGTCCATGACAATCCCAACCTGGCGTAAATCTTACCGCATTACCGTTAAAATAGTTGAATTTGACTATTATATCTTTTAAGATTTTATTTAACGCATGTCCAATGTGTATATGTCCGTTTGCATAAGGCGGTCCATCATGAAGCGTAAAGAGTTCTCTATTTTCTCTCTTTTTTTTCATCTTTTTGTAAACGTCTTTTTCAAACCAACTTTTATATCTTTTTGGTTCGTTTTGAGGAAGATTTCCTCTCATTGGGAAAGTGGTTTTTGGCAAAAGAAGAGTATCTTTATAATCCATATATTTTCCTCTTTAAGAATATTTTAAAATATGTTTATTTTACAAAAAATGTAATTAAGAAGCGCTGAGATTTGGATATAATATCGAGTAATGAGGATTATCAAGTCCATCCAAGGAAAAAACCATGAAAAGCATATTGATAACCGTAGGAAAAAATCTAAAAGAGAACCAGGAATTCATTGAGTATATCAAAAGAGAATCCTACGCAAAATTTGGAATAATCGATTCACTGATATTTTTGGAGGATAATGACAAAGACCTTTTTATAGAAATAAGTGAAGCTTATCAAAAATATAACAATATTTTAATAGCCGCAAACTCTTCAGCTTACCCTATAGTTAGTAAAATAGTAGCTACCATTTTTGACGACACACTTATTGCAAAAGATAATATTTTAATACCTTCTAAAAGCAAAAAATTTGAAAAAAACTCTTTCTTAATAGGAGAGGAACGAAAAATCAACGTTATAAAGGTTGAAGAACTTAAAAAACTTCCTCCAATTTTTCTAGAGAATAGAGTCGAATATGCCGTTTTAAATATTTTTAACATCGATTTAAATGAGATAGAAAAAAAACTTTCCAATCTTGCAAATACGTATGAAATCAATTTAACATATACCGAAGTTACGAAAAAATGGATAAAAGTTTACGCAAAAAACTCTAAATTCGGCGATCTTGCGATGTTTGTGCAAAATGCAAAACTACTTATGCCAAATAATCTTGCGGTAGCGGAAAATATTTTTGAGTACCTAATAGAAAGACTTAGCGCAACAAAAAAGCACATAACCTTTGCCGAAAGTTGCACGGGAGGACTTTTAGCCTCAATGTTAACAAAATTTCCGGGAAGTTCAAACGTGTTTAAAGGCTCTTTGGTTACTTACGCAAACGAGATTAAAAGTGCTTGGCTTGGAGTAAAAATCAACACGCTAAAAGAGTATGGAGCGGTTAGCGAAGAGACCGTAAGAGAAATGCTAAAAGGAGCTTTAAAAGTTAGTGAAAGCGATTACGCATTGGCTATAAGCGGTATAGCCGGTCCCGGAGGCGCAACTCCTACAAAACCCGTAGGCACCGTAGTAATAGGCGCGAAGAGCAAACACAAAGAGATAGTGGAAACCCTTCATTTTAGCGGTGATAGAAACTATATACAGTTTCAAGCTTCAATGTATGCTATAAAACTACTATTCGATATTGCTCAAGAGGAGCTTTTTTAGAATTTTGGAAAAGTTTTTTGAAATTTTTTCCAAAAAAGTATTGACAAATGAAATTTTTTTGCTTATAATTTCACTCACGTTCGCAACGGAAAGCCCTAAAGAGGGACTCTTGAAAGACTTTGACCCGTTAGCTCAGCTGGTAGAGCATCTCCCTTTTAAGGAGAGGGCCGTTGGTTCGAATCCAACACGGGTCACCACTCAAGCCTTTAGCTAAGATTTTAGTTTTAGCTAAAGGCTTTTTTTCGCTATGACCCCTTCATCTAGTGGCCAAGGATGCCACCCTTTCACGGTGGTCACAGGGGTTCAAATCCCCTAGGGGTCGCCATATAACGGTCGCTTAGCTCAGTTGGTAGAGCGCTTGCCTTACAAGCAAGTGGTCAGTGGTTCGAGTCCACTAGCGACCACCATTGTATAAAGGAGCCGTAGTTCAGTTGGTTAGAATGCCGGCCTGTCACGCCGGAGGTCGCGGGTTCGAGTCCCGTCGGCTCCGCCACTAATACTTCTTTTATCAAACTCTTTAAAACTCGCAAAATTTATTACGAAAAAGTTGTGATTAACCCTTTTATTTTTTCAAATATATGCTCTCTTTTATCTTTTTCTATTTTTATATCCAATATCACTTCTTTTTCCGTAAAATCTTTTTTTACAACCTTTGAATCAGAATTTTTCAATAGATACTCCAACTTGGAAAAATTTTCATAACGAACTCTTACTTTTAGATTTTCATACTCTATATATTTTTCAAATTCCGCGCTCAAAACAGCTTCGGTTACAGCTTTTGTGTAGGCTTTGACAAGCCCTGAAGCTCCAAGTTTAATCCCTCCGAAATATCTTACGATAATGACGGCGCAATTTATGAGATTTTGAGAAGTTAAAACATTTAACGCAGGCTTTCCGGCCGTATTTTTGGGCTCGCCGTCATCACTTTGGTTTTCCACGATCTCTCCATCTTTAAGATATCTATAAGCCCAAACATAGTGTCTAGCTTTTGGGTGCTCTTTTCTTAATTTCTCCAAAGTTTTATTAAAATCTCCATAATGTGTTAAATATGTTAAAAACTTTGACTTTTTTATCTCATAACAGATAGCGCTCTCTTTCTTAAGTACTCTCATAATCCTTTTATAAAGTCTCTTAAAATTTTTTCGTGATCAAAAACAAGTTTATCGAACAAAATCTCTTCAAGTTTACAAACCATTGCTTTTTTTGCGTCGTCGCTTCCAACAGGAACTCCCTTCTCGATGCAGACAAATACGCAAGAAGCGGTATGAAACCTTGGGTCTCTATCTGGAGCGCTATAAACACCTAAAAGTCTCTCAATACTTACATCCAACAGTGTCTCCTCTTTCATCTCTCTTATCAACGCCTCTTCTACACTCTCGCCAACATCTACAAAACCGCCGGGAAGAGCAAGACCTAAAGGCGGATTTTTTCTCTCAATCAAAACTATTCCTTCAAATCTATCTTCGTTAAAAATCTTAATTATCCCATCTACCGTCAAAAAAGGAGTTTGGATATTCACATTGTCTCCTTCGAATTCTTAAGTAGTTCGTTATTTTATCGTTTTAGCAATTTTTTCAAACTGTTTAAAGAGTTAGTATTTATAATATCCTCTTTTTCACACCAACCTCTTCTTGCCTGATAAATTCCGTATTTCATATAATCAAGCGAGAAAATATTGTGCGCATCAGTTGATACGGCCATTTTTATCCCCATATCTTTTGCCATTTTAACGTATATGTCGCTTAAGTCTAATCTCTCGGGCTGGGCATTGATCTCTAAAAAGCAACCGTTTTGTTTTGCGTAAGAAAAAACCTTCTCTATATCAAACATATACCCTTCTCTCTCTCCAATAAGTCTTCCTGTAGGATGTGCCAAAATATTAAAATAGGGATTATCCATAGCTTTTAAAATTCTCTTCGTCTGTTTCTCCTTTGAGAGATTGAACTTAAAATGAATAGCTCCGACAACAATATCGAGTCTTTTTAAAATCTCATCGCTTAAATCCAAAGTTCCATCTTCTAAAATATCTACTTCGATACCTTTTAGAATAGTGATATTTTGAAGTTTATCGTTTATTTTTTCAATCTCTTCAATCTGCTCTAAAACTCTCTTTTCATCTAATCCTTTCGCTACGGTCACTCTTTTTGAATGATCGGTAATGGCAATATATTCGTAACCTCTATCCATAGCGGCTTTGGCCATATCTTCTATACTGTTTTTGCCGTCCGTATATTTAGTGTGGATATGTAGGTCTCCTCTTATATCATCTAAAGTTACAAGATTAGGAAGCTTGCCCTCTTGAGCTGCCTCTATCTCCCCTCTATTTTCTCTAAGTTCTGGTTCTATATAACAAAGACCAACGCTTTTATATAACTCTTCCTCACTTTTGCCGGCAACTCTTTGCGATCCTTTAAAAACCCCGTATTCATTGATTTTAAGACCAAGTTTCACGCCAATTTTTCTTATCGCTATATTGTGCGCTTTGGAACCTGTAAAGTAATGCAAAGCTGCTCCAAAACTATCTTCACAAACGCTTCTTAAATCGACCTGCAGATTTGATTTTAGTATAACGGTGCTTCTAGTAGTCCCTTTTGAAACAACCTCCTTAACGCCTTCATATTTAACAAAATGATCCGTAACTTCGTCCCAATTTTTTGCCGCTATCACAATATCTAGATCGCCTACCGTCTCTTTTTTTCTTCTATAGCTTCCGGCCACTTCAATAAAGATAATGCCTTCTATCTTTTTTAAATACTCTACCAAATCTTTAGCATAATTTTCGGCAACGTCATATCTAAATCTCTCTCCCGCTTTTTTAGCAAGTTTTATACCTTTTAATATCTTTTTAACCAAAGTTGGACCAAAACCGGGAAGTTTTTCAATCTCTTTACTATTAGCGGCTCTTTTTAGGTCTTCCATAGATTCAACATGCAATTTTTCATAAAGCGTTTTAATCCTTTTTGGACCTAGCCCTTCGATGGCCAACATCTCCACAAGATGAGGCGGTATCTCCTTTTCAAGTTCCTCCAATTTTGAAAATTTCCCCGTAGTCGTAATTTCTTTTAAATATTCGCTCAAATCATGGCCTATACCAGGAAGTTTTGTTAGATCATAACCCTCTTTTACTAAATCTGATATAGATTTTCCAATATTTTCTATAGTTCTAGCCGCATTTCTATAAGCTCTAATTTTAAAAGGATTTTCTCCTTTTATTTCCAAAAGATCGGCCGTTTTTTTAAAAATAGCGGCAATCTCAGCGTTTGTTACAGCCATAAAATCCGCCTTTATGAGGATTATAAAAATTATAGTGGATAAAAATAAAAATAGAGTTTAAATCTAAATTATTACTTATTGGATTTGATATAAGCGCCTAGCGCCATTATCAAAAAACCGGCGCCAAAAAGCATATACGAAGAGCTTTCTTCCACTTCAACGCACCCTATAGAGAGTTGATTAAAAGCTATAACCATCATTGCGAAACCAAGTAGATAGAGAAGTTCGCCCCTGCTACATTTCTTACAGCCCATTTTTTACCTCTACTTTTTTTGATATTATATCTATTGGTATTTACTTAATACTTAAAAGAGGATTCTAATGCAAAAAGCGAAAATATTGCTTTTGGAAGATGATATGAACTTAAGCGAAACTGTAAAAGAGTATCTGGAAGATGAGGGATTTGAGGTGGATACCGCATATAATTCGGATGAAGCTTATGAAAAGATATATGAAAACAGTTACGATATTTTACTTTTAGACGTGATGGTGCCTGGGATAAACGGTTTTGAGATTTTAAAAAAAGTTAGAAAAGAGAACAATATCCCGGCCATTTTTATAACTTCTCTAAATTCAGTGGATGATCTGGAAAAAGGTTATAAAAGCGGATGCGACGATTATATAAGAAAACCTTTTGCTTTAAAAGAACTAAAGTTAAGAATAGAAACTCTCTTAAAAAGAGAGTTTGACACAAAAGAAAATTTTGTAAAAATAGATGATAATTTTACTTTTGATCTAAACAGTTCGGAACTATTTAAAGATAACAAAACGGTTCCTCTAAACCAAAAAGAAAAAAGATTGTTAAAACTTTTTCTAAAAAACAAAAACCGCGTTATTTCTCATGAGGAGATATATAATAGTCTTTGGGATTATGAAGAAACCGCAAGCGATAGTTCTTTAAGGACTTATATAAAAAATCTCAGAAAAATTTTGGGAAAAGATAAGATATTGAGTATAAAAAAACATGGATACAAATTTATTGCCTAGCGAAAAGAAATCTTTAATATATTTTTTATCATTATATATCTTTTTAGCTATTATTATCCTATCATTGGTATCCACTATGTATTACAATTTTCAAAAAAACCTGATGTTTTCGCAAATAAGACCCAAACTAACTGAGTATGCAAAAGATGTGATATATAGATTAAAAGAGATGCATCAAAGTTTGGGAGAAGATCTTCACTACCCAAGATATGGCGGATTTAAATCGGCTATATATGACGCTGATTACGTAAAAATTTTCTCTTTATTAGAAAACAGTAATGTAGAGCTTGAAAAAGTTATCTATAAAACCGGTAAAAAGATACACTTCATAAAAGAGCCAGATGCCTACTATCTAGGAGCCAAATATATCGTTATAGAGGTCGAAGACAGTGAAGAGTGGCTAAGAAACACTATAAAAAACATTTTTATTTTCGGTTTTATGTTTTTGATATTTATGGGGTTTATAGGATATTTTTTAACAAAACTTTTTTTAAAACCGATGAAAGAGAGTTTTATGCTACTAGATAACTTCATAAAAGACACTACCCACGAGCTAAATACACCTATAAGTGCAATTTTAGCCAATATAGAAACGATAGATAAAGAAAAAATAGAGGAAAAACTACAAAAAAAGATAAATCGTATCGATATAGCGGCTAGAACTATCTCAAACATTTATCAAGATTTAACATATCTTATACTTCATAAAAAAATAAGCTCAGTCATAGAAGATGTAAATCTAAAAGAACTTTTACTGCAACGCGTATCTTACTTTAAAATTTTGGCACAATCAAAAAAAATTGATTTTGTACTAAACATAAACGAAGATATATTTATTAAGGCGGATAAAAAAAAGATGGCAAAACTGATAGACAATATTCTTTCAAACGCTATTAAATACAACAAAGTTGGCGGTAAAATATATATTACATTAAAAGATAGATATATAAGTATCAAAGACACCGGCATAGGAATATCCAAAGAGAAAATAAAAGATATGTTTAAAAGATATAAAAGATTCAATCAAAGCGAAGGAGGTTTCGGGATAGGCTTAAATATAGTTTATATGATTGCAAAAGAATTCGGCATCGATATTGAGATAAAATCAAAAGAGAAAGAGGGCACGGAGGTAATTTTGAGATGGTAAAAATTTTTGGCGCTTTACTTTTACTTGTTAGTTTAGGTTTTGGAAATGTTTACGAAAAAAACTGCGTTAATTGCCACAAAATCTTCGGCCCAGACCTAAAAAAACTATTTTTTGCTTATCTTCTTAAATACAGTAGCGAAAAAAGAGTCAAAAAAGCCCTTTATGAGTACCTAAAAAATCCCGATCCAAAAAAATCTATTATGCCAAAAGAGTATCTAAAACAAAAAGGTGTAAAAAAAAGAAGCAAACTCTCTGATAAAGAGCTTAAAAAAGCTATAGATATCTACTGGGAAAAATATAGAGTAATTGGAAGAATAAAATAACACTCTCCACAATTATTTCACAATTATCCTCTATACTACTCTTAACAAATCAAAAAGGAGGTTGAGATGAAAAAGCTTATAGCGCTGTTTCTAACAGCAATGCTTGGTATAAGTTTCATAAGTAGCGCAGCTTTTGCTGACGTAACAAAGGGACAAAAACTTTATCAAAAGAAACTTAAAAAGCCTTGCAAAATGACAGGTGCAAAGTTTGCCGCAAAACATACTCAAGAGGAGTGGGAAGAGATATATGAATCCGGCAATTTCAAAGAGGAGATTCATAAAATATGTCCGAAAGTAAAGCCTGAATCTATAAAAGATAGCTGGGTTAAACACCTTTTCGATTTTGTTTACGAGTATGCAAGCGATAGCGGAAACGTTCCAAGCTGTTAATTAAAAAGGGAGAAGTAAGAAGGAAGAAGGCGGTAAGTAAGCGAGGGTAAGCCGAAGGCTTAGAACGATAACTGCTTATCGTTCGTGCCCGAGCGAAAACAGCGACTATATGCAAATCCGAAAAGCAAAGCCTTTTCGTGATGAGCATAGGAGCTGTTGGTTACCTATTACTAACACTAAAAACTACAAAAGGAGGACAATATGAAAAAGTTGACAATTTTAGGATTGATAGCCGCAGGTGCTATCAGCTTAATGGCTGCTGACGGTGCCGCATTGTATAAAAAATGCGCAGGATGTCACGGAGTAAAGGGTGAAAAAAAAGCTTTAGGAAAATCTGCGCCTCTTGTCGGATGGGATAAAGCAAAAATAGTTGAGGCTTTAAAAGGGTATAAAGAAGGAACAAGAAACGTTTACGGAATGGGTTCTCTTATGAAAGGTCAAGTAGCGTCTTATAGCGATAGTGACATAGAAGCTGTTGCAGAATATATTTCAAAATTTAAATAATCAAAGGTTCGAAGTCTAACTTCGAACCTCTCTATACAAACCTACTAACCCACTCTATAATCTGCTGGGTTTGCATAGCTCCTGAAATCCTGTCGAGTTCTTTACCGTTTTTGAAAGCTATTATAGTTGGAATACCTCTAATGCCAAATTGCCCACTTAACTGAGGATAATCTTGGGTATTTACCTTAACAAATCTAGCCTTTAAAGGAAATGCCTTTGCCGCCTCCTCAAAAGCTGGAGCCATCATCAAACAAGGTCCGCACCAAGGAGCCCAAAAGTCAACAATTACGGGAATATCGTTTTTTGATATATGAGTCATAAAAGAGTTTGGTTCAAGGTTTAAAGGATGCGTATCTAAAAGATTGGCTCCGCATTTTCCACAAACTGCTTTATTATAATGCTCTTTTTTAGGAAGTCTGTTTACGCTCAAACAATTTGGACATACTACATAAATAGTCTCACCCATTTTGACTCCTTCAAATATTTTTCTCTATTGTAGCAAAGTTTATAAATTTTAAATATAACTTTAGTTGCAAAACGCAAATATTATCTAAATGAATCTATCTTATAATTATCATAAAAATATTTTATAGGAGTCTTTTTTTGAGATATTTACTTCTTTTTTTGCCTTTTTTGCTATTTTTGATTTATACTGTTACTAAAGGGGAAAAAAGAGCGTTCAATGAAGATATAATAAAAAAAGAACTAAGTGTTACAAAAAGTGAAAAAGAGTATTTAAAAGAACTTAAAATCATAGATACTCCGCAATATTTTGAACAATATGTTGTAGATGTCATCAATAACGGCTCAAATATTTTAAACTATCCATCAGGTGCAATGGACGGCGGTTATGTATCAAAAGAGGATGCAAAAAAGATAGCTGCATATATGGCAACTTTGCAAGGTTTTAAGCCCTCGCATCCCGAATGGGTAAAAGAGGGGGCAATGCTCTTTTACGGAAACTGTGTTGGCTGTCACGGAGTTGAAGGCAAAGGACAAAAAGGAGCTTTTCCTGATCTCACTAGAAAACCTCTTTTGGGGATTGAACTTAGAAAGAAAAAGATTTACGAAAAGATAAAAAAAGAGTAGCAAGACTCTCTTCTTAGCACACTACAATACTTTTTTAAATCCCATTTTTGGTACAATAGAAAAAATGCCAAAGGATTTAAAATGGCAAACTTTACCATAGAAGAGGTCTACAGAATTTTTAAGATTAAAGAGGAAAAACTACCATATAGAACTTGGCTGCATAAAAAACGTAAAAAACTAAAAGCAAAAAGTGAAGAGAAAAAGAGGGAAAAAAATCCAAAAAACAACGGCCATATCGATATATATGCTTGATATAAGTATTTTATCCATTAATTGATATAATCTTAAAAAAATATATAAAAGGACGAAGATGAACAGAGTTCTTATCATAGGCGCCGGGGGCGTTGGTAGAGTCGTGGCACATAAATGCGCCTTAAATAAAGATGTTTTCAATGAAATCACATTGGCAAGCAGAACTTTAAGCAAATGCGAAGAGATTAAACAAGAGATAAAAGATAAATGGAATCAAGATATCAATATAGCCAAAGTAGATGCAGATAATCTAAACGAACTTATAGAGCTTATAAATCTTGTTAAACCAAGTCTTGTTATAAACGTTGCTCTTCCCTATCAGGATCTTACCATAATGGAAGCCTGCATGGAGACAAAAGTCGATTATCTCGATACTGCAAACTACGAACATCCAGATACCGCAAAATTTGAATACAAAGAACAGTGGGCTTTGTATGAACCTTACAAACAAAGAGGCATAATGGCTTTGCTAGGAAGCGGATTTGATCCGGGAGTTACCAACGTTTTTGTTGCGTATGCCCAAAAACACTATTTTGATGAAATTCACTATATCGATATACTCGATTGTAACGCCGGAGATCACGGATACCCTTTTGCAACCAACTTCAATCCCGAAATAAACATACGTGAAGTTAATTCAAAAGGAAGATATTGGGAAAACGGCAAATGGATAGAAACAGAGCCTATGGAGCTTAAAATGGTTTGGGACTATCCTGAAATAGGGCCAAAAGATAGTTATCTTCTGTATCATGAAGAGGAAGAGTCTTTAGTAAAACATATAAAGGGTTTAAAACGGATAAGATTTTGGATGACATTTAGCGAAAGTTATCTAACTCATCTCAAAGTTTTAGATAATGTTGGAATGACAAGAATAGACCCTATTGAAGTCGACGGATGCAAAGTGGTACCTTTGCATGTTTTAAAAGCCCTTTTGCCTGACCCAGCGAGCCTGGGCTCTAGAACAAAAGGAAAAACGAATATAGGAGTAGTCTGCGAAGGTATAAAGAATGGAAAAAGAAGAAAAGTTTATATCTACAATATCTGCGACCATCAAGAAGCTTACAAAGAGGTTTATAGCCAATGTGTTAGCTACACCACTGGGGTACCGGCGATGATAGGCGCAAAAATGATTTTAACAAAAAAGTGGTATAAACCAGGCGTTTGGAATATGGAACAGTTCGATCCGGACCCATTTATGGAAGAGCTTAACAAGCAAGGGCTTCCTTGGACAGTATTAGAAATGGATCCAGATGAAACAAGGGAGATTAAATGAAGAAGTTCTTCTTACCGCTCATTCTTTTAGTTAGCTTACAAGCTAGCTGGTTGGAATCTCTAGGGGATTTCGCTAAAAGCTATACTAATCCATCTGCAATTAACAGCGCAAATGAGCAAAACGCCATTATGCAAACTCTAGAAATTGGAGTTAAGAAGGCTATATCTGCCCTTGGTAAAAAGAATGGCTTTTATAGTAATCCTTTAGTAAAGATATCTCTACCCGAAAATTTGCAAACTGTAGCTTCTACGCTTAGAAAAGCTGGACTGGACAAATATGTAGATGAATTGGAGTTATCTATGAATAGAGCAGCGGAAGAGGCTGTGCCAGAAACCGCTGAAGTTTTGCTCGATACCATCAAAAACATTAAGCCTCAAGATGCCAAAAATCTCATTATGAGCGATAAAAAAGATGCCATCACCCAATATTTCAAAACACATGCCGGCGACAAACTCGTCAAAAAAATAACGCCCATTATCGAAAAGTATATGGAAAAAGAGCAGGTAAACAAATACTATCAAACAGTTATGAACTACTACAACAAGTATGCGCCAAACATCACCCAAAATACCCAAGTCCAAGCAGCCCTTGGCGCTTTTGGTATAAGTTCACCAAAAAAAGTAAAAGAGCAAGATATAACAAGTTATATCGCCAATCGCACGCTTGATGGACTTTACGCAATGATTGCCAAGGAAGAGACTGCAATCCGTACTAATCCGACGGCTAGAACTACAAAACTTCTCAAAGAGGTCTTCGGCGCAAAATAAAATAGAATTTTAAGAGGGATAGCGTACGCTACATTTATAATCTTACCAGAAGGCTTTTTTAGAGAACAACACAGTTTGTAGTTGATGAAGATCCACTTTTGTCAATGATGAAATGGATGATGGAGCAGTTGATGAAAATAGAGTCCGAGATGAAAGTTGGAGCCAAAAAAGGTGAGCATAATAGTGATAGAAAAAGCTATTTCAGTGGTTATAGACCAAGAAGATTCGATACAAGGTTAGGTACTGTATATCTTATGATACCAAAGATCAGAAAAGGAGGCTATATTCCTTTTTTCATTACCGAAAAGAAAAGAAGCGAGCAAGCATTGATTGCAATGATACAAGAAGCCTACGTCAATGGCGTCTCAATAAGAAAAATAGAGCGTTTAGCCAAAGAGTTAGAATAGAAAATATTAGCGCTTCGCAAGTATCACAAATCAATAAAGGGCTAGATGAACAAGTAAAAGAGTTTCGAGACAGACCGATGCAAAAAGAGTATCCATTCGTTTGGGTTGATGCTTTGCATAAAAAGGTTAGGAACTATGAAGGAAGAGTTTTATCTACTATAGATTATACCTTGCGGAGTGAAATGGGAAGGCAAAAGAGAAGTGTTGACCACCCCGTAGAAGCGTTGGAATCTGATACTTTCCCAATTGGCTATATTTTTTGAAGGTAGACTTGATAAAGGGAGCGTTATAAATTCCGTGTCAGTTGGATAGTTAGATAAAATAAAGAGAAAGGACTGACATGGAAGAATTTGATTTTAACAAAGCAGTAAAAGATTTGCTTGCAGGGAAGAAGATAAGTGGT
>JALWIX010000064.1 GCA_027082175.1 Campylobacterales bacterium
CCAATTAAAAACTGGAATCTTACACTTTCGCAGTTGGCTATATTTTTTGAAGGCAGGTTAGACAAAGCCTTGAAAATTTAATTTATGCTATAATGCTTTGGTGACACGGAATTCTGAACGGTCTCTTGATAAAGCCCTGGTTATCTAGTTTATAGTATAATTTGAAGGTGACACGGAATTATTAACGGTCTCTTTGAATTATTGTTTGTTACTCTAATTTTATTGATCCCAAAATTAAATATTGTATTTTCATTAAAATAGTTTTTATACTCTAAAAAAGCGGAGCCGATTTTTTGAATATCGTTTCCATAAAGAGGCAATGGCAAATCATTATAAACTAGATGATCATATTCGGCATGTTTGTATCTATATTTAAAGCCAAAAAGAAAAGAGTGTTTTTCGAAAAAATTATACTTATAATCTGCGCCTACCGACAATATGTCGGAATATGAGTCACTATAAATATTGTAAGGAAAATCGGTTCCATACAAAGCGTTAAAATATTTAACAAGCGCTTCATTGTTGTCTTCAAAATCGGAAAAAGCCCTGCTTCTTTCAAAAGTCGCAAAAAATTTCAACCTATCTTTTTTTAAATCATATCCCAAATGAAAATAATCAATACCTATATCGCTCTTTTTAGGAGTACCGAAAATACTTTGATCTATAAATCCGTTAAATCTTTTTCTAGAAGCATCCAATAAAATTCGGTTATCATTGTTATATAGTGAAAATATCAAGTGCGCGACGTCTTTATCTCTGTTTAAACTACTTTCTAAATTTGAGCGGTTTTTATTTTTGTCCTCAAATCTATTGGCGTAAAAAAAGTATTTCCAACCATTGTTTAATTCTTCAGCTTTGTGATAATAACCCATTTTACCGCCGTAACTTTGAGCAAACAAACCTACTCTATTCCCTCCGTCTCTTTCGGCTCTTTTTGTATAAATTCTTATTACCATAAAAGAAGGCTCTGTTGAAATCTCAAAGGATGGACTCCCGATATATGCTTCAATATGATCGGCAAAAGATATATCCATATCGCCGTATAAAAACAGCCCGCTTCCATACATACCCACATTAATCTCTTGATTATCGATAAAAACTTTGATAGAAGAGCTCATAAAAGGTACGTTAGTAGAACTCGACAAAGGATCATAAATCCCGTAATTGTTAATTTTATATGTAAACGGCAAAAGAGAGATTAAAATATCCCTGAGATAACGCGCTTGCATCTTTTCAATGTCCTGACGAGTATATACATAGGTAATACCCCAATTCTCTTTTTTTGTCTTTTGAGAGAGATCGCTTTTATACTCAATCTTATCCAATAAAAAGTCCAAATCGTCCTCGCCAAAAACAGCGACTATAAACAAAATTAACAATAAAACTACTCTCATATCTCATCCTCTTCATAAAAAGAGTCGTAAAACCTCAAAAGAGTCTGAATAAAATATTGGTTAAATTCGTAAATATTTTTCGCATTTCGTTCTACAAAAATAGCCCTATACCAATCTTTTATATCCTGCATTAGTATATGCGTCATATGTCCAAAAAGAAATCTTTTCTGTAAAACTCCAAACTCTTTTTCAGTATCTAATCATTTACAACAGGTTTATAAAAATCCTTTCTTGGGTATGAAAAATAAAACCCTTGCGAACAGTCTATCTCAAGCTCTCTAACTATCTTATATATCTCTTCGTCGCTGACAAACTCCGCGATAATTTTCGCATTCATACTCTTTGCAAAAGCACAAATTGCTTTTACTACGTTTAAACTTTTCTCATTGTAAACAATATCTTTTATAAATTTTCCGTCTATTTTAATAATATCGGCGTCTATTTCATGTATTCTTTCAAAATTAGAGCATTGAGCTCCAAAATCGTCAATGGCTATACTAAAGCCCATCTTTTTAATCTCCTCAATATTTTGAGCCACCACCTGTAAATTAGCAGTTTGTATATTTTCAAGTATCTCAAATGTAACGCAAGATGGGTTGATTCTGTTTTTCTTAGCAACTTTATCGATAAAGTTTAAAAAATTTTGGTTTTGCAAATCATGTTCATCAAGATTGATAGATACTTTTATATCCTTAGTTACTCTTTGAAAAACTTTTTCTATAACAACCGCAGTAATCTCATCTATAAGACCGCTTAACTTAGCTACTTCTATAAACTCGTATGCGGGATGGACGACGCCCTTATCATCAACTATACGCACTAAAGCCTCATATTTTGTAACCTTTTTTGTAACATTATCCACTATCGGTTGAAAATATGGAACAATCCAGTCTCTTTTTAAAGCCATATTGAGAAGAGGAAGATATCTTTGTATTTTAATATGCATTTTTTCGGTAGGAAGGTCTTGGGTATATTTTCCTAATGAAAATTTCTGTTTTTTTAACTCTTTTAACTCTACAAATGCAGTTTTTAACAAAGGTCTAACGGTTGATACAGCTATTGTTAATGTTACTTCAATCTCGTTATTTTCATAAAAAACCACAAACTTTTTAACCTCGTGCATTATATCTTGAGCAATCCTCTCGGCTTCGATATTATTAACCAACAAAGCAAAGATATCACCGTCTATATGATAAATGGGTGCAAATTTTTGTAAAAATTTCCCAAACTCTTTTAAAACATAATTCCCTCCCTCATCTCCATAAACTAGATTTATGCTTGAAAAGTTTTTTATATCTACTAAAAGAATTCCTCCACTCCATTCATTTAGCTTCTCTTTTAAAGCTTCTCTGTTAGGTAATGAGGTTAGATTGTTAATAAAAAAATTTCTTTTTAACTCCTCTTTTGTTCTTTTTACTTCATCTTCCAATATTTGACGATAACTTTTTATAAGTTTTTCAGCCCTAATTCTCTCTAAAACTTTTTGTAATTCTTGAAACAACTGCTCTTTATGAATCGGCTTGGCTACAAATCCATCTATGTTTAATTCAATCATTTTTTGAAGATTTTCCGAATCGTTATGAGCGGACAAGACTATTATTTTCTGTTGAGCTTTAATTTTTTTTAATTCTTCAATCATTTCAAAACCGCCCATTACGGGCATAGTAATATCTGTTATAACAAGATCATAATTTTTTTCTATATATTTATTTAACCCCTCTTTTCCATTTTCAGCTTCTTCTATAGAGTGAAAGAAAAGCGAGAAAAGCCTTTTTAAACTCTCCCTAACTACCTTGTCGTCTTCAACAATCAAAACGGAACACTCTTTAGAAAGCTCTTTTATCTCCTTAAAATCCATCGCTTCTTAATCTCCCGATCTATACAAGGAACATATCCATTACCGGTATTAGACTTTCAACTATTCTAAAATCCCTCCAATTCCAATCTATCCATATAAACTAACCTCTTTATTGCTATTTGGTTTTAAAAACTCAATATGCCAACCAATTAATCCATCCGAAAAATTACGGACTGAACGAAGGGTTTGAAATTTTAGTAGACCAAAAGGCTAATAAAGTGCGCTTTTAGTTTTAACTATAAAAGCTAAT
This sequence comes from Campylobacterales bacterium, assembly GCA_027082175.1. GTDB lineage: Bacteria > Campylobacterota > Campylobacteria > Campylobacterales > Nitratiruptoraceae > Nitrosophilus_A. Next base: position 3,503 of record JALWIX010000064.1, read on the forward strand.
ATAAAAACAGTTTTCGTTGGCTTAACGTCCCTCGTTCCCATTTTAAAAACTTTATACCGCTTGTTTAAACAAAATTGGCTATCTATTCAAAATACTCAATTTAACGTTTTACTCTTAATATATGCTCCAATTATACAATCTTAAAAAAAACAAAAAAAGACAACTACTTATTATGATAAAGAAAAAAGAAAACGCAATCATTGATCATTATCAAATATTATGATCTATATAAAAAAATCTTACTATTTAAAATTTATGTAAAACGATCTCTTCTTTTACAGGTTTTTTCATTTACTATCTTTTATCTCTTTTAAAACGTTATTGATCTCTTTTTTGTCTATATGAAACTTCTTTCCAAAATAGATATCCTCGTATAAAGCTTGTGCAATATCTTCTACTCTTTTGCTTTTATCGATATGAGGTAAAAGTCTGTTTAAAAGCTCTTTTTTTTGCGTTTTAAATCTTAAAAATCGGTAACTTTTCTTATTGTGTTTTCTTAATATAAAAAATA
>JALWIX010000065.1 GCA_027082175.1 Campylobacterales bacterium
TTATTTTTGTAATACCATTTTAAGTAAAAACAGAATAATTGTCAATTATTTATTTTAAATGAGCATCTATTTTTTGTAATATGATTTTTTTATCTTTTTCGTTACAATACACTCTTCTGCTGTCATTTCCATCAAAAGGATAAAACTCATGCGAGTAGTTTTGAGCAACTTCTCCTTTTAAATCGTGGTAACGTAATGACTTCAAGTTCTTACCATGAGCAATATATTGTTCAAGCTTGACTATGCTTTTGTTTAGTTGGAGCTTTTCTTTTTGATTTAGCTTTTGGAAATCTTTTTTAAACTCTTTTGAATATTCTATCTTGCTTTTTTGCAGAGGTTCAATTAGTTCGTTTTTATAAAACTCTATTTTTACCTTTTGCCAAACAATCTCACCCCAAGCCGAAAGAGTATATTCGTTTCCCATATTCAGAATCAACGTTTTTGGAAAATTTTCCAATTCTTTATTTCGCTGCAAAATATTAAGTTCAAGAGCTCTAAAAATCTGTATATTTTTTATGATTATTTTCTCATCAACTTTTATAGGGATTCTTGGAATCGTTAATAACTCATTGCTCGACTCGAAAATATAAAGACTTTTATCGGCGTACAGCGATGCCATTGTCTGCAAAAAGCTATTTACGCTTTTAAATCCTCCCGTTAAATTGAAAACTATCTCATATCCACTATCTTTATAACCTTGCAACTCCTCCGAGAGATCTTTTACCATATCCGTCAATGCTATATGAAAACTCTCTATTTCACTTGTTTTTAAATCCTTCGGCTGATATATAGATACGTTTAAGTTTCTACTTTTTAAGTAGTTCTCTATAAGCTCGGCCGATTTTCTTCCAAGATAGGTATCTGTGCAAAGAAGTTTATAAATGTCATTTTTTTCAAACCTATTATATCTTAAAAGTGCGTTAAGTTCAGCGCTAAGTTTTTGTAGCTTTTCACTATCAAAAGCTAAAATCTCGTTTTTTAGTTTTTCAAATTTAATTTCAAACTTAGCTATAAATTCTTTATCTATTTCATTTTCTTGCTTATTTGAATTTGCGTAAATATCACTTGCTTTAAAAATATCTTTTAAACCATTTGTCAGAAAACTTAGCCCTACCGTTGTAAGAATATATTGCATTATTATTCTCCAAACGTTATTTTTGCCCATCCTAGAGGACTATCTTGACTATCTATCCATACTGATAACTGATAATTAAAACTCTTTTTAATCTGCCATATATAAACTTTTCTTAAATCATTTAAACTCTTACTAGCGGCTCCGCTATGTTTTCCAAGCTTAATTAGTCCCTCTTCATATAAAGGAAAATTTGCCCTAAAACGATTTTTTTCTACATCATATATTTTTTTAAAGAAATTATTTATCGCTTTTTTTATAAGCTCAATCGATAGTGGTTCATTTTGAAAAAATCTGTTATCTTTTAAATTCTCATCTTTATTTAATAGATTTTTATCCACTCTTATCTCACCTTCAAACTCTCCACTGATTAAACACTCTAAAACTATTGGGATAGTATTGTCTTTAGGTTTATTGTATGGTCTATTTTTAGGTTTTATAGCTTTTAGTTTGTAATTAAGCGGTTTTAAATCACTAATAAATAGAGCTTTTAATATATCTTTTTTTGCATCAAATTGCAATCTCTTTTGCCTGTTTTTATTCTCGTTACAAAAAATAGTCGTCTCAATTTCTTTATCTCTTAATCTATCAATATTTTCGATATAATCCCAGAACTTACGTACTTTATAATCAAGCAAAGCGGTCCTAATAGCACCTTTTAGGCTACTTCCCGGAATATACGGCTTAAAATAAAATTTATCTTTTATAAAAGCTTCAAGAGGCATCGATTTTGTATTAAACAGTTTATCGTTTGCCTCCTCTTCGGTATCTATACATTCGATATAAACACTATCATCGCTATTATCGTCTATAAATCTTAGAAGTTTATCGATATCTTCACTATTTTTTAAAAACTCTTCATAAAGTCCCTCTTTTTGTATTTTTTGAAAAAATTTCTCTTTATCGATAAAACAGAGACTATCCTCAAGCACTGTATAATCTTGTGGATAATACTGCTCCCCGCTTCCAATAAATATCGGTGTTATTATTTCTACCTTTACCCTCATTTTATTCTCCATCAAAATAGATACCTATACTAAAGCCGTTTTGATAGTGGTTTGATTTATTATAAATCTTTCTTTCAGCCCTTCCTAAAACTCCATCGCTTACTAAAAAAGTACTTCCCGGAATATAGCAAATAAAAGGGTTTTTAAAAGGCTCGCTACTTGCATAAAATCCACCCGCTTTTGCAAACTTTGTAGTAGTTTTGCCATAGTAAAGATGCATATTTTCTTTATTTAAAAGCATAGTTGAGAGATTAAAATATTTTGTACTTTTGGTTGTAAAATATCTTTTTTCTTCAAATTCCCAATCTATTTTAAACTCAAATCTTCCTTTTCCCGTTGATTTATCTTTACCAAATCCTCTTTTTGAAATGAAACTAAAAACCTCTTTAATATCATCTTGTGAAATATTTTGATAAGCAAAATATATCTCAAACTCATCATCTTTAAAGAATCTCTCTTTAATACTATATAGTCCCTCATCAACTCTATTTGTTAGACGATTAATACTGTTTTTTTGTGTAACCGTCTTGCTTCTTTTCTTTTTGCAACTCTCTTTTTTTTCTATAATATACTTTAAAAAAATCTCATCCTTTAAACTATCGATATTTTTAAAAATCAACTCCTTTGGCACAAATGAGAGTTTTTTAAGTTTTTTTATATAATCGGCTTTATCGCAACTAAAACCGGTAAACGGCTTAAGTAGCGGTTTTGGCAAATAGCCCTTTTTAAATCCGTCGCTAAAAATGATAAAGGGCTTTTTTTCAAAACTTTCTAAAAGTTCCTCTAATTTCTCTTTTCCGTATAAAAACCTAACTCCCCATGCAAAATGCCCAAAAATCGTATCGCTTTGCAATACAGATATAAAAGGTGTCGTCGGCTTAACGGTTATTTTTGCATACTCCATTTTAAAATCCTAATTTTTTAATTCCTCATAGCTTTTTAGTTTTCCGTCTACAAGATATTTTTCATCTAATCCTTTTATATTTTTAAACTCTATCTTTCCGTATCCTCTACTACCGCTTCCGCCAAGATTAGTAAGCTCAAGTAGCTTCATACCGAGCGCCAAAATCTTTTCAAAATCGTTATCTTCTTCAAACTCCATAAGTGTTACGCTAAAATCAAACTCTGCTCCTGCCGGAACTCTTTCCATATGTCTTGGAGCATGTCCTTTACTAACGCTACCGGTTAATCTGCTTATCGAAACTTCAATTTTTTCTTCTGTTAACGCATTTTTTTCCAAAAGTTCATCTCTATTTGATAAAGAGCAGTCGGCAAAACTCAACCGCGTAGGACCGATCTCTTTTGCAAGATTAGGATCTTTGATAGTTGAACCGTTTCCAAACAATTGAACTATAGGCTTTATAACTTTAAAGTTATCTTTTTTTTTCTCTTTGTCTCTATCTTTTTTTACTGCACTAACTGCATTGCCATCGTCAACTATTCCAAAGTGCCACTCAAGCAAACTTCTAATCTTCCCTTTCAAACTGCTTCCAGGGATATAGGGTTCATTTGTAAGAGGATTTTTTATAATAGGATTATCAATTCCGCCGATTTTTATCTCATCTTTGCTTCCGCCTATATGAAGTCCCGTTTTTACCACTAAAGTTGCTTTTATCTCTTTTATATTTTTTAGTCTCATCATTTCTCCTTTTAATCTCCTATAGTTCCTTTAGCATACGCTACAACCGCCTCAAAAAATGTACAAAATACTTTAAACTTTTCTTCATTATCTACATAATCAACATTTTTTTCTATAAATGTTTTAAAGTTTGTATTTATTGCATCTCTCTCGTACGCCACATTCGCTTTTGCTTTCAACATTTTAAAATATGGTAAAATCTTTTTAAAATCTTCGCCGTTTTCCAATCGGGCTTTTAGATTTAAAACCTCTTCATAAAATTTTCTTATTTGAGTCGAAGAGATCTTTTTCACTAATTTTCTTTTTCCCTTATACTCTTTAAAGTCAGTATTTACTTTCTTATTTATAAAGCATTTTACAACCCTTTCAGCCTCATCGCTAAAAAGCTCAGCATAAATATTTCCTTCGCTATCGAAATATTTTGGTTCAAATCGATAATTTTCACACATCTTTTACTCCTTCTCTAATTGAGTATAAAAATAGATTTAGGGGTATGATAAGCCTTTCACCATATTGTTCAATCATCCCCACCATCTTATATAGCTCTTTTTTTATTTCAAGGTATTTTTCTCGATTTTTTCCTTTTTCTTCAAAGTTTTTCTCTATCAGATATCTAAACTTGTATCTCCAAGCATTTTGAATAATATATTTTCCATCATTTAGATTTTTTTGCATTCTTATAAAATCATAAAACTTATACATAAAACTAACACCTGAATTTACCTCTTTTAGCATTTTATAAAGATTTTTAAAATATTCTATCTTTTCAAACATCTCCAAAAATTCACTATTTTTTAAAGATATATCAAAAACGGTTACCGCATCTTTTCCTTCGATACTTTTTGATCGCTCTAGATCCTCTTCGGCAAACTCGCTCATTAGATTTATCGGGATATTAGCTCTAGTTAAAGTTATGGCGCCACTAATATGAAAATCACTATTGTTTGTATAAATTTTTAATTCTTTTATTATCCATTTATACGTCTTTATAATGTCTTCATAATGCCCTATTAAAAAAAGATCGTCACCTCCGGCAAAAACAGTATAGACATTTTTATCTTTTATATACTCCATCAACGTATTTGTAAAAAAATAATCAATCATTCTTGAAAGATAAAGTATCCTTGAAAAGGTACTTTCATTTTTTCCATACTCTTTTGTTCTGTCAAATCCGCAAATAAAGATTTTCCCAAGATTGTCAATATCAGCTTTTAGTATTGCAAGATAGCTTCTACCTTTAACCTTTCCATTTTCAAACTTTAATCCATCTGCACCTATATGATAAAAACTTTTTATCATTCCATCTTTTATCTCATTTGCCTCAAATTTCTCTTTTAGAAGAGAATATTTTTTACTTTCCAAATCCTCTTTTGAAAATTTAGGGACAACGTTGGCAACTCTTTTTATCGGATAGCTCTCAAGTCCAAACGAAAGCTCATCCTCTTTCTTGTTGCTTAAAGTAATAGACATTAAATCATTTAGATTAAAGTTGATATATTTTGCTTTTGGAAGTTTTTCTCCAAGTTCTTTAAATTTTTTACAATAATTACAAATTGGAGCCTCGGTAACAATTCCGCAAATTTCACATTTACCGTTTTTAGTAATTTTATCGATGTAGTTTTCAAATACGTCATTTTTCGGAATAAAACGTAACTTCTCCTCTTCAAAAGAGGTTGCCATATCTTTAAAAACCTTGCTAAACTCTCCAAGTTTAAAACTTTCATTTGTAAAATCTATACTTTTTAAAACAAATTTTGTTTGCAAAAAGTTGATTTTGCTGAACTCATCATTTATCCAATCTCTAATTGAGTTTAATTTTTCTTTATCCTTATCTATAAGTTTATGAGCTAATATCATAAATTTTCCACCGGCATTTAGAACAATACTAAGCGGACTAAGCCCAAGCTCTTTTGAAACCTTTAATGAAATAAGCTCCGTTGCAATATTTACAAAAAGTGATTTTGCCCTTAATATTTTGGATAGATTTTTATTGCTCTGGCCAAATTTAGAAAAAATAAAAGTTTGAATAGATGTAAAATCGCCTTGAATAAGACTAAAATTGTATCCGTCGCCTCTTTTTATAGCTACCGATATAGCAGCCGTTGCTAAAGAGTGATCAAATAAAGATACGTCCGGATAAGTTCTATAGGTAGAAGATGGTATAAAGCTTATAAATTTTTCTAAAATTGATCTTATTTCAAGTATATTTTGCCACGTTATATTTTTTGGATCGATATTTAACTTTTTAAACTCTTTTATAAACTCATCATAAAGAATCTTATAGTTTTTTTGATTATTAGGATTTTTATATGCGGTTATATCTAATTTTCCTTCTAGTTTTTGTAAAGGGTAGTAAATTTTCTTTGGCTTTTTTTCTAAATATACATAAGAAAAAGGGCTCTCAATTGCTGAAGTAATAAACTCTTTTTTTCCTAATTCTTCACCACTCTCTTTTCTATCTAAGCTTGAAGCAAGCCTATCGGCTTCTTGAATAATCTTTTCATCTCCTTCTAAATTTTGCAAATGGTGATTAGCGGCTAAGGTTGATAAAAAAGAAAGTCCTAATTCGTCTAACGCTTTTGCCGTATGAGCCGCGTGTATATGAGAATAATATGATTTATAAGATGGACAAAAAGTTGCAAGCTCACCATCACTTATATCATTCAATCCTGTTCTTTGCCTGAACTTCCCTATATCGTGTAGCAATCCAGCTAAAGCAATCAAGTCAACTTTTTCCATTTTAGCTCCACTTCAATTTTGCTTAAAAAGATTATAAATTTATTTTATTTAAGTTACGCTTATGTCATAATGGTATTGGATTTTAGCGACAAATCGTGTCGATTTTTTGATTTTATTTGAAGATTTAGAGAGATTTTAGAAGTAAGCAATTTTCCGAAAGTTGCTAAAAGTTTGTAGAAGTATGTATCGATTTTACTCAATCCCCTTAAAGTGAGCTAACCAAAAATCTTCGCTTGTTTTGCTCGCTCGATTTTCTTCTAGGGTACGCCAGCCTTTCGTATGCTCATCACGAAAATCCTAGATTTTCAAACTCGCATATACTTAAGGCTTTCGCTCGGGTACAAACGATAAGCAGTTATCGTTCTAAGCCTTCGGCTTACCCTCGCTCACTCAAAATCGGGTCTTAGTTGTAACTCGATATAGATGATTTAAAAGGAAAAGTTGATTCGGCCATCGGACGTCTCAATCCCCTTCAAATCGGGTCTTAGTTGTAACGCAGAAAAGAGAAAAGCGGTAATAAAAAAACAAAAATAAAAGGAGTCTCAATCCCCTTCAAATCGGGTCTTAGTTGTAACACGGGCTAGAAGATGCTCTAGTGAGCCTTGAACTAGAGGTCTCAATCCCCTTCAAATCGGGTCTTAGTTGTAACAAGGGAAGAGAGTTGAGGTAAGCTTTCAGATTATTGAGTCTCAATCCCCTTCAAATCGGGTCTTAGTTGTAACTAAGGACTTAAGGGCGTGGATAAACAATGTCCACGCCCTTTATGAAGTCTCAATCCCCTTCAAATCGGGTCTTAGTTGTAACACTCGGCGTCAAATCTAAAATTTTAGACGCTTTTTTCTCAAGTCTCAATCCCCTTCAAATCGGGTCTTAGTTGTAACTTGTTAAAAACATTGTAGCAAATCGTCCAAATTATTTAGTCTCAATCCCCTTCAAATCGGGTCTTAGTTGTAACTCAAATTAGAGGAGTTAAAAAAGATGTCAAGAAATGAGTCTCAATCCCCTTCAAATCGGGTCTTAGTTGTAACTTTAAAATCAAAGGGGTAAACGCTCCTTTGATTGAGTATTTTAAGTCTCAATCCCCTTCAAATCGGGTCTTAGTTGTAACATAGGAGGCACAAAATGACAAATATAATAATAAAAAAGGCGTCTCAATCCCCTTCAAATCGGGTCTTAGTTGTAACTTTATTCTTATTAAACGAATTTTTACTGAATTATAGAGGGTCTCAATCCCCTTCAAATCGGGTCTTAGTTGTAACTGGATAAACAATGTCCACGCCCTTTTTGAAGCTAGAGTTGTCTCAATCCCCTTCAAATCGGGTCTTAGTTGTAACGAAAAAATGAAGGGAGGTATAAATGGAAAATTACTTAAAAAGTCTCAATCCCCTTCAAATCGGGTCTTAGTTGTAACAGAAAAATGAAAAATTTGACAATAATAAAAAAGGCTAGCGTCTCAATCCCCTTCAAATCGGGTCTTAGTTGTAACTTATCTGCTTTAACACTATATCACGAAAACAACTTTGAAAGTCTCAATCCCCTTCAAATCGGGTCTTAGTTGTAACAGTCTCCAAATAATGGAGGCTTACTTCTCACTGAGTGACGCCGTCTCAATCCCCTTCAAATCGGGTCTTAGTTGTAACATAAACAATGTCCACGCCCTTTTTGAAGCTAACTCTAGCTGTCTCAATCCCCTTCAAATCGGGTCTTAGTTGTAACATGATGTGGTATTAATCACCACATCATTTAAAAAAGCCCTTGAGTCTCAATCCCCTTCAAATCGGGTCTTAGTTGTAACGGCAACATTCTGTTTTCAAATACCCATAAGATCGAGATTCTAGTTTAACAGTAGTTTTCTTAAAGTTTGCTTTATAACCCATTTTTAGCCTCTCTTAAGAAGATAGTTCCCACTAAAATCGATACTTTAAGTTCTATTTAATACTTAAACGAAACTTTAATAAAAATTATCTATTGATAAAATATTGCAAAAAAATATGTGATTTTAAAAATTTGCATATTTTTTCTGCTTTAAAGTAAACCTGAATTTGTAGATTTATAGTTAAAATCTTTTATCTATTATCTCTCAAATTTTTCGCTTCAGTATGCAAACAAAACATTTACTTGTTACTTTCTAAAAAAGTCATCAATATATCTTTGAGTTCATCTTGTAACTCAACCGGTGAAACAATTTTCATATAAGGTAACCAAGTTTTAGCTAGTATAAGTATTTCATTTTTATTATTTACGGTATATGAGAGAAGTAAACTTCCATCTTCATTCTCTTTTACAATCTTTTGGGAAGGTAGAAACTTTTTAACCCTAAAATGTCTAGCAATCTCTTTTTCTACCTTTACGACTACTTCAAAGTAAGGTTCCACATAACTTGAAAAAAGAGTTTGAAACCTTTTAAAAAACTCTTTTGCCTGAATAGGTACTTTAAAAGTTTTTGAATGCTCTTTTATCTCTTTTATAAAATTAATTCTTAAAAATTTAAAACCCCCGTTAATCTCATCATCTGTTAGAACCGCTATATACCAGTTATTTTTAGCAAATACAATCTTTAGGGGTTTAGCGTTTTTAAAAGTATAACTTTTATCCGAAACATAATATATATCGATCAGTTTTTTATGATAAACTACGCTTTTTAATTTGAGAAGAAGTTCAAAGTTTATCAACTCTTCAAAAGGAGGCTCCTTTATCAGATAAATTTCACTGTTTTTATTTAAAAGTTTTTTTGCCTCAAATCCAAAAAACTTCAAAAAGGAACCGTTAGTTAGATTTAGTAGTTCAATAAGTTTTTCATAATCCTCGAAATCCTTCTTAGAAAGTATTAAAGACTCTATATCAAACTCTTTGGGAAGTGTATAGCAACCTCTGTCGGTAGGAATAAATTTAACTCCAAATAGTTGTTCCACCTCTTTTTTATATCTTTGAATATTTCTTATAGAAACATTTAAAAATTCAGCTAGATGTCTAGTACAAAACCTTTTGTGACGATTGACATACTCCAAAAAACTTATTAGATTTTCGCTCTTACTCATCTCCCCATCCCCCGTCAAATCCATCATCATAATCATCTATTTCAAAAAAATCATTTTCAAACTCTAATATATCATCTTCCTCCTCCTCCAAAAAAGTATCAAAATAGTCTATATTAGACTCATCTTGGTTATTCTCCCAAGGCATATTCGACTCCTCTTCAAAAAAACCGCTGTTTAACTCTTCATAAGAGTTATAGGGCTCATCGGAATCATCCATTCTAAAAAGAAAATCCAACAACAAAAAATATAACAAAAATTCACCAAATCCAAAACCGTTTGACTTCTCTTTTACTTTTCCTACTGCATCAAAATAGTAACTTTTTTTATTTTTGTTAGATGTTGCAGTAATCGCACGGATAAAAAGTATCAAAAATATTATAATCAACAAAACAATCCAAAATTGATTCATAATTTGTCCTATAAAAGAAACTGTTCGGCTTCTTTTTCACTCATCTTTATAACAAACTCTCTATCTTTTCCAGTTTGGATCTGTTGTAGCTTTTCAAGAACTTTTTTATCTTGAAAAAATGAGAGTCTAAACCTTTTTTCTTGATCTTTTTGAATCATACCTAATACTCCCAAAACTTCATTTCGAGTAAAATTCTTTCTTAAAAGCGACAAACCGGTATCAACCTTTTTTCCTTCTATGTCAAAAAAGATTTTTATACTGTTTTCGCTTCTGAAATATTCTATATAACCAAAAAATGCAAATAGCGCTAAGGCAATAGCAGTAGCTGTATCAATAGCCTGCAAAATCTCCCAATACTCTGTCGTAGTCTTAAACTTAACTACGATTCCAAAAAAGGTTATCAAAAGATATAGAGCTATTAACCATTTTGGTTTTAACATCCGTATCTCCTAAATCTTATATGTTTAAATTGCGAAATTTTTACAGTTTTATTATCTACTCTTTTTTCTATTACCACTCTTTTAGTCGTAGCATAAACAGGAACTAACCCTACTCTTTTGCTAAAATCAATCAGCAAATATATCAGTCCAAAATCTCCCTGTAACAAAACATAATCGCCTTTTTGAGAGTTTTTCGACAAATACTCCTCAAAAGGTTTTTTAAACTCCTCTAAACACTCATTTTCCGCCGGTACGTTAGAAAAGAGTTGTTGTAAATCTTTCGGAAGATAAATAAATCTCTCAACTTTTAGATTTTTTTTAGCATCTTCAATCTGTTCGGATGTTAATTTATGTGAAAAAAATAGAAACATTCTCATCTTTTAGCTTTCACCACTACTATATCTTTACTGTCGCAAGCCGGACAACAACACCAATCGGCGCTTGCACTCTTCCACAAAAATCCACACTCGTCGCATCTTAGGTGAAACATTTTTACCTCCTATAAGATCTGATAAGATCTTAAAATAACCACACGACAATTTTTGACGTTTTTGATGTTTTCTATTGGAACTTTAATAAATAAGCTAAAAATCTCAACGCTCATCTAGTTCATTAAAATATTTTCTTGTTTTATTTATAAATCCAGAGAGACTTTTTGCATCCTGCAATAGAGAATTTTTTCTTTCACCTAACTGATGGGCGATATCTTTTCTAATATCATTTGCGCTTTTAAAAACCTCTCCCAATTTTTTATGCAAATAAAAGATTTTGCTTTTAGCTCTATTTCTATCCTCTTTATCTTTGATTTTTAATCCCTCTAACTCACATATTTTCGAAACAATTGCCTCTACTAGCGCTAGATATCCAAGCGCATAATGTTTGTGTTCGCAAAACCAATCGGCAAGTTCCAACTGAAAATCAGATACCCTACTCTTATCCAATCTTCTTATAAAGTCCACAACCTCTTGTCCAAGTAAGTTAACTACTTTATGATTTGATTTTTCTATAATATCTAGTTTTTTGGATAAACTCCTCACACTCTCTTTTATAGCCGCCATATTTGCCATTCTTAGTGAAAGTGAAAAGTTGTTAAATAGATTCTTTTCATTTTTATTATCTAAAAGTTCGGCTATTTTATCTGCATTACCGTATTTTGTTAAGTTTTCTATAGCTTTCATCCACTCCATTAAATCGTAAAAGATTTTTAGATCGACTATAGGCGTAATACCGCCGTTCTTGCTTTGATACTCTAACATTCCGTAAAAAATAGCCTTTATCGTAAAATCTTTCTCTCTTATAGTATGTCCAAACTGTACCATCAAAAAGCTCATAAGCGCTAGAGATCTAAAAGAGTGTGAAATATCTATATATACTTCATCTTCTTGTTTTATGTGTTCAAGAATTTTCAGATATATCTCAAAATTTTGCCAAAGCTCGTTTTCGTTTACACCATAGTCTATCAAGAAACATTTTGATCCGAAAGAGCCTAAGTAGTTTTCAATCGTCTCTTCAACTATTTTCAGATCATTATCGCTTAACCGCTCACTCTCTATTTTCTCGTATAAATTCATTTCGATAATGTCGCTATCTCCTCCAAACTCCGTATAAACACTATCCCATATAGAGCCATTCGTTCCAACTAGAAAAAGTTTGTCAATATTTAAAAATTCACATAAAGCTTTAGATATAAAAGTCGACTCTTTTATCTCACCATCATACTCATACCTGGCTTTTCTGTATCCACCCTCTTTTTTATTTCCGGTACCTAACGAAGATATAAGTATTTTTGCCATATTAATACCTTAACATTAACGATTTTACTACTATGAAACAAAAAATAATTTTTTAATAATTGAATTCTCTGAAAATTTACATATTTCACTTAATGGCGTGAGTGTGGGTGATAAGAAAATGGTACTTTGCTCACATCCACACCGACACCCGCACTTTTTAATATTAATTTTTCAGAGGTCTCTATAATTTCTTGATTAAAATTTAATTTAAATATTATAGATATATTTTATTTATGTTACGCTTATCTTTTTAACCTCGGATTTTGGATGTGTGAAAAAGTTTGATAAATTCGTAGGTTCTTATTATGTTTTTAACATGACTATCTTATTAACATTACCATTTACCTACTCATTTTCTCTTTTGGTGTAATTTGAAAGATTTTGATTTCCAAAAACTTGTCATTTGTAAAATCCGGGTTTAAAGAGGTTTTAGAAGTAAGCAATTTTCCGAAAGTTGCTAAAAGTCTGTAGAAGTATGTATCGATTTTACTCAATCCCCTCAAAGTGAGCTAACCAAAAATCTTGCGCTATTTCATAGCGAAGATTTTCTTCTAGGTACACGAGCCTTTCGTATGCTCATCACGAAAATCCAAGATATTCAAACTCGCATATACTCAAGGCTTTCGCTCGGGCACAAACGATAAGCAGTTATCGTTCTAAGCCTTCGGCTTACCCTCGCTCACTCAAAATCGGGTCTTAGTTGTAACGGCAACATTTTGTTTTCAAATACCCATAAGATCGAGATTTTAGTTTAACAGCAGTTTTTTAAAGTTTGCTTTATAACCCATTTTTAGCCTCTCTTAAAAAGATAGTTCCCCGTAAAATCGATACTTTAAGTTTTGTTTAATACTTAAATAATACTTTAATGAAAACTGTGTTTATATTATCTTTTATATTATATTTTACTTAGTTTCAGCGACCATATCTGTCACTTTAATTTTTCCAAGACCAAAAACGGTCTGCTTTCCAATGCCTATGATTTCAGCTAGTTTTAAAAGTTCAAAACTCTCTTTATCGATCTCTTTTATCTCCATTTCGCCTATGATACCGCCTAGATTCATTTTAGTTTTTTGTCTATTTGAGTATCTTTGAAGTTCCAAAAACTTTATATCGCTACTTCCAACTACTCCTTTTGGCTCAAAAGGGAGCTTTTGAGGCTTCAAACCCAATATAGTTAAATAGCGATTATAGATAGACTGGATCAGATGCCGCAAAGATGGGGTTTGAGTCAATAGTCTATTTTCATATTTTATACGAAGCGGAGTAATAAACGATAGACGGATATCTTTACTAAAAGTTTCACAGCTAAAAAGAGCCGATTCAATCTTCTTCTGTAAAAACTCTCCATTTTCAAAAATCAAAGTATCATTACAAACAATCCTCTCCAAAGGAAGTTTTTCTCTCTTTTTTCCAAATCCCGTATCGTAAAACATCTTATGAACGGCGCTTAATATATAAGGGTATCTATCGCAGCTTTTTTCAAAAAGATAGATAGAAAAATCGATCTTTTGAGGATCAAGTTCGATATCTAGTCTAAATCCGTGTATATGATTTTTCTTCTCGAAAAAATCAAAATAGATACAATCATCCTTAGCAAAACAGCCGCCACATTCGTAAGAGGGATTTATACAAACTATCTTTTTTAGAGATACGCCAAAACAGCCTCTAACCATTGAACCTATAAACCTTGGAGGTCTTGTTGCGCTTCTTTTAGAGGTAACCTCTATCTTTATATATCTCATGAAAAAAATCTCTCTATCTCTTCTCTCATCTCTTTTGGATCGGTAATTCTGTTTATTTTGTCTCTAAAGCTGGCGGCGCCTTTATACCCTTTTGAGTATGTGTGAAGATGTTTTCTAAACATTACGGCGCCGTAATCTCCGTAAAACTCTATCATTTGATCAAAGTGTTCGAGTATTATCTCTTTTTTTATACTCTCATTCACATCCGCTTTAGCGTTTTTTAACTGATAAAATATCCAAGGATTACCGATAGCGCCTCTGCCTATCATTACGCCGTCGCATTTTGTTATACTTAAAACATACTCCGCTTTTTCGAAACTGTCTATATCGCCGTTTGCTATAACCGGAATCTTTACGGACTCTTTAGCTCTAGCGATAGCCTCGTAATCCACCTCGCTTTTAAAAAAACCGCTTCTGGTTCTGCCGTGAACGGTTATAAAATCCGCCCCTGCACTTTCGCAAGTCTTGGCTATATCTTCGGGTATCTTTTCGCTAAATCCCAGCCTCACTTTTACGCTCAAATACTCTTTTTTGCTATACTTTCTTATAGTTTCGACAATCTCGCCAAGTTTTTTCATATCTTTTAATAGAGCGCTTCCCGCACCGTTTTTAACAACTTTAGGAACCGGACATCCCGCATTTAGATCGATGATATCTATGCCGTCGATTTCGTTTAGTTTCAGTACCGCCTCTTTGACTATCTCTTTGTCGCTTCCGGCTATCTGAACCGCGTAAGGAACCTCTAGCGGTGATTTTTCAAGCATTTTAAAGGTTTTTTTTGAGTCATAAACCAAGGCGTTGGAGCTTATCATCTCGCTTACGGTCAAATCCGCTCCAAACTTTTTAACAACACTTCTAAAGGGAAGATCGGTAAATCCGGCTAAAGGCGCTAAGACATACAAAGGCTTGTTAAAATCTAGAATCATTATTTTCCTCTGATTTTTTTGAAGGTATTTTAAAATATTTTTAAGCTAAAAGCAAATTTGAAGTGAGTGAAGAGATTTTAGAAGCTAAAAGCCTCTAAAACCTATACAAAAAGTTCTAGCGGATAGTTTCTACCACACTCTTTAAGTTCTAAAAAGGCTTTAAAATTCAAAAATTCGTTCTCTTCGCTGTTTTCTAACTCGTCTTTTGCTCTATCTATCATCTCAAGATCCAATAAAGTATAAATAAATCCTACCTCCGCTTTTTCGTCACTGTTTTTTAGGAGTTCGAAAAGTTTAAGTCTCTCATCCGGAAGATAAAGCTCTTTTACCTTTTTAGCAAGTTCGATATAATCATTCGCGCTCATAGTTATTTGGGACTCTTGCAATATGTAGATAATATCCGTAATGTTTAATTCAAGATTTCTTTTTTCATCTTTAGCGATTTCAAAAAGTTCGTAAAGCGTATCTTTGTCGAAAATTTTCGCATAATCTTTAATCTTGGATATTTCGGCAAAAGTTATAAAAACTTTTAAAGCCTTTCTGCACATATCTATA
>JALWIX010000066.1 GCA_027082175.1 Campylobacterales bacterium
AAAGAGATGGCGGAATTTACAAGACAACAAACGTTGTATCAATCTGGAATGGCAATGATGGCGCAAGCCAATCAGCTGCCGCAGCAAGTTTTACAGCTATTGAGATAATCTACATAGGGCTTTTGCCCTATGGTATAATATAGTATGCTTTTTAAAAATGCTTTTTAAGAAATATTTTTAAAAAGCATATTAGGAGTTGAAAATGGATGTCAAAGCGGTTGCCAATACTCAAGCATCTATTGAGATGAACTCTCAGGCAAACTCTATCGAGCAGTCTAAAGAGGTAAAAAAAGAGCAGTATCAAAAGGAACTTGATAAACAAAAAGAGATAAAAATGGAGGACATTCCGGAAGATATTTTAAAAAAAGCCGCCGATAATCTTCAAAAAAAATTATCGATGTTAAATAGTTCCGAGTTAAAGATAGAAACCGATAAAGAGACCGGTATTCAGGTGGTAAAAATCATAGATCAAGAAACAAAAGAGGTTGTTAAACAGTTACCTCCCGAAACTATTTTGAAAATTGCCAAATATATTGACGAGATAACCGGCCTCCTGTTTGAAAAAAAGGCTTAAAGGATAAGAAATGGCTGGAGAAATCTATTTAACGGGACTTACCAATACCGGATTTGATTATGAGGCATATTTATCAAAACTAGCCGAGTTAAAATCTATACCTATCCAGCAGATGCAAACTCAGCAAGAGGAACTGATCGCTAAACAGACCTCAATAGTTGAGATTAAAAGCGCTTTGGCAAACTTTACCTCTCCGCTGTCAACATTGCAAGACTCTACGATATACGATAAATTAAACGCAAAAGTAACCAATAGCGATATTGCTTCAGTATCGGTAGATGGCGCTACGGCGCAAACCGGAAGTTACGATCTAGAGGTGGTGCAAACCGCTAAAGAGAGCTCTTTTCTTATCTCTCCTGCCAATAGCGTCACTGACGTAAATGCCGCATTGCCTGATTCTGGAACTTTAACGATAGACTACAAAAAAGATGGCGTCGCTACTTCGTTAAATATAGACTATACCGGAAAATCTTTAAGCGATATAGTAAACGAGATAAATAACTCAACCGATTTGAAAGCTACGATTGTTAACAACGGCACTACTACCGCTCCTGATTATAAAATTTTGGTTACGTCAAATACAACGGGCACAGCCAACGAAATAGTTGGCATATCCGATAGCGACGGAGACGATACTACTGGATTTGATGTGGCAAATTCTTATCAAACTGTCGCTGCTCAAGATGCGCAGATAAAAATTAACGGCATACTTTTTACCAACTCTACTGACACTTTTAGCGATGTTTTATCTGGCGTGACTGTTACTGCTAACGAGGTAGGAGCCACTACTTTTACTATAGAGCAAGATTTTAGCGCTATAGAGTCCTCATTAGATAGTATTATAAAAGCTTATAACACGCTAAAAGATACCATCAATAACGCAACCGCTAAAGGGCAGCCGTTAAGCGGGGAGGCAAGTTTAAATACTATTACAAAAACAATATTTGATAAAATCTCTTCCGCTTTAGCGCCGTATGGCATCTTAGATACCATAGGAGAAGGTGAAGACGCTACAGGGTATCTTACTCTAAATAGCGATAAACTTAATGAGTTATTAAACAATAGCGATTTTGACGCTAAGAGTTTTTTTGAGAATTTTTCAAGAGATTTAGAGCAATATGTAAACTCGTATTCAGATAATATGACTTTGACAAATACAAAATATTTAGAGCAGACTCAAAGATTAGAAGACGATATCAATGAAAAGACGCAAAGGCTGCAAGAGGAGCTTGAAGCGTTAAGGATTAGATATGCCAAACTTGACGTTTATCTGTCTGAATTGCAAAATACGCAACTAAGTATTCAAAATTTTTCGGCCTATTTATCTGGCAATACTGACGGCACTAATTAATAACAGGAGTAAAAATGAGCCCTTATGAAGTATATCAAAATAATCAGTTAAATGTAGATTCAAAAGAGGATTTGCTTCTTGCAACCTTTGAAGAGATAATGTCAAAGTTAAATATACTCGCTTTGGCAATAAAAGATCGATATTTAGAAAGAAAAGTAGAGGAGATAGAAAAAATAATTAGCGCTTTAGAAGTATTAAGAGCATCTTTAGACTTTGAAAAAGGTGGCGAGATAGCTAAAAATTTAGATGCAATATATGCTTTTTGCGTAGATGAGTTGATTAAAGCGAATCTTACAAACAATGTTGAATATGTTCAAAATGTCAAAGAAGTACTGTCAGCTATTTATGATGGTTTTAAAGAGGCTGCAAAAAGTATAAATAAATGAACTGCAAAAAAATTATAGAAGCTTTAAAAAAAGATCTAAAATCATTAAATACAGACTCCTCTTTTGATACCTCTGCAGCTACTTTGAGTTTAAAAAAAGCCAAATCCGTTCTTTCAGAACAAAATATAGATTTTTGTAACAAAAAAGAGTTATTAGAGTTGGAATCTTTAGTTGACTCTTTAATCAGAGCTATCGAGAATAAAAAAACAGAGCTGGAAAAAGAGATTCAAGATAAACAAAAAAGTTTATATGCTCTTCAACAGTATGGAAAACATAACTATTAAAACTATTTATAATAGTTTAACAATGAAAGGTCTTTGTTTTGCATAAATGAAGCCATTGTAGCCTCATACGCTGTTTTTGCTTTTTCAAGTTCTACGATAGCTTCTGCAAAATCCGTATCTTCAAGCTTTGAGATCAGATCATTATAGTTTAAATTAAAATTTTCGTGTTGGGTTCTTAAATCATCTATTAGTTTCATTTGCGAGCCTAATATTGATCTATATTTGCTAACGTCAGAATAGCCTTGATCGTAAGTATTTAAAATATATTCAAAATTTCCAAAATGTTTTAAAATATCTCCGCCTCCTGTTTCAGTAACACTAACGTCTAGTTGAGAGTCGTAAGGTTTAAATCCCAGCCTATAAATTCCGTCTTTATCTAAAAATGTGTATGCGCGTACGATATTTTGTCCATCTGAAGTTTTATTGGTAGGATCGTTATTTATAGCGTCGACAAGTTCTTGTAGAGTAGTTGGCGTAGCTGTTGTGTTATCTTGATCATAATCTACGCTTAAAGAGTAGTCTCCCACACTTATTGTAAGTGTTCCGGCATTTTCGTTTGTAGATATAAGGTTAGAATCTAGGGAAGTATAACCTAAATTAGAGATTTTTCCGTCTAATTTGCTTAAATCTCCATCTTCAATAATAGCTATAGTGTCGTCAATTGCTTTAATTAATCCTATTTTATATGATATTTCGTTATTGTCAACTATACCGTCACTATTTGTATCGTTCCATACTCCGCTTTCTACAGTTCCCAAATAGTTCATTCCGTTAAAAGTGCTATTAACTTCTGTATTTTTTGCTATAGGAACGCTAGTTTCAGCTAACTCGCCTTGATATATTCCTTGACTATTGAAAGGTTCAGTTTGGCTTTTTACTCCGCCAAAAAGATATTTATCTCCTATCTTTACATTTGCTTGTTTTATGATATAGTCTTTTATGTCTTCTAAATAGTCTCTAAAAATTTGAGCATCTTCAGAATCTAAAACGCCGTGATTAAAAAGCTGAAGCATATCGATTTTCGTTTCTTCCGAAGCGTTCATAATATTTTTTAAGGTTGTTTCGGCTACTTCTTGATTTGTTTGAACAAGATCCATATTTTTTAAATAGCCTGAGAGTTCGCTTTTAAGAGATTTAAAGCGTAATGATCTTGTATTGTCTATTGCATTGTCAGAAGGTATCAATATTTTTTTGCCTGAAGATAACTGATTTGAGTATTTTTGGATACTGTTTTGCTGAATGCGATCATACTTTAAATATTTGTTATAAACCGATAGATCGCTTATTCTCATCTTTTTAACCTTCTGTTTTTTTATTTTTTATATTATCGGCAAAAAAAAATTTTTTTTTACCTGATTAGATTTAATGTTGTCTGTATTAGTTCGTCCGTAACTGTGATAACCCTGGCGGCTGCTTCATAGCTTCTTTGAAGCTGAGTGAGTCGTATCAGTTCTTCGTCCATATTAACGCCGCTTAACTCACTTAGTTTGTCGTTTAAACTTTCAAGTAGAAAATTGCTCTCTTCCAATCTTTGATCCACATAATTTTTTTCTGTTGCTACGGGCGTTACTATTTTACTTCTGTAAAACTCTCCAAAACTAATTTCTCCTAAAAAAGCGGGTTGTGTGTAGCTTTTTACTTCTCCGTTTTCTACGTAAACGGAAGTTCTATCCTTAAGAGAGTTTAATCCTTTCATGATTTCATTATCGGATTGGATATATTCAAAACCCTTTGCCGCCGCAATCTCTTCCGGATTTTCTACGTTAAGCGTTATATTGGAGGCGTTAATCCCGTATAAATCTCCGTTTATACTATCGTTTTCATTTTTAAATAGACTAACTCCTGTTCCGCTTGCGGCGTCTTGCGCATTTAGATTATAACCGAGTCTATGGATAGAATTTACCTGATTGGCAAAATTTTGCGTAAAGCTGTTTAATTGATACATACTGTTGAGAATAGTCTGTTCGTTTTTTAAAAGCGCACCGATTTTACCGTTACTAAATTCCTGAGTTAAGTCTACTCCTCCAACTTTTACTTTAGTCAATTCAAAATTTTGTTTTTGCGTCTCTTTTGCGTTAGCCGTATCAAAAGCCGTTGCGCTATCCGTAACGGACGTTATATAGTTTGAAAAATCGCTATTGTTTTTTGTTGAGACTATTAGTTGATAATTTGGAGTATCACCGCTACCGATATTAACTATATCGGCCTTAAGATCGGAACTATTGTTTATTTTTGCGGCAATATCTTCTAAACTCATGTTTTGATAATCTATTGAAAAACTTCTATCTTCTTCTCCATATTTATAATTAATTGTCAAGGTGCCGGTATCGGTTGAAATAACCTCTTGTGGTGAAGATATCGTATTGGTAGTAGGTACGATAAATGAGTTTGATACGGTTGTAGTTGAAGTTGTTGATGATAACGATATGGAGTTGTTATAATCAACCAGCGCATATCCTTTTGCTGTAGTGACTTTAACAGTGTTATCGCTGTTAAATTGAACGTCTATATCGATATAGCCGCTTAATTCTTTTAGTAATCTATCTCTTTCGTCTAAATATTGGTTCAATTTATCTTCACTATTTTGAAAAACTCTTATATTTTCGTTAACATTGGCCAAATCTGATGTTATTTGGTTTACCTTTTCAGTATAATCTTTGATCAATAGCGAGTTGTCATTTTTTAAATTTTCAAGAGAAGCGTAACTCTCTTTGATTCTTCCTACTAAATTTTTACTTTCGTTAATAAATGATGATCTTGCCGCTAAGTCGTCTGGATTTGTGATAATATCATTCATAGACTCGAAAAAAGTATCCAACGCTTCTCCAAAACCGCTTCCTTGTATATCGTTAAAAATATTGTTTATCTCGTATAAATAATCGCTTTGAGTTTGATAATAGTTTTGCTCTTGGTTGGTATTAATGATCCTAGAAAAAAGTTTATTATCGTAAATTCTTTGTGCTGATTGTAGATATACTCCTGATGTAGGAAAATTGGAAAACTTTGCCTCAACCCTCCCATAGCCGTCTGTATTCGCATTATATAAGTTGTTATTAGTTATATCTATGCCTTTTTTGAAAGTCAATAAACTTTGAGAAGATATTGATAATGAATTAAAAAGAGACATATTTTCCCTTTTATAGTTTTTTTTATTATCGGTATTTAAGCTTTTTTGTTTAGAATGGTTTCTCTTTTTGTTTCCAAAGAGCCGTCTTTGGTATACTGTTTTGTACTGTTTTCTTCAAATATAGCTTCAAAAACTTCGTTAATAAACTCTATATTGCCATTGGCAAGTATCTTATTTCTTTGGGTAAAGTTTTCTATATCTATTAACAGTTTCTCAAAAGGCTCCACATCTTTTTTTTCTAACGATAAAATCTCAGATAAAACTTGCTCTTTATTTTTGATAGTCTCTAAAAGTTCTTCTGAAGCCTCTTTGCTTCTTAAACTCTCAATTAAGAGTCTATTCTCTTTTTTTAATAGCTCTAAAAAATTTTTTAACAACTCTTCAACATTTTTCATAATCTACTCCACGGTAACGCTTTTGGCTAGATTTCTTGGCATATCCACATCGTTTCCAAGTCTTATTGCTATCTCCATAGCTAAAAGCTGTATTATAAGCATCATCTCAAAATATTCTAACATATAATGATTATGCTTTTTTATTTTAATAAAATCATCGGCTATGTCAAACTCCAACGGGCTTATCGCAAGGATTGTGGAGTCTCTAGCGCTTAACTCTTCAACGTTGCTTTTTATCTTATCATAAAGTAGGTTTTTGGGCATAAGAGCTATCGTAAAAAGTTCAGGATCAGCCAAAGCGATGGGACCATGTTTCATTTCTCCAGCAGGATATCCTTCCGCGTGAAGATAACTTATCTCTTTTAGTTTCAATGCTCCCTCAAGCGCTAATGGATAGAAAATATCTCTTCCTATGTAAAAAAAACCGTGTCCGTGAAGATATCTTTTTGATAATCTTTTTATCTTTTCATGCAAAGAGGTTTCAACCACTAACACTTTTGGGATATGTAGCATAGAGTCTATCTCTCTTGAGATAGACTCTCTATCTAGCGTTGCTCTTTTTTGCGCAAGATAGAGACTTAGCATCCATAAAACCATCATTTGAGTGGCAAATGCTTTAGTGCTAGCTACTCCTTTTTCTATTCCCGCTCTTGTAAGAATCGTTCTATCGGCCATCCTTACGATTGACGAGTTGTCAACGTTACAGATAGCCAAAGTTTTAAGTCCCGCATTTTTTGCCATCTTAAGAGCTTCTAAAGTATCGGCGGTTTCCCCGCTTTGGCTGATAACGATAAAAAGAGTTTTTTTGCTTAAAATGGGCTCTTTATATCTAAACTCACTGGCAATCTCGACGTTTGTTGGGATTTTTGAGAGCCTCTCAAATAGGTAACTTGCGCTAAGCCCTGCATGATAGCTTGTACCGCAGGCGCATATTTTGATATTTTCAATCTCTTTGAAAAAATCTTCCTCAATCTCTTCAAACTCGATTTTATCTGCTTTTACTCTACCCATCATAGTTTCGCTTATTACTCTTGATTGTTCATATATCTCTTTTTCCATGAAAAATCTAAAACCGCCTTTTTGCGCTAGCTCTTTATTTGCCGTTAAAGGTTTGAATTCTAGATTTTTCTCTTCTTTTTCAAAAAACGTTTTTATTTCCTTTTTATTTGCATATCCGTAAATATGATCTTCTAGATATGCGACCTCTTTTGCATATCCTATCAAAGGAGCATCGGAAGATGCAAAAAATATCTCATTTTTTTCATTTTTTCCGATAATGAGAGGAGAGCCGTTTTTAGCGAAAAATATAGTATCTGGCGCCGCTTTTGTTATAAGTAAAATAGCGTAAGCGCCATCGAGTTTAGAAACTGTTTTCTCAAACGCTTCAAAAGGGCTTTTGCTTTTTTTGTAATAATCTTCAAAAAGATGGACTATGGTCTCGGTATCGGTCTGACTTATAAAGTCGTATCCGTTTTCTTCAAGTTCTGTTTTTAGTTCTTTATAGTTTTCTATAATACCGTTATGAACTACGTAACTAAACTCTCCCAAATGAGGATGGGCGTTTAACTCCGTCGGTTTTCCGTGTGTAGCCCATCTGGTGTGGGCTATGCCTATGCCAAAATCTTTTGTTTTAAAATCTTTGGTTTTTTCTTCGAGATTTTTTATCTTGCCTACAGCTTTAAAAACTTGCATCGAATCTTTTTCTATGACAGCTAGTCCAGCACTGTCGTAACCTCTATATTCAAGCTCTTTTAAGCCTTGAAGCAAAAAATTTTTTATATCATTACTACCGATATATCCTACTATTCCGCACATTAAGTTTCACCGTCCGTTAAAATTTTTACAATCTCTTCTTTATTATTGCAAAAGTTTCCATTCTTTTCTATTAAAAAAAGATCTCTCGCCCTATTTTTTATGGTATGAACTTTTGCGGTAGCTATGTCTATGCCGTATTTGTCAAAAAGCGTTGCGATAAATGCGAGAAGACCCTTTTGGTTTTTCACGTTTAAAAAGAGTGACGCGTAAGTTTTGGAGTGCTCACAATTTATCTTAATATCTTCTTTCTTTATTTCCGGTCTTTTAAGGGTTATCTTTCTAGTCATGTCGAAAGAGTCTTTTACTATTTTTTGTATCAAACCTAGATTTTCTTCGTCCACTTTTTCTAAAAATTCTATTTTGAAATATTTAATATCGTCAAATAGTTTAAAAACCTCCATAGAGGCCACATCTAAAAAGCTTAGTTTTCCTAGAAGAAAACCTAGATTTAAAGGTACTTTTCTTATTATTTCAATAATTAGGTAATCACCATTTTTTATTTTATATTGATAATCTTCTGTTTGAAAGGCCATTAACGATATATCTATAATCTCGTCAACTTTATGTTTTATAAAAAAGAGATTTGATTCTATAGATAGTATCTTTTTTTGCAAAATCTTAGGAAGATTCAAAAATTTTTGGTTTCTTTTCAAAGCTGCTTCTTTTTTTAATCTCTTTGCGCTCTCTTCCAAAATCTCTTTTTTCTCAAATGTCTCGCTAGCCATTAAATAAAGCTCTTTAAGTAGTCTTGCATTGTAGGAGGTATATATCTCTTTACCAACAGCGTTGATATCCGCATATGTAAGAATGTAGAGTAGGTCTAAAGCTTTTTTTGTTTTTAGTTTAGCCGTGAACGAAAATAGTGTTTTTTCGTTGTAAATATCTTCTCTATAAGCGGTATTGCTCATAGAAACATGATGTTTTATCAAAAGGCTTCCAAGTTCTGTCATTTCATCGCTGAATCCTATTTTTTTTGCAAAAACCCTAAAAAGTTTCGCTCCAACTTCGCTGTGATCTTGAACTCTTCCTTTGCCCGCATCGTGTAAAAACGCCGCAAGTTTTAAGAGGGCTTTTTCAGTTTTTGTAAGTTTTTCGTATATCTCTTTTATAAAATCGTCTTCTATATTTTCAAGATACTTTATAGTATATAGTAAATGTATATCTACAGGATAGTGGTGATATCCGTCAAACTGCGGCAAAAACATAACTTTTTTTAATGGAGGTATAACTACTGGCAAAAGACCTGAATCGTAAAGAAGTTTCAAAATGGGATAAAGATTTTCTTTGAAAAAAAGTCTTTTTATAAATGCTCTGCTTTTTTTATCGAGATTTTTTGAGTATCTAACACTTTTTGTAAAATGAATAAAGCTAGGATCATACTCCTTAAAATTGAAAAACTCCAAGAGCGCTAAAAAATCTTTTAAAGCTATATCTTTGGTATAAAATGAGGAGTAGATTTTGTTATTGCATATATAAAGATTTTTGTTAACTCTCTTTTTTCTGAGAAGAGATATGTTTTTAGGCTTAAAAAGAAATTTTCTTATCATCTTTTTGGAAAACATCTGCGCAAAAGAGTCGATTGTATGAAGAGCCTGTAAAGTTCTTGAGACCAGAATCTGTTGAGCTTTTTTTTCATTTTTGCTTTTAATGGACAATTTTTTCGCAACGTCAGGAATATATTGCAAAAGCAGTCTATCCTCTTTTTTCTTTGCGCAAAGATGAAGGGCGGCTCTTATACGAAATATCCACTCAAGCGCTATTCTGAACTCTTTATACTCTTCATCGCTAAAAAGCTTTCCAGATAGGTCCTTTAATGTTTTAACGCCATATAGTATATTGGCTATCCAAAAAAGAAGATTAGCGTCTCTTAAAGAGCCGACACCCTCTTTTATGTTAGGCTCCATAGAGATAGGGTACTTTTCTCTTCTTTTTTGAGCCTCTTTTAATTTTTCGAAAATAAACTCTTTTTGGTTATCGTGTCTTATCCTGTTTAATTCATTTTCTACTTTAAACCAAAGATATTTTGAACCACATATAAATCTAGACTCTATTAAAGCGGTTTTTATAGTATCATCTTCTCTTGAAACCTCTAAAAGCTCGTTAAGCTTGTGAACTCTATGACCAAGTTTTAGTTTTGTATCCCAAATTATGTATAAAATCTTTTCAATGAGAGCTTTTACGTTATAGCCTTCTATATCTTCATAAACTATCATCAGATCAATATCTGAGTAGGGTGCCATCTGCTCTCTACCGTAACTACCAAGAGCTATCAAAGCAATAGGAACAGAGTTGCTCATAGGCGTGTAGAGTCCAAACATTTTTCTAATTGCTACTTTATAGATAGAGAGTATAATGGAGTCGATATATTTTGTGTGTTTTACTAGAAAATCCTTGCCTTGGCTCTTTTCGAAAAGTTTATCTAAAGTTTTAAAATAGTTTTTTATATACTCTCTTAGCGTTTTTGATATCTCTAGCTCCGAGGCGTTTTGATTTAACAGTTCTTCAATTTTTAGTTTTAGATCCATTCTCTTTAGACCTTTTTGAAGTTTTTCAAAATTATACTCTTTTTTTGTATAATTGCGCTAATGCATACGAGCTATCAGGCAAGCAGTTATAAAGGAAAAGAATGGATATTATAGAAAAGCTAGAAAGCGGAGAAAGATTAGAATATGAAGATAGCATAAAACTTTATGAACTAGATATTTTTACTCTTGGAAAATATGCTTTTAAAAAAAGAGAAAAACTTTACGGTAAAAAGAGCTTTTTCAATATCAATCGTCATATAAATCCTACAAATATTTGTAAAGATATCTGCAAATTTTGCGCTTTTAGCGCAAACAGAAAAAATCCAAACCCCTATACTATGAGTCATGAAGAGATTCTTTCTATAGTAGAGGAGGCTAGCAAAAGAGGAGTTAAAGAGGTTCATATAGTTTCCGCTCACAACGACAAAGCCGGTCTTGAGTGGTACATGGGGATATTTAAAAAGATAAAAGCGACCTTTCCGCATATACACGTAAAAGCGCTTACCGCGGCTGAAATAAATTTTTTAGCTAAAGAGTATGGTTACACATATGAAGAGATGATAGATATGATGATTGAAAACGGTGTTGACAGTATGCCAGGCGGCGGTGCGGAAATATTTGATGAAGAGGTAAGAAGTTATATCTGCAAAGGAAAAGTTAGCTCTGATGAATGGCTTGAAATTCACAAACTTTGGCACCAAAGAGGAAGAAAAAGTAATGCTACTATGCTTTTTGGGCATGTGGAAAAAAGAGAGCACAGAATTGAGCATATGATAAGACTAAGAAACCTACAAGATGAGACCGGAGGTTTTAACTGTTTTATTCCACTTATATATCAAAAAGAAAACAATTATCTGAATGTGAAAGATTTTGTAACTGGACAGGAGTATCTTAAAACTATAGCTATCTCTAGATTAGTTTTAGACAATATTGCTCATATAAAAGCTTATTGGGCAACTTCAACGATAAATCTAGCCTTAATAGCTCAAGAGTTTGGGGCGGACGATTTAGACGGAACGATAGAAAGAGAGGCTATTCAAAGCGCAGCCGGGGCTTCTAGCAGATACGGTATGCCTTTGGAGGAGTTTGTTCATCTTATAAAAGATAGCGGTTTTATACCCGTTGAGAGAGATAGTCTTTATAATGAACTGAAAGTATGGTAATGAAAAAAGTCTATTATCCATATGAGGAGTTTAGAGAAGATTTGAAAGAATTGGCAAAAAGTATAGATTTCGATTTTGATACGATTATTGCGATTGCAAGAGGGGGTATGAGTATAGCTCATATGCTAGGAGAGTACTTTGGCATAAGAGACGTATATACAATAAACTCCATAGGTTATGAAGATACTAAAAAACTAGAAAATGTTATGATTTATAATCTTCCAAATTTACGTAGAAGCAAAAAAATTTTGATAGTAGATGATATAATAGACAGTGGCGAAACAATGAGAGAGGTCGTAAAAACGATTAAGGATAGATATCCAAAAACAGATATAAAAACGGCTGCCATTTTTTATAAAAAGAGTGCAGATTTTAAACCGGATTTTTTTGTAAAATACGCCCAAGATTGGATAGATTTTTTTTGGACAACTGATTTAAAGGTTTAAGATGATTTTGATGATAGACAACTATGACAGTTTTACTTACAATATAGTTCAATATTGTCTAGAGTTGGGTGCCGATTTGAAGGTTATTAGAAATGATGAGATGAAAATTGAGGAGATAGAGATATTAAATCCTGAAAAGATTATCATCTCTCCCGGTCCTGCAACTCCAAAAGAGGCAGGAATAAGTTTGGATGTTATAAAATATTTTAAAGATAAAAAACCTATTTTTGGAATATGTTTAGGTCATCAAGCTATCGCTGAAGCTTTTGGTGCAGAGATTATAAGAGCCAAAAATATGATGCATGGAAAAACTTCTATGATTGAAGTTGTAAAAGATACTCCTATATTTAGTAATATCCCAAATGAATTTATAGCTACAAGATATCACTCTTTAGTAGTAAAACAGGATGAACTTCCTGCAGAAATAGAAGTTACTGCATATAGCAAAGATGATAAGGAGATTATGGCATTGCAGATAAAAGATAGACCTATTTACGGAGTTCAATTTCATCCTGAATCGATAATGAGTCAATATGGTCATAAAATAATAGACAATTTTCTAAAATTATGAGATATAAATATATTTTATATACATATCTTCTGTTTTACTTTTTTGTTTTGGCGTATCTTTCCTCAACTTTATCGATTTCACCAAAAGAGGCTCTTATCTTTTATGAAGAGAGCTATCTTTTACACTATATTACAAATTTTATCTGCTCGATATTTGGACAAAATGATCTCTCTTTAAGGCTATTTTTTATTACTACAAACATAGCGAATATATTGCTTTTTTTTGATATATCCACTAAAGTTTTAAAAAAAGAGCAAGACGCTTTTTTAGCTTCAACTATATTTTCGATACTGCCCGGTTTTATAAGCTCATCTTTAGTTGTTAATGAAGCTCCTTTAGTTATATTTTTTACACTTCTGTTTTTATATTTTTATATAAAGTTTGATAAAAAAGCTTATGCGCTTTTTCCTATAATGCTATTTATTGATAATTCATTTGCTATATTCTTTTTGGCTCTCTTTTTTTATTCCATATATAAAAAAGATAATTTAACCTTAATCTTGTCCTTGGTCTTTTTTGCGTTTTCTATGTATATTTTTGGTTTTGATGTTAGCGGAAAACCAAAAAACTACTTTTTAGATACTTTTGCCATCTATTCAGCTATCTTTTCACCGTTTGTTTTCATATACTTCTTTTACGCAATATATAGGATTTTGATAAAAGGTAAAAGAGATATTATCTGGTTTATCTCTTTTATAGCTTTTATTTTTTCTCTTCTTCTTTCCTTTAGACAAAAAATAAGTTTTGAAGATTTTGCGCCGTTTGTTTTGATCGGCGTAATCTTTATGGTAAGAGAATTTCTATCAAGTTATAGAGTAAGGGTGCGTGAATATAGAAAAAAACATAAAATATTATTTTTTGTCGTAGTTGGTAGTTTAGTATTAAACGATATAGTATTGATATTTAATAAACCTCTTTATACTCTTTTGGAAAATCCTAAAAAACATTTTGCTTACAATTTTCATATATCTAAAGAGCTTGCCAATAAACTAAAAACAATGGGGATTGAGTGTGTAAAAACCTACGATACTAAACTACAAAATCAGCTTAAATTTTACGGTATCAATAGATGCGAAGATTATCTATTGAGCGAAAGAAAAATTTACCCCTTTAGTAAAAAAGTTTCGATTCGATACAAAAATATTATCTTGAGAAACTATTATGTTTCAAAAATAAACAATAAGTAAAGTTTCTTTTTTTCATTTGTTGTTTTTATATCTTTATATTTTTAGGAATGTTACAATTGCACAAAATGAGTGAGTAGTTCGTAGTGTGTAGTGTGTAGTTTTAAGACTATACACTATGCACTACGAGCTTACGCACTATACACTATTAAAGGAGATGGAATGGCTCAAAGAGCGATACGTGAATATGATGGCAAAAGACTTTTTGCTAAAAACTGGGACAAATATTTTGCCCCTTTAAAATATCCATTCGAATCAGTATTGGTAAGAAGTGGCGAAGAGCTTCTTAAAATTGCCCAAGAGCCTGAGTATAAATGGCTAAAAGAAAAGGCGTTAGTTGCGAAACCTGATATGCTTTTTGGAAAAAGAGGGAAAAACAATCTAGTTCTTTTTAAAGTTAACAAACCTGGAGACGTAACTTTAGAAGATGCAGCAAAATGGATAGATGAAAAGAGAAGTGCCGAAACCACTCTATTAAGTGGACAAAAAGGTGTTTTGACACACTTTATAGTTGAGCCTTTTACTCCACACTCTGAAGATGAGGAGTATTATATTGCTGCTACTACTTTGGATGAAAACTATGATGTTCTTTATATGAGCGCTCATGGCGGCGTAGAAGTTGAAGAGAACTGGGATAAAGTTGTTGAGGTCAAAATACCGATAGATGCTTCGGATGAAGAAATTGAAAAGATAATAAAAGATAATATTCCTTCTGATATCCCTTCAGACAAAAAAGATGTTTATGCAAATTTTGCAGTAGGTTTTTATAAATTTTTTAAAGAGTTGAATTTTGCGTATCTTGAAATAAACCCTGTTGTGATTGTTGGCGACAATGTTTATCTTCTTGACCTTGTGGCAAGACTTGATGATACGGCCGGATTTATGATGAAAGATATCTGGGGAGACATAGAGTTTCCTACGCCTTTTGGTATGGAAGAAAAAACTCCTGAAGAAGAGGCTATTGCAGAAGCTGATGCAAAAAGCGGCGCTTCACTCAAGCTTACTGTTTTAAATCCTAAAGGTAGAATCTGGACTTTAGTTGCAGGCGGTGGCGCTTCTGTAGTCTATGCCGATACCATAGCTGACCTTGCTGGCGGCGTTGAAGATTTGGCAAATTACGGCGAATATTCTGGTGGTCCAACTACTGATGAAACTAGATTTTATACCGAAACGGTTCTTGATTTGATGACAAGAGAAAAAGATCAAAAAGGCA
>JALWIX010000067.1 GCA_027082175.1 Campylobacterales bacterium
CATTATGATATTCAAGAAGGTATTTTACCGGAGATTTAAAATTAAGTGAATAGTGTGGTATTTTGGTATTGTAATCGACGAGCCAATTAGCAAGTTTTTTGTTAAATTCGTTAATATCTGTAAAGAGTAGGTCTTCATAATAGTCAATAAATTGTTCTTGAATAGTTCTATTGAAACGTTCATTGTTGGCATTCATTTTAGGGTTTCGCAGGATTTCCAGTAGTGGGTAAGGCCTTTTTGTTCTATTAAAGCATCAAATTCTTTTTTGAATTCACTGCCATTGTCAGAAAGAATTGCTAAAGAGCTTTTTTTATAGAGTTTGATGGAAGAGATGACGTCTATAAGCGCCTCCAATTTTGGGGCTTTTTAAGGGTTTTTGGTGAGAGTTGATATTATAAAATGGCGGGCTCGGCAGGACTCGAATCTACGACCAACCCTGTTTTGTCCTCAGAATGCTCGGTGGGCTCGGCAGGACTCGAACCTGCGACCAACCGGTTATGAGCCGGTTGCTCTAACCAACTGAGCTACGAGCCCACCGAACATTCTTGTGGGGTTGTCGTCGCTTTGCTCCTCGGACGAGCCGGTTGCTCTAACCAACTGAGCTACGAGCCCGAAGCTCTTAATCAAGCACGGGTGGAATTATACAAAAAATTAAAACGAAATGCAAGTAGATGTTCCAAAATCCCAAATAAGATCATAAAATTTACAAAACTGCTCCCTCCGTAACTAAAAAGAGGAAGCGGTACTCCGACTACAGGGGCTAGTCCTATAGTCATAGCTATATTTACGCTCATATACATAAAAAGTAAAAGAGCGATGCTAGTTGCTACAACTTGTGTAAAATAGTCCCCTTTTAGTTTATAGTTTAGACTAAGAATGTGGATAATCAAAAGTGCATATAAAAGAACTAAAAAAAGCGCTCCGAAAAATCCATACCTTTCTACGTAATAGGCAAAAATAAAATCGCTAGAGGCTATAGGTAAAAATTTTAGTTGAGTTTGAGTAGCTTCATCTTTCTCTTTTCCGGTAAGTCCTCCAGAACCAATAGCTATTATGGATTGCTTTACATGGTAACTAGGCTTTTCGCTTAAGAAGTCGTGAATCCTCTTTTTTTGATAATCGTGTAAAAGATATTTGTAAGATATAGGAGTAAAAATAGCTAAAAAGATAGTGATTGTAGCCCAAATTTTCCAGTTTACTCCTATTATGAAAAGTACGCCGTATCCAATGATAAGCAGTATCAAAGCAGTACCCAAATCCGGCTCTTTGGCAATAAGTATAAAAGGTAAAAGTATGTAAAAGGAGATTTTAAAAAACTCTTTCCATCCGTAACCACTTTTTGGTGGAGGATTTTCTTGTATAAGGTATGCTAACATCAAAATAAAAGCCGGTTTGAAGATTTCCGAAGGTTGGATTGTAAAGTGAACGAAGGGCAGCTCCAACCATCTTTGTGCTCCAAGTTTGCTAACGCCGAAAATATCCACACTTATAAGAAGAGCTATATTGATCCAGTATATGGTAGGGATAAGCCATTTGTACTCTCTAAGAGGAGTGAGAAAAAAAACTATAAATGCTCCGATCCCTACAGATATATAAACTAGCTGTTTTTTTGAAAGCAGTGGGTCTATTTCTGAGATAAGGGAGAAGGAGATTGCAACGATAGGGATAATTAAAAGTATCAAAATAAAATCAAAATGTGTTATTATTCGTCTATCTATCATTAGTCTCATTATTTTTCCTGATAAAAATATATAAAATTATATCAAGTAAAAGAGGTTTTGTTTCTATGAATGAAAAAATAGTTGTCGATAAAGAGGAGAGGTTAGATAAATTTTTGGCTAAATATTTTCAGGTATCTAGAAACCAAATAGAGTCTTTGATAAAGAAAGGTTATGTAAAAATAAATAAAAAAGAGGTGAAAAAAGCCGGTTTTAAACTTAAAAAGAGCGATTTGGTAGATATCTGCTTTCCAGATATGCAAAAGAGTGAACCTGTTAAAGTAGAATTTGATATAGAAGTGATTTTTGAAGACGATGATATTTTAGTTTTGAATAAGCCTAGCGGCATAACCGTTCATCCCGCTCCTAGCGTAAAAGAGGCTACAGTAGTGGATTGGCTTAAAAAAAAGGGAGTCTCTTTATCTACAATAGCCGGCGAAGAGAGACACGGAATAGTGCATAGATTAGATAAAGAGACAAGCGGTTTGATGGTTGTGGCAAAAAACAATGAGTCTCATAAGTTTTTGTCAAATCAGCTTCAAAACAAGAGTATGGGAAGATATTATCTTGCTATCATAGAGCCTCCTTTGAAAGAGAATACAATAGTTGAAAAAGAGATTGCAAGAAATCCTAAAAATAGACTGAAAATGACCGTAATATCCGGTGGCAGATACGCAAAAACAGCTTTTACCAAAATAGAAGAGAGCCTAGATGGAAAAACAGAACTTGTAGGCGCAAAACTTTTCACCGGAAGAACTCATCAGATAAGAGTTCATCTAAATGCGATAGGAAGATATATACTCGGCGATAGTTTATACGGTTTTAAGAGCCAAAATGCTAAAATAAAGAGGGTTTTTTTGCACGCTTATATACTTTATCTTATTCATCCAAGATACAAGAAAGAGATAAAGTTTGTGGCTCCTTTGCCTGAAGATATGAGTCAGTATTTAAAAAAAAGATATGATTGGGGGAAAATAGATGAGAAAATATTACCTGATAAGTTTGATAGGCTTTTTGATTTTGTTTCTTAGCGGTTGTGCAAAACAGCCGAGTATAAGTCAAAAACCAAAGATTGATACGACTTTGCCGAAAGTTCAAGAGATTAGAGTTATCGCCGATATTACAAGCGTTGCTTTTGAGTGGACTCCTGTATATGATGAACGAGTCGAAGGGTATTATCTATATAGAAGTTCGCAAAACTCCGCTAAATTAAAAAGAGTTGCCGTTATAGAAGATAGGTTTACTTCACATTACGTGGATAACGGGCTAAAACCTAATACTCTATATTTTTATAGAATGTCGACTTATGACGAAGATGGACGCGAATCGGTTCCAAGTGATGTTGTAAAGATAAAGACTCTGCCTTTGATCGAGTCTGTTAGTTTCATAGAAGCTATCAGCAATCTTCCAAGAAGAGTGAAAATTATCTGGAGACCCCATCCAAATCCTAGAGTAAAAGAGTATATTGTAGAAAGAAGCGAGCCTGATAATCGTGAGTGGAAAAAGATAGCTACGGTAAAAGGTAGGCTTCAAGCAGAATATATAGATAAAGGACTAAAAGATAATCATTTATATTTTTACAGAGTTAGAGTAAAAACTTATGACGGTATCGTGTCAACTCCTAGCAAAGTCGTTAAAGCTTTTACAAAGCCTAGACCAAAGATTGTGAAAGATTTAAAAGCTACTACCGATTTACCAAAGAAAATAGTAGTTAGTTGGAAAAAAAATCCAGAATCCGATATAAGCCATTATAATGTTTACAGAAGTTCGGTTTCCAATCTATTTTTCACGCTACATGCAAAAGTTAAAAATACTAAATATACCGATATAATCGGTGAAGACGGGGCAGTTAAGTTTTATAAAGTGACGGCCGTAGATAAAGATGGATTAGAGAGTTTTAAACAAGATACTCCAGTTATGGGCTCTACGCTTCCTAAACCGGAAGCGCCGGTGATAATCTCATCTAACATAAACGCAAACTCTGTTGTTATAAAATGGCATCCAAGAGATGATAGAGCGGTTAGTTATATGGTCGTTAAGATAGAAAAGCAAGGTTTTTTTAATTCAAAAGAGTATAAATATAAAAATATAAAAAATACTACTTTTATAGATAAATCTATCGTTCCGAACGTAAAATACACCTATACAATATATGCCGTCGATAGATACGGTATAATTTCGAAGCCTTCGGAAGAGGTTGAGATCTATATAAAAAAGTAAGATATGCCTCATATAGTAGTAAAAGATTATAAAAGGTTTACCGTACCCGTTAAAAAAGAGAAGTTTGATTTTTTATGGTTCGCAGAGCCTTTGATAAACGCAAAAGAGAAACTAGTAGGAGCATTTTACGAAAAGACTCCCTTTTTAATTACTTTAAAAGAGAATAAAAGAGGAGAAACCGTTATAAAAAGCGATAAAGTTACTAGACTTTCTCCTACGACGGTAGTCAAAAAAGCTCTTAAAAACTTTTGCGAACTTGCCGAATGCGACGTTATTAGAACCAACATATCTCAAATTAGCGACAGACATCTTAAAAAGAGCGAGGAGTTTCTAAAAACAATAGAGTTTTTTGCTGATAATTTTCCAAAAGATAGAGAGGTTTGGATAGAGATAGGTTTTGGAAGCGGAAGGCATCTTCTATATCAGGCTAAAAACAATCCCGACACTCTTTTTATAGGGATTGAGATACATAGACCCTCTATAGAGCAGGTTTTAAAACAGATAGAGATCCAAAAACTTGAAAATCTTTATATCATAGATTATGACGCAAGACTATTTTTAGAGTTTGTCCCCTCAAACTTGGTGGGCAAAATTTTTGTTCATTTTCCGGTTCCTTGGGACAAAAAGCCTCATAGAAGAGTAATATCAAAAAAGTTTATCCAAGAGGCAAAAAGAGTTTTGAAAGTTGGAGGAGTTTTAGAACTTAGAACAGATAGTAAAAACTATTTTGACTACTCTTTGGAGCTCTTTTTGGAACAAAACAGAGTCAGATTGGAAGTAACGAAAAATATTGAGCCTCCAATAACTAGCAAGTATGAAGATAGATGGAGAAGATTGCAAAAAGATATATACGATATAAGAATGATAAATCTAGAAGAATCGACGCCTATAAAGATAAGTTTTGGCTTTGACTTTGAGAAAGAGTTTGATATAGAAAAAATCATAAAAATTTTTGACAGTAAACCGCAAGTTTTCGAGGACTATTTTGTCCATTTCGAGAGAGTTTATAAAATCGATGAAAAGAGAATATTGTTGAGACTATCTTTTGGAAATTTTGACAGACCGGAGCATAAATATATATTGATAGAGGGCAAAAATGGATCATATTTTTCAAAAAAACCTGTTTTGTCAAAAGCAAATATCAAGGCTCACAAAAAGATAGAAGAGTTGTTGCATGGCAAATAAAGTTATAGTAGCGGAAGATTTGACGCTGGCATACAAAAAAGATGAACCGGTTATAAAAAACAGCAGTTTTAGTATAGAGAGCGGAAGTTTCGTTTTTATAACGGGTCCAAGCGGAAGCGGAAAATCTACTCTCATAAAATCTTTTTACGGGGCGCTTAAACCGCTTAGAGGAGAGTTGATTATAGGCGGCGTTGAACTTCATAACATAAAAAAGTCGAAACTTAGTTTTTTGAGAAAATATTTAGGGATAATTTTTCAAGATTATAAACTCATAAATGAGTGGAGCGTTAAAAAAAATGTAATGCTGCCTCTTTTGATAGCAGGATACTCAAAAGAGGTTTGCGAAAATCAGACTAAAAAGCTTTTAAAACATGTAAAACTATCAAACAAAGCCGACAAATATCCTTTGGAACTTAGCGGAGGAGAACAACAAAGAGTAGCGATGGCAAGGGCTCTAGCGCATAATCCGGTTATCATTCTCGCCGATGAGCCAACCGGTAATCTAGACGATTACTCATCCAACCTGATTTGGAATCTTCTTGTTGGGGCGAATGAACAGTTAGGAACTACAGTCGTGGTAGTTACGCATCACATCCCTTCTCAGCTTCATATTAATTTCAAACATTTCCATATCGAGGACGGTACCGTTTATGAAATCTCTTAAAAATCATCTATCTTTGATTATACCGCTTTTTTCTATATTTTTTGCAATCGAATTTTACGTGATATTAGATAGAGTTATAAAAAGCTATGAGAATAACTTAAGAGACGATTATACGATTTTGCTAGTTGCGAATAAAGACATTAAAAGCGAAGATGTAAGTTCATATGTAGATTTATCAACTCTTGAGAAAATTGATCCAAAATTTATAATAGATAGACTTCAAAAAGATAATATATCTATCGATATTGAGGCGTTAAAAACATTTTTGCCAAAATTTTACAAGGTAAAGTTGGAACATTTTCCCTCATCAAAAGAGTTAAAAAGTATCAAAGAGCGATTAAAAAGAGTCGACGGGGTTGAAAGAGTGGAAACTTTTTCCAAATCTCACACTAAAATATATACTCTTTTGATAGTGTTAAAACAGATTTCGAAGATTTTTATGGGGATTATTGCTACAATAAGTTTTTTGCTGATTTTGAAACAGATGCAGGTTTGGTATTTGGAGCATAAAGAGCGAATGTATATAATGGAGCTTTTTGGAGCGCCACTTTGGATGAGAAGCGGCGTCTTGATAAGACTAGCCATAATCGATACGATACTAAGTGTTGCGAGCGTATATGGAGTCTTCTACTATCTGTTAAATTCAAATATTTTACAAAATCTAATAGGCGAGATCAATTTTGGTTTTGACTCTTCTTATCTGTTGAACGACTCAGTTTTTTTAGTTGGATTGGGACTTTTCTTAACGCTTTTTAGCGTAATTTTCGTTTCTATAAGGCAAGTGAAGGAATGATTTTCAAAACTATTTTTGCTATTTTTTTCTCTCTTTTATCTTTATATGCAAAAAGCGATATTGATAAAAAGATATACTACTCAAAAAAAGAGCTTCAAAGAAAAGAGAAAAATATAAGCGGTTTAAATACAAAGCTCGACAAAATAGCAAAAGAGATAAGAAAAAATCAAAATGAGTTGCAAAAAATAGAAAAAAAACTCACAGAACTTACAAAGGAGTTAAAGGAGAAAGAAGAGTTTTATAAAGAGAGCAAAAAGAGATTGCAAGATATACAAAAGAGTGAGAAAGAGCTGATAAAAAAACAAGAGAGTTTGAAAGAGCAGTTAACCTTATTAATAGCTAAATATTTTTCAAAATCGTTAATATCTCAAAACTTAGACAATAAAAATTTAGAAGACGTAATAAATGAGGAGCTTTTAAAATCGATCCAAAAGAGTGAAAAAAATAAGATATTAAAGATAGGAAGCATATATAACAGTACAAAAAAACTTTTAGAAAAAGAGCAGACTAAAATATCTGAACTTCAAAAAGAGATAGAAAGTCTAGATAAAAAAAGAAAAGAATTAATAAGTCTCAAAAACAAAAAAGAGAAATCACTAAAGAGCCTGAAAAAAAAGAAAAAAGATTATAAAAAAGCGCTTGATACTCTTTTGAGAGAGCAAAAAAGCTTAAGAGCCACATTAAATAGGCTTCAAATCTTAAAAGAGGAAAAAAGCAAAGTCGCTAAAAAGAGCGAGCAAAATAGCGTGAAAGTGAGAAATTTAGGCAGCTCTTATCAAAGTGTCAAAACGATAAGATATAGAGGTCCAAAAACGATACCTCCATTGGACAAATTTGTTATAACAAAGAGATATGGGAAATATGTCGATCCGATATATAAAATAAAAATTTTTAATGAGTCTATAGAGCTAAAACCTTTAGAACCAAACGCAAAAGTAAAAAATGTTTTAAACGGAAAAGTGATTTTAGCCAAAAAAACTCCACATCTAAATAATGTTATCATTATCAAGCACAAAGGCGGTTTGTATACTATATATGCGCATATTGACAAAATCGCCCCTACTATCAAAAAAGGCAAAAAAGTCAAAAAAGGGTATGTTATAGGTAGAGTCAACAATAAACTCACTTTTGAAGTTACGAAAAACAGATACCATATAAACCCTCTTGAACTTATAAGAGTCAAGTAAACTTTTTAACCTCTTATTCTAATGAATTCCTAAAGAGTTTTTAAGTAAAATTGGCAAACAAAAAACAGAGGTAAGCAATGGGTAAAAGAGTTCTTGTAAAATTCTCCGGCGAGGCGCTTGCATCAGAAAATGGTTACGGTATAGATACTTCAATATTAAAATTTATAGCTTCTGAAATAAAGAGTTTAGTCGAAAACGAGATCGAAGTGGGATTGGTTGTTGGCGGCGGAAATATCATAAGAGGAGTAAGCGCTGCTAAAGAAGGTATTATAAAAAGATCTTCCGGCGACTACATGGGAATGCTCGCTACTGTGATTAACGCTGTTGCTTTGCAAGAGGCTTTAGAATATAACGGGATAAAAGTTAGAGTGCAAAGTGCGATTAAGATGGAAGAGATTTGCGAGCCTTTTATAGTTAGACGTGCCGTAAGACACCTTGAAAAAGGCAGAGTTGTGATATTTGCGTCTGGAACCGGGAACCCCTTTTTTACTACCGATACTGCGGCTACCCTACGCGCCATAGAGATAGGAGCGCAGATGATCATAAAAGCGACCAAGGTTGATGGCGTTTATGATAAGGACCCTAACAAATTTGCTGATGCTAAAAAACTTGATAGACTCACTTATGAAGATGCGATGAATGACAATATAAAAGTAATGGACGATACCGCAATCGCTTTAGCTAAAGATAACTCTCTTCCTATTGTAGTGTGCAATATGTTTGAGAAAGGAAATCTTTTAAACATTATCAACGGGGATTTTTCAAAAGCTTCTATAGTTACAAATAGTTAAATATGGGCGTGGTTAAAAGAGAGAAATCCTCTTTTGTTAAATTGTTAACCTACTTAAGATGACTATACTTACTAAATTAAAAGGAGAATAAATGAGATTGGAAAAAGTTGCCGCAAAAGCTTTGGAGAGAGTAAACTTTGACAGATATCTTTTATCTGTAGTTGTGGCAAAAAGAGCCAATGAACTTGCATTGGGCGCCGAGCCGCTTGTGAACGTAGATATAAAAAAGACAAAATATACGGATATTGCTATTATGGAGATAGCTGAAGGTTTGATAAAAATTGATATTGAGAGATATGATAGATAAGCAAAAGTTTTTTATCTATGAAAAAATTTATCGAGAAGATTAAAGAGTGCCATGATATTGAAGAAGCCAAAAATATACTTTTTGGCACTATAAAAAAAAATCCTAAAGTAGAATTTGCTCTAAACTTCGCTATAAATTCCCACAAAGGCCAATATAGAAAGAGCGGTGAACCATATGTGGTTCATCCTATATTGGTTGCTGCAATCGTTGCTTATATCTCTCAAGATGAAACTATGGTAATAGCTTCGCTGTTGCATGATGTGGTAGAGGATACTCCGGTTACCATAGATGAGATTAAGAATAGTTTTGGAGATGATGTGGCTACGCTTGTGGAGGGACTTACGAAGATCGTCGAAATTCGCGATGAAAGTCTAATCCCCTCATATTCCAACGAAAAACTGATAACATCGGCTTTAAGTTTTAGAAAAATTCTACTTGCATCAATCAAGGACGTAAGAGTTTTAGTTATAAAACTTTGCGACAGACTTCACAATATGCTTACATTGGATGCTCTTAATGAGAAAAAGCGAAAAAGAATAGCAGAAGAGACGCTTGTGGTTTACGCGCCTATAGCTCACAGGCTAGGGATATCTTTTTTGAAAAATATTTTGGAAGATTTAAGTTTTTATTATATATTTCCAAAAGAGTATCAAAAAATAGATAACTATTTAAAGTCCCACAAACAAGAGCTTCAAATAAAACTTAATAATTTTATAGACAACGTAAAAAAGATAATGGTAAAAAACGGTTTTAGATATAATGAGTTTACCATTATCAGCAGGATTAAACACTACTACTCCATATACCTTAAAATGCAAAGAAAAGGGATATCGATAGAAGAGGTTCTTGATCTTTTGGCAATTAGAGTTTTAGTAAAACATAAAATAGACTGTTATAAAGCATTAGGAGCTATTCATATTAATTTTAAACCTCTTATAATGCGATTTAAAGACTATATAGCCATACCTAAAGATAACGGATATCAAACAATCCATACTACGGTTTTTGACAACACTTCCATCTTTGAAGTTCAAATAAGAACGTTCGATATGCATAAAACTGCCGAATATGGCGTGGCGGCGCATTGGAAATATAAACTTGGACTTGACAGTATAAATCTAAAATGGCTTGAAAATCTACAGTATCAAAACGACAACATAGAAGAGTTTTACGAGCTTGTTAAAAATGATCTTTTTAGCGAAGATATTTCCGTATTCTCGCCAAAAGGAGATCTCTTTACGCTTCCAAGAGGAGCGGTCGCGCTCGATTTTGCCTACGCCGTTCATTCCGATATAGGCCATAGAGCAAAAGAGGTTTATATCAACAAACAAAAAAGTACGCTTTTAACCGAACTTAAAAACGGGGATATTGTAAAGATCGTAACCGCGGACAAACCTATACTTAGATGCAGTTGGATAGACGCGGTAAAAACTTCAAAAGCGAAAGAGCAGATGAGGCAAGCCTGTAAACAAAAAATCAAAGAGATAAATTCTAAAAGCGCTATTAATATATTGATGAGCGAATTAAGAGCATCAAAAAAAGAAATTTTAAAATGGATTAATGAAAATTCACTTATTCAGACTATTTATAAAGTACCTGTCGATATCAATTTTTTTAAAGAGATAAGAAATAGATATTTGGCTCAATTAAGAAAGAAAAGGAAGATTTTACCGTTTTTGGGCGCCAAAATTATAAAATTAAAAGAGCAGCTTTTAGATAATATTCTTATATATTCGAGCTATAATATAAACTCCGTTGAATTTGATTATTGCTGTAATCCTAAATTGGGAGATGAGATTGTAGCTTTTAAAAAGGGAAACAGTGCTATAATTCATCATAAACTTTGTGAAAAAGCGGCTGAATTGATAGAGCAGGGCGAGCCTATGCTTTTTGTGGCTTGGGCAAACAGTAGATTGCCAAGATATAAACTGTTAATATCTTTGCA
This sequence comes from Campylobacterales bacterium, assembly GCA_027082175.1. Taxonomy (GTDB): domain Bacteria; phylum Campylobacterota; class Campylobacteria; order Campylobacterales; family Nitratiruptoraceae; genus Nitrosophilus_A. Next base: position 10,811 of record JALWIX010000067.1, read on the forward strand.
AAATAAAAAAGGTGCGTTAGCCGCTTTATTGCAACATTTAGCAAAACTTGATATAAACGTTATTTCTATAGAGCTTGGACACAATATAGAATATAGTAATATATGCGAGTTGGAGATTGAGACAAATATTAAAGATAGTGAGACTTTAAGAAAAAAGCTTGAACCTAAAGCGAAAGTTATCGAAATAACCGGAAGTGACGACGCATACAAAAAATAATAAATGTAAAGATAAACAAGGGGAGTTAATGGTAAAAGAGGCAGTGGATGAAATAGTTAGAGGAACGGCTGAGATTATAGATAAAGAGAAGATAGAAAAACTTTTAAAAGAGTATTTTGAAGAGGGAAAACACTATTATGTAAAGGCTGGTTTCGATCCAACGGCGCCGGACCTTCATTTAGGACATACGGTTTTGCTTCAAAAACTTGCTACTTTTCAAAAATATGGAGGGATTGTTCAGTTTATTATAGGCGATTTTACGGCTATGATAGGCGATCCAACCGGTAAGAGCGAAACAAGAAAAAAGCTAGATAGAGAGACGGTTTTAAAAAATGCAAAAAGTTATCAAGAACAAGTTTTTAAAATACTTGATCCCGATAAAACGCAAGTTCTATTTAACTCACAGTGGATAGATAAGCTTGGGGCTAGCGGACTTGTTGAGCTTACAACTTTAGTAAGTGTCGCGAGAATGTTAGAACGCGATGACTTTGAAAAAAGATATAAAGCAGGAAAGCCGATAGCCATAAGCGAATTTATCTATCCTTTGCTGCAAGGATACGATAGCGTATATTTAAAAAGCGATATTGAAATAGGCGGCACAGACCAAAAATTTAATCTTTTAATGGGAAGACAACTTCAAAGAAGTTTCGGTGTTGGCAAAGAGCAAGCCGTTTTGATGATGCCAATACTAGAAGGGCTTGACGGCGTTCAAAAGATGAGTAAATCTTTAGGCAACTATATAGGAGTTGACGAAGAGCCCAATACAATGTTTGCAAAAGTTATGAGTATATCTGACGAATTGATGTGGAGATATTATGAGCTGCTCAGTTCTAAATCTTTAGAGGAGATCGAGATATTAAAAGAGGGAGTTAAAGAGGGTAAAGTTCACCCGAAATACGCAAAAGAGCTTTTGGCCGCTGAAATCACGGCTAGGTTTCATGGTGACGAAGCGGCAAAAGCGGCGAAAGAAGAGTTCGATAGAGTTCATAAACAAAACGATATTCCTAGCGATATAGCCGAATATGAGCTAAAAGGACCTATATGGATAGCGAAAGCTTTGGTGGAGTGCGCTTTAGAGCCTTCAACATCTCAAGCAAGAAGAGATATTCAAGCCGGAGCCGTAAGAGTAGATAAAGAGAAAATCTCCGATAAGGATCTTCATCTAAAAGAGGGCGAGTATATTTTACAAGTTGGAAAAAGAAAATTTGCCAAATTAAAGGTTACGAAGTGAAGCTACAACCGTTGAAGATAGGAAAGCATGAGATAAAATACCCCATCATTCAAGGAGGTATGGGGGTAGGTATCAGTTGGGATAGACTAGCGGGAAACGTTTCGAAAGAGGGCGGTTTAGGCGTTATAAGCACCGTTGGAACAGGATATTATGAAAATAAAAAATATATAGAAAAAGAGATAGCGGGACGGCCTTTAGAGACCGAAAATTTCTATTCTAGAAAAGCTCTTTTTAAAATATTTGAAAATGCGAGAAAGATATGCGGTGATGCTCCGCTTGGCGCAAATATTTTATATGCTATCAACGATTATGGCAGAGTCGTTAGAGACACTTGTGAGGCTGGAGCGGATATAATCATAACGGGAGCGGGACTTCCTACAAACATGCCCGAGTTTACGGAAGGATTCAGCGACGTGGCTTTAGTTCCTATAGTTTCTAGCGCAAAAGCCTTAAAAATTATCTGCAAAAGATGGGAAAAAAGATACAACAGAGTACCCGACGCAGTTATAGTTGAAGGACCTCTTAGCGGAGGACATCAAGGATTTACGTATGAGCAGTGTTTCATGGAAGAGTATAGACTTGAAAATATCGTTCCTCAAGTTATCGAAGAAGCAAAAAAATGGGGAGATATTCCGGTAATAGCTGCCGGCGGGATTTGGGATCACGAAGATATAGTAAAATTTATCGAGCTTGGAGCAGCCGGAGTACAGATAGGCACTAGATTTATAGGAACTTTCGAGTGTGATGCGCATGAGAATTTTAAGCAGATTTTATTGAACGCAAAAAAAGAGGATATTTTGCTTTTAAAATCTCCCGTAGGATATCCGGCTAGAGGGATAAAAACTAATCTCATCGAGTTAGTACAGATGAGAGAAGGACCGGCTATAAAGTGCATAAGCAACTGTGTGGCTCCATGTCAAAGAGGCGTTGAGGCAAAAGAGGTGGGCTACTGTATAGCCGATAGGCTTAGCGACGCTTATCTTGGCGATAAAGAGCTAGGGCTCTTTTTTAGCGGCGCCAACGGTTATAGACTTGATAAAATAATCTCTGTTAAAGAGTTGATGGAAATTTTAGTAAAAGGAGAGTCCAATTAAAAAGATTTTTCTTTTTGCTCTTCTTTTTTCTTTTCTTCTTGCTTCTAAATATCCTATGTTGGATCAGGCAAACGAATTGTTAAATTCCAATAATCGGCAATCCATTTTAAAATCATACAATAGTTTTAAGACTTTATATATTCGCTCTATTTTGGAATTGGACGAAAATCTAAAAAAAGAGGCTTTAAAAGGACTTATTGAGAGTTCTAAAAAACTTGGTTTTGATTATAGAGATTATGAACAGGAGCTAAAGAGATTATCTAGCAAGTCTGAAAATATTCCAAAAAAAGTTGTAAAGATTGAGGAAAAGATTAAAAAAGATATAAAAAAAGATGGCTCTAAAAAAATCATACTCAAATCTATAAAACTAAAAAAAGGTGAAGTGGAGTTATACTTTTCCGAATATTTGGATAAAAATAGTATAAAAAGTTTTATTTTAGCCGATAAAAAAAACTCAATATACAAAAAAGTTTTTGATATAAAGTCAATCTGGCCATATCCTAAGAGAGAGTATAATCTAAGAAGCGTAAAAAAGATGAAGATTGCTCAGTTTAACAAAGATTGGGCGAGAGTGGTATTTGAAGATAACAAACCTATTAAAATAGATTTTGATATAGAAAGAGATGTTTTAAAAATATATTTAAAGGGTAAGAAGAAAAAGGATGAAAAAGTAGTAGAAAAAGATAAAAAGTATGATTATAGATTTTTTAGATCTCAAAAAACCATTGTTATCGATCCAGGACATGGCGGGAGGGACGCCGGAGCAGTTGGTTACAAAAGAAAAAAAGAGAAAGATGCCGTTTTAGCCGTAGCTAAAAAATTGTACAAAGAGCTAAAAAACAGAGGATACAAAGTATATCTTACAAGAACTAAAGACTACTTTGTAGAACTACGAAACAGGACAAAATACGCAAACAGAAGAATGGCAGATATATTTATATCCATACACGCCAATGCCGCGCCTAAAAAGAGCAAATATCTAAGTATGAGAGGTATCGAGACATTCTTTTTATCGCCGGCTAGAAGCAAAAGAGCAAAAAGGGTAGCCGCACTAGAAAATAGAGCAGATTTGGATTCGATGGGATATTTTTCCAAAATAACTTTTTTAAATTTTTTAAATAGAGAAAAGATAATAGCATCAAATAAGCTTGCTATTGATATCCAAAAAGGGATGCTTTATAATCTTAGGAAACATTTTAAGGATGTTCAAGACGGAGGAGTGAGAGAGGGGCCTTTTTGGGTTTTAGTGGGCGCTCAGATGCCTTCAGTTTTGATAGAGATAGGTTATATCACAAATCCAACCGAAGCAAGAAGGATTTTCAACCCCTACTATCAAACATTGCTTGCCAAAGGTATAGCCGACGGTATAGATAGCTATTTTGAGAAAAATTAAAGGTTAGCGTTTTATACCTACTGCAATTAGATGGTATTATGCTGTTTTAAGAGTCAATTTTGCGGTTTTAATGAGTATATTTTTATACCGGGAGACCGTTCAGAATTCCGTGTCACCAAAGCATTATAGCATAAATTAAATTTTCAAGGCTTTGTCTAACCTGCCTTCAAAAAATATAGCCAACTGCGAAAGTGTAAGATTCCAGTTTTTAATTG
>JALWIX010000068.1 GCA_027082175.1 Campylobacterales bacterium
ATAGGAAAAGATTCATCCTTTTTCGATGAGGCTATGAACGAGTTAAGGACTCTTTTTGAAGACCAAAAAAATAGACTTTTTGAGCTTGATAATATTGAAATCGAGGATGTGTTAAACAGACTAGAAGAGTTGTCTGAGCTTAAAAGAAGATATGGCTCAATTGAAGATGCACTTGAATATAAAGAGGAGAAATTAAAAGAGTTAAGAGAGTATGAAAATCTTAGTTTTGAAAAAAGCTATTTGGAAAAAGAGAAAAGTGAACTAAAAAGGGTTTTAAAGAGTTTGTCTGAAGAGATATCAAAGTTTAGACAAGAAGCCGTAAAAAGTCTAAAAGAGGATATCAACTCCTATACTAAAGAGTTAAAACTCCCTTTTGTAGATTTTAGATATGAAAAAAAAGAGTTGGATATCGAAGGAGAGGATATTTTTAAAATAGAGTTAAAAGGGGTAGGCTTTGAAAATATAAGCTCTGGGGAGTTTAATAGATTGAGGTTGGCTCTGCTTGCTTCTTGGAGCAGATATAAACAAAATAGGGGGCAGATACTAATTTTAGATGAGATTGACGCAAATGTGAGCGGTGAAGAGTCTATGGGTATCGCCAATGTATTAAAAGAGCTCTCTAAAAGTTATCAGATATTTGCCATATCTCATCAAGCTCAGCTTAGTTCCGCAGCTAATCAACACTTTTTAGTCATTAAGGATAATGAAGAGAGTAAGGTTTTTGAGTTAGATAGCGAAAAAAGAGTCGATGAGATAGCAAGAATCATAAGCGGAGAGAATATTACCAAAGAAGCAAAAGAGTTTGCAAGAAGAATTTTGAGTAGGAGGTAAGGTAGTTTGGCGGTAAGGTGATAGGGGATAAGGAGGTTAGGCGGTAAGGTGATAGGGCGGTAAGGGGGTAAGGAAAGATAGAAAAATCCGATATCTAATGTCTATCTAAATAAAGGAGATGTTTTGATAATTGATACTCATTGTCATTTAGATGATGAAAGATTTGAAGAAGATTTAGATGAGGTTATAAAAAGAGCTTTTAAAAACGGTGTAAAATCTTTTGTGATCCCAGGAGCCGATCCCGATGATCTAGAAAAAGCAAAAAATATAAGCGAGAGATATGATGAGGTCTTTTTTGCCGCGGGGGTTCATCCCTATGAGATAGAAAAATTTGACGAAAGAGTGCTCAAAGAGTATTTAAAACATCCAAAATGTATAGCGGTTGGGGAGTGCGGGTTGGATTATTACAGACTTCCTAAAGATGAAACGGAGAAAAAAGAGGAAAAAGAGAGACAAAAAGAGATTTTTTCTAAGCATATAAAGTTAGCTAAAGAAGTCCAAAAACCTTTAATAGTTCATATCAGAGAAGCAAGTTTTGACTCTAAAGAGATATTAATCAGTAATGGAGCCAAAGATGTTGGAGGAGTATTGCACTGTTTCAATGCCAGCGAGATTTTACTTGAACTATCAGATTACGGTTTTTATTTTGGTATAGGCGGCGTAGTTACTTTTAAAAACGCGAAAAAACTTGTAAATATTTTGCCAAAAATCCCAAAAGATAAACTCGTTTTAGAAACTGACGCTCCATATTTGACTCCACATCCTTACAGAGGAAAAAGAAATGAGCCGGCTTATACGATTTATGTGGCTCAAAAAATTGCAGAAATTTTAGACATAGAATTTGAGGATGTATGTAGTATTACTACTAAAAATGCCAAAAGAGTATTTAAAGAGCTGGAAAAAATTGTATAATAATATCTAAAAACAGAAAACAGGAGTATTTTTGAAAAGGGGATTAGCGTTAATATTGCTTTTTTTTGTAAATTTATATGCAAGTTTGGATATAGGCGGTTATTACAATAAAGAGATTGAGATTTTAAGAAGTTTAGATATAGACCCATCTTTCGTAACAAATAGATATTATATAAAAATAAAAAAAGAGTATGAAAAATACAAAAAACGCCATTTTTTCAATACTCAAAGCAAATCTTTTATATATATCCCTACGATAAAGAGGCTGATGAGCGAAGCGAGAGTTCCTCAAGTATTTCTTTTTATGGCTATGGCCGAGTCTAACTTTTCGCTTCATGCAAAATCCCACAAAAAAGCCGTGGGTCTATGGCAGTTTATGCCGCAAACAGCGAAAAAATACGGGCTAAGAATCGATGAGTATGTAGATGAGAGAAAAGACCCGGTAAAATCTACAAAAGCGGCTATTAGATATCTACAAGACCTATATGCGAAATTTGGAAGGTGGTATCTTGCCGCTCTTGCTTACAACTCAGGAGAAGGGAGAGTGGCAAGAGCTATAAAAAAAGCCAAAACGAAAAAGTTAGAAGTGCTTATTGATCCAAAAAAGAGATATTTGCCTAAAGAGAGTAGAAGATATATTAGAAAGATAATAGCGCTTGCGTTAATGGGAAATGATGAGAACTATTTTTTAAAGGACGATTTTGACTATATATTAAATAGAGGTTCCGCATACTCTTTGGCGGTAGTAAAAGTTAGGGGAGGCGACGTTTTAAGCGATATAGCTGAAAGCATAAAGATAAAAGAATCAATTTTAAGAGAGCTTAACGCGCATTTAAAATACGGTTTTGTGCCGCCATACGTAAAAGAGTACGATATATATATTCCATATATAAAACTTGCCGATTTCAAAGACAATTATAGACCTACTGATAAAAAGAGAGCATACATAGTCTATAGAGTAAAAAGAGGAGACTCTTTGGTAAAAATTGCTAAAAAATACGATATATCATATAAAATTATAAAAGAGTTCAATAAACTACAATCAAATGTTTTGAGAATAAATCAAACTCTTATTATACCCGTACCTAAAAAGAGTAAAATCGTTTACAAAGTAAAAAAGGGAGATACTCTTTTATCTATCTCTAAAAGATATGGCATAAGCGTATCAAAGTTGAAAAAACTTAATGATAAGAAAAACAGCATAATAAAAGTTGGAGAGAGACTTGTTATTATCAATTAGGAGTTTTTTGTTTTTCTCTTTTATGATTTTTATATTGAGCGGGTGTTCTCAACGAAGTTTTGTTTACTACTCTCCGACGAAAGAAAGTTACGGCAAACCTAAAAGCTCTTTTGCCGTGCATAGAGCCACGATGAGACCTTATAAAGTAGGCGGAAAAACATATTATCCTACCGTAGTTAGAGTCGGTACCAAATATAGAGGGATAGCTAGCTGGTACGGACCTAATTTCCATGGAAAAAAGACTAGCAACGGCGAATATTACAATATGTACGAACTTACCGCGGCACACAAAACTTTACCTATGAATACTATGGTAAAAGTTACAAACCTCAATAACGGCAGAAGTGTCGTAGTTAGAATAAACGATAGGGGACCTTTTGTCAAAAATAGAATCATCGATCTTTCATATGCCGCTGCAAAAAAGATCGGAATGATAGGAAAAGGTACGGCTCCTGTAGAGATAGAAGTTTTGGGATTTGATAAAACTATCGCCACTTTGGCGTCTGGTGTCAAAAAAGAGGTTGAGATAGGAAATTTTGGAGTACAGATCGCATCATTTAGGAGACTTGAAGGCGCTCAAATCACGAAAAATAGGTATGCTCTAGTAGACGGAAGATATAGAGCCGTTATAAAAAAGTTTATTGTTGATGACGAACCTCTATATAGAGTATGGCTTATAGGATTTGAAAGCGAAGATGAAGCTAGAGATTTTATAGCTTCTGGAAGATTTCCAGGAGCTTTCGTAGTTAGAGAGTGAGAGGTAATCAGTAATCAGTGATGAGTAAA
>JALWIX010000069.1 GCA_027082175.1 Campylobacterales bacterium
TAGTTAGAGCGCCTATCGTTTACGGATACGGCGTTAAGGCAAATATGAGAAGTCTTGTAACTTTGGTAAAAAGGTTTCCTATACTGCCTTTTGCGGATATTAACAACAAAAGAAGTATGGTATATGTTGGAAATTTGTCTCATTTGATAGATGAGATTGTAAAACAGGAAAAAAACGGTATTTTTTTGGCGAGCGACGATGAGGCTATAAGTACTACTAGATTGATTGAGCTTATAGCTCAAAGTTTAGGGCAAAAAGTAAATTTGGTTAAAATTCCGATGTTTTCCTTTTTGTTGAAAACTTTAAAGAGAGATTATTATAAAAGGCTTTACGGGAATCTAGTAGTAGATAATAAGGAGACTATGAAGAGATTAGGACTCAAAAATCCCTATACGACTCAAGAGGGAATTAAGTTGATGATCTATGGTGAGAAGCCGTAAAAAATGAGGATCAAATGATTTTTTATATATCGATTATAGTTTTATCGTTTATTTTAACATTTCTCGTAAGAGAGTATGCTCTAAGGAAAAAGATCATCGATGTTCCAAACGAAAGAAGCTCTCATAGCGTTCCTACGCCAAGAGGCGGCGGTCTGGCGATAGTGCTCTCTTTTTATATCGGTCTTGTGATTTTTTATCTTAACGGTAAAATTTCTAATGAGCTTTTTTTTGCTTTAATATGCTCATTACCCATCGTTATAGTTAGTTTAGTTGACGATATCGTAACGGTGAGTTCTAAAGTAAGATTTATCGTTCAGACGGCAAGTGCCGCTTTGGCTCTTTACTTGTTAGGGGGAGTCAATAAGCTAGATTTCGTTCTGTTTAAAATCGAAGGAGAATGGATCAATCTTTTGATACTTTTGGGTATGGTTTGGCTTATTAACCTTTACAATTTTATAGACGGTATAGACGCATATGCGGCTACAGAGGCAATTTTTGTTTCTATTGGAGCATATATACTTTTTCACAACGAGATCTTTTTACTTTTAGCTGCGTCGGTTAGCGGTTTTTTACCCTTTAACTGGCCAAAAGCCAAGATTTTTATGGGTGACGTGGGAAGTGCTTTTTTGGGTTTTGTATTTGCGGTGTTTATAGTCTATTATATACATAAGGAAGTCTCCATAATCTATTGGCTTATTTTGCTTGCCCTGTTTTGGTTTGATGCTACTTTAACTCTTGCAAGAAGGATAAAAAACAAAGAGCCTTTTACAAAACCTCATAGAAAACATGCCTACCAAAGAGCCGTACAAGCAGGGTTTACGCATAAGCAGACCGTTATTGTCGCAATGATTATTAATTTAGTCGCTTTTTCTATTTTATACGTTTTAAAAGAGACAAAAGAGATTTTTTACTTCTTTTTAATATATATTGTCGCTTTATACTTTTTGACAAAGTTTATAGATACAAAAAAGGCCTTTTGATGAATATTTTTAAACCAACAGTCGCAAATAGGGCGATATTTTTTTTGATATTTGATCTTTTGATCTCTCTTTTCACACTATATTTGTCATATCTTTTAAGATTTAATTTTCACATACCAGCTGATCATCTACACAATTTTCCAAAAGTATTCGTTGTATTGGTCTCTTTAAAGATTTTATTTTTCTTTGCTTTTAAGATCTACTTTTTTGCTTGGAGATTTTTTTCTTTAAACGAAGCTAAAAAACTACTTTTTGCTCATATTGCGGCTTATTTTGGTTTTACGATTCTATTTTTATTTTTCAAAGAGTTTTTTATACCTATGCCAAGAAGCGTTATTTTAATAGACTTTTTCTTATCTATATTTTTTATAGGCGGTTTTCGTTTTTTAAAAAGACTATTTTTAGAGTTTTCAAAAAAAGGTGAAGTTAAACCGACTATGATTATAGGGGCTACTCCAAAGGCGGTTTCTCTTATAAGACATTTTGTAACGGAAAAAGCTGGTTATTGGCCTGTTGCTATAGTTGATGATAATAGTTCGATGATAAATACTTATCTTGCAAATATAAAAGTATATGATTTGCGAAATTTGGAAAGAGTTATAGAGAAATTAAATATAAGTTCCGTTATCATCGCAAAAGATTATGATACGAAAAAGTTAGATAAAATTTTTGAAAGGCTTAAAGAGTTAGGTATAGAAGACATTAAATTGGCAAAGCTTTTGGGAGATAGAGTCGAAGAGTTAAAAGATATATCCATAGAGGATCTTTTAGCTAGAAAACCAAAAGATTTAGATATAAAAGTCATCAAAGATTTTATAGAAAATAAAACTGTTTTGATAACAGGTGCAGGCGGTAGTATAGGAAGCGAGATAGCAAGACAGTGTAGTAGATTTGGAGCAAAAAAACTTATTCTTTTAGACAATAGCGAATATAATCTATACACTATCACCGAAGAGCTCTCCACCTACGATATAGTCCCTCTGATGCAAACGGTTGTAGATAGAGAAGCTATCAACAAAACTATAAAAAAATATAGACCGGATATCATAGTTCATGCGGCAGCGTATAAACACGTTCCTCTGGTTGAATTTAATCCTAAAGAGGCAGTAATAAACAATATACTAGGAACGAAAAATGTAATTGACGCTTCTATTAAGTACGGAGTAAAGAAATTTGTACTTATTTCGACAGACAAAGCTGTTAGACCTACGAACGTAATGGGTGCGACAAAAAGAGTTTGTGAACTATACGCACAAAACGTGGATGCTAAAGAGACCGAGATTGTCGCTGTTAGATTTGGCAACGTACTAGGAAGTAGCGGAAGTGTCATACCTAAGTTCAAAGAGCAGATAAAAAAAGGCGGACCATTGACAGTAACACATCCTGAGGTTACAAGATACTTTATGCTTATTCCGGAAGCTTGCAAACTGGTTCTTCAAGCAGCTGCAATCGCTAAGGGTGGAGAGATTTTCATACTAGATATGGGAGAGCCTGTGAAGATTGTGGATTTAGCTAAAAAAATGCTAAAGCTTTATGGAAAAGAGAAAGAGATAGAGATAGTATTTACCGGTCTTAGACCCGGAGAAAAACTTTTTGAAGAACTTTTGCTAGACGAGACGGAGCAAAAAACAAAGTATGAATCTATCTATGTGACAAGACCGACCATTTACGATATTGATGTGCTTGAAAAAAATATAGAAGAGCTTTTAAAAACCGATGAAAACAGTATAGTTGCAAAGTTACAAGAGATAGTTAAAGAGTTTCAGCCCAAACAATATAAAAAAAGTTGATAAAAAATAGTTTTTTGTTTTTAAAGTATATTGATAAACAAAAATGCTAATATTATAAAAATTGACTTTAAAGGTGAATAAGTGATTGGTAACAAGGAAGAGAATATACAAAAAAAAGAGATTATCGTTTTTATAGTTTTAGCTTTTGTTTTTTCTATAGCCGTTCGTCTTTATTGGTACTATTGGGCATCGGGAATAGACGGGTTTTACTGGAACGGTCAGGTTATGATAAACACAAATGACGGCTACTATTTTGCTAGCGGCGCTCAAAAAGAGCTTTTCGGGATGCATCAGTTTAATCCGTTAGTCCCAGGCTTTTGGGATAGGGGACTTGTATTTATAACCACTATCTTAGCTAAAGTTTTACCCTTTTCTCTAGATTCTATAATCCTTTTTATGTCAGCGATTTTTTCAAGTTTTATCGTAGTTCCTCTAGTTTTATTGGGACGGCTTTACGGTATAAGCTGGGTTGGTTTTTTTGCGGCTATTTTAGCTTCTGTAGTTTGGAGTTATTACAACAGGACAATGATAGGCTACTACGATACGGATATGTTTAGCGTATCGATTTTGATGTTTATTTTTTACTTTTTAGTCGCGTCTATAAAGAGAAAAAACTATCAAGATATCTTTTGGGCGGCTGTAATAGGAGCTATATATCCTTTCTTTTATGTTCCCGGACAGAACGTTTTATATGGTCTTATCATAGCATATACTATCTATTTAGCGATTTTTCATAGAAAAGATTCATTTTTTTATCCTTCACTGATTTTACTTTATGTTTCGCTTTTTCCTCTATTTTTTATTTTTAAACTCATATTGGTAATATCGACATTTATAGCATTGAAAAAAGAGTTTATACCAAAACAATATGAAAAATATTTAGCTTTTGGAGTTATTGCTATTTTTTTCCTTTGGAGCGATGCGCTTTTAAGGATTTGGCAAAAGATTGACGCATATTTTTTCAAACATGGAACGGAAAACCAGGGTTTACACTTTTTTAAGGTTATGCAAACCGTCAGAGAAGCCTCCTCGATACCATTTGAGACTCTCGCAAACAGGATAAGCGGTCATGTAGCCACTTTTTTGCTTGCAATGGTTGGATATATCGTACTTTTGTTTAAAGAGAGAAGTTTTTGGATAAGCTTGGTTTTGGTAGGACTTGGACTTTTTGCTATAACGGGGGGACTTAGATTTACCATTTACGCCGTACCATTTATGGCTTTTTCTTTGGTATATCTTTTTTGGTTTATGTTCTATAAAATAGAAAAAAAAGTCTTAAAATATACACTTGTTGGAGTTTTAACTATTTTTGCTCTAATACCCAATATCATCCACGTTATAGAGTATAAAGTTCCTACCGTTTTTACTAAAAAAGAGGTTGCAGACCTTAATAGACTTAAAAATGTGGGCTCGTCTAAAGATTTTGTGCTAACCTGGTGGGATTACGGCTATCCTATATGGTACTATGCGGATAAATGTACGTTAATAGACGGCGGAAAACACAACCACGACAATTTTATCGTCTCAAAGATTCTATCAACCAGTTCACAACTGCAAGCCGCTAGGCTAGCTAGGATCTCCGTTGAGACTTACGTTAAACAAGTAGAGTGGTATAAAAGATATAAAGAAGAAGGGCTTGATTTATCTGAAATTCCAGAAGAGTTTATATTTCGAAAAAAAGGGAAGAAATCTTTTATAGCAAATCCGGGTTTTCCGGTGGCAGATGTGATTTTTCAAAATGGTAAAAAGAGCCAAATTGATCCAAACGACTTTTTAGAAGAGCTAAAATATGGCGATGTAAAACTTCCAAAAAAGACGAGAGAGATATATGTGTATCTGCCTCTTAGGATGATGGAAATTTTTCCGACCGTAAAACTTTTTAGCAGTATAGATTTAAAAACCGGTAAAAAGAGCTCCTCTTTTATCTTTTATAGTGAAAGGTTTAAAGATACAAAAGATCTTCTCATATTTGAAAGAGGAGTGGCGCTTGATAAAAAAAGTGGAGTTTTGCTTATCGGTAAACAGAAGGTCCCTATAAAAGAATTTTTTACGGTAGGGTATACAAAAGGTGGGAAAGTCGTTAAGCAAAAACAGAGTCTACGCAAAAACGCTCCTTTAAGCGTGATCTTTTTGTCAAGTTATCAATCTTTTTTGATAGTCGATGATGAGATGTTAAACTCCTTATATATACAGATGTTTGTTTTTGACAACTATGATAAAGAGCTATTTGAACCCGTTGTTATATCTCCTTGGAGCAAGATATATCGGGTTAAGATATAACCTCCTTGCTATTTTTTAGTTTTTGAACTAGTTCAAAAACTAAAAAGATAAAAAGTTGCTTATTTATAAGATAGTAGTTGTTTATTAAAAGAGTGCAAGATAAAACAATGCGATATAAATGACTGTATTTAAGTATATCATACTAGAAGATATTTTAAAATCTTGAGGGATACCTAAAATCTCATCTATATCTTTGCCTTTTATTTTAGATTGAATAAGCCATAGTTTAAAGGCTATATCGGAAGTTTTTAAAAGCAAGATACTAATCATCCATATATTTGATATTCCATATTTTATAGCTACATATAAAACAAACCAGTAGCTAGGGTGAGATAAGAAAAAGTAGATTTGGCCATTTTCATACTTTTTAAAAATATTGTCGATTATACCTTTAAAACTGTCCGCTTTTTGCCAAGATGCCTCGTATAGCTCAAAAATTATTAAAATGATTAGATATAAAGCTTTATCTTCCATAGCTCCTACTAATATAAAAACTTTTCGCTATTTTAATCAAAAATGAATAAAATATGGTTGAATATTAACTAAAGAGGTAGAGTTGGAGATAGCGATTATCAATACCGGAGGAACCTTCAATAAAAGATACGATCCCATAAAGGGAGAGCTGATAGTTCCTAGAGATAACTTGGCGATAGAGAATATTTTAAAAAGTTATCATACAAACTTAGATTATGTACTAAAAGGGATGATATTTAAAGATAGTCTTGAAATGGACGATAAAGATAGAGAGAGTTTGCTAAACGAGATAAAAAATGCTCAAACTAAAAAGGTTTTAGTAGTTCACGGAACGGATACTATGCGAAAGAGTGCAGCTTTCATAGCAAAAAATATTGAAGAAAAGTGTGTCGTATTTACCGGCGCTATGGAGCCTTTTTCTATAAATCCCGCGGAGGCTACGGCAAATTTTACTTTGGCTTTAGCAAAACTTCTTTTGAACTTTGAGGAGGGCGTTTTTATAGCTATGCACTCTTTGGTTCTTCCTTATAGTAAAATTATCAAAGATAGAGAGAGGGGAATTTTTTGTCGAAAATAAGCTGCGATCACTGCAATCTCGAATTTGACGAAAAGGTTATGATAGAAGATGAGATTGACGGAGAAAAGAAGTATTTTTGTTGTAAAGGGTGTCAGGGAGTTTATCATCTTTTAAAAGAGGAGGGTCTTGATAGTTTTTACGATAAACTAGGGAGCACAAAGCTTCAGCCTGCTGTTAAGAAAGAGGATGATCTAAAAAAGTTTGATCTAGAGGGTTTTATCAAAAAATATGTAAAAGTGAGAGATGATGGGCTTTATGAAATAAATCTCATTATAGAGGGGATTCACTGTGCAGCTTGCGTGTGGCTCAATGAAAAGGTTCTTCACCAAACTCCCGGAGTCATAGAGGCTACTATCAACTATACCAACAATAAAGCAAAAATCGTTTGGGACCCAGAAGAGATAAAACTCTCTAAGATTATAGAAACGATCCGCTCTATAGGGTATAACGCTTATCCTTACGACCCAAAACTTCAAGAAGAGAGAGCCGTAAAACAAAGGAGAGAATACTACGCTCGCATATTAGTAGCGGTTTTTGCGACTATGAATATCATGTGGATAGCTATAGCTCAGTATGTGGGACTTTTTACCGGAATGAGACGAGATATTAAAGATATTTTAAATTTTGCCGAATTCGTGTTGGCTACTCCTACTCTTTTTTATAGCGGATGGGTATATTACAGAAGCGCCTATTACGGCTTGAAGCATCGCTTTGTCAATATGGATCTGCTCGTAGCAACGGGAGCTACGCTAGCTTATATCTACTCCGTTTACGCTATGATAACACGAACCGGAGAAGTGTATTTTGATTCTGTAACTATGATAGTTACATTTATTTTGGTTGGAAAATATCTTGAAGTTTTAAGTAAAAAACAGGCTGTTGATACTCTAGACTCTATCTTGGGTACCATTCCTACCGAAGTTACGGTTGTAAAGGAGAATGAAAAAGCTCTAGTGATGGTGGAAAATGTGGAGCCCGGAGACATCATAGAGATAAAGCCTGGTGAAAAAGTTGTTATTGACGGTGTTATCATAAACGGAAGCGCTTCCTTTGACGAAAGCTCTTTAACGGGAGAGAGCGAGCCCGTATTTAAAAAAGAGGGAGATGAGGTATTAAGCGGCTCTATCTGTATAGACGGGGTAGTTAGGTATAGAGCGAAAAAAGATTTTTCTGCCTCGCTTCTATCAAATATCGTCTCGCTACTTGAAGATTCTATAACTAAAAAGCCTAAAATAGAGAGACTTGTAAATCAGATTTCGGGATATTTTAGCGTTACGATTCTTTCTATCGCTTTTTTAACTTTTATAGGGTGGTATTTTTATGCGGGAGAGTTTGAAAAGGCTTTGATAGTGGCTATTTCGGTAGTTGTTATAGCTTGTCCTTGCGCTTTGGGGCTTGCTACTCCGATGGCTACTTTGGTAGGCATAGGTATAGCCGCTAAGAGAGGACTTCTTTTTAAAGAGGCAGCGTTTTTGGAAACTATGGCAAAAAGCGATATGCTTGTTTTGGATAAAACTGGAACGATAACGGAAGGAAAGCCGAGTGTAATTACCTATGAAAAGTTAAAAGATTTTGATGAGAGTATAGTTTTGGAGCTTGTAAAAAACTCAAACCATCCTATTAGTAAGGGGGTTGAGAGGTTTATAGTAGAGAAGATGGTAAGGGGAGAAGGTGATAAGGGGGTAAGGTGGCAAGGTGATAAGGGGGTAAGGTGGCAAGGGGTGAAGGAGGGAAGGAGTGAAGATGAATATTTTCGTACTCACACCCACACCCACACTTCAATATTGAAGGTTGAAAAGTTTAAAGAGATAAAAGCAAAAGGGATGATTGCTAAAATTGGTGGCAAAAGAGTTTTGGGAGGAAATATTGAGCTTTTAAAAGAGTTTGGGATAGATGTAGAAATAGAGAGTGAAAATAGTATATTTTTGGTTGCGATAGAAAACGAGCTTGTAGCGGTTTTTGAACTTAGCGATAAGATAAAAGAGGGAGCCGCCGAAGCAATCTCTAAGATTAAAGAGTTGGGTATAAGAGTTGTAATGTTAACCGGTGATAATGAAAAAGTAGCCAAAAAAGTGGCCGATACGCTTGGGATAGAAGAGTTTTACGCAAAACTTTTGCCGCAAGATAAAAGTGCCTACATAGATAAGTTTCATAAAGATGGGCATATCATCGTAATGGCCGGAGACGGGATAAACGACTCTATAGCCCTTGCTCGAAGCGATATAGCCATAGCGATGGGAAGTGGGGCGGATGTGGCCATAAGCGTTAGCGATATAGTTTTACTTGATGAAAAACCAAAGAGTATATATGAAGCTTATAAGATAAGTAGAAGAACCTTTAAAGCGGTCAAAGAGAATCTAGCTCTCTCTTTGATATATAACACTTTTGCGGTTCCGGTAGCGGTGATGGGGTTTGTCAATCCTTTAGTAGCCGCTATTTCTATGTCTTTAAGTTCGTTATTGGTTGTTGGAAATTCGTTTAGAATTAAGTTGAGTGATAAGTGAGGAGTGCGGAATTATTGGTGTATTAGTGTATTGGTGTATTTGAATCAAACTTTATGAATAATAAATATAAAAAGGAAAAAAATGAGTGCCGGTATAATAGCTATGATGTTAGGTATTTCGACGCTTCTTGGCGCTTTAGGATTGGCGGCTTTGTTGTGGGGACTAAGAACGGGACAGTTTGACGATACTTCAAAGTTTTTGGATGGCGCTAGATTTGATGGAGAAGAAGAACTAAAAGATGCCGTTATGATGGAGGAAAAGAGAAAAAAAGCTTTAGAAAAGAGAAGAAAAGATAAAAGGGTAATGCCGGATTGATTATGAGTGATGAGTAATCAGTGACGACAAATAAAAAAATAAGTTATTTCAATACCTAGCAACATAGCAGAAGGAGCTGCAAGACAATCAAACAAAGAGTTTATTCAGTTTTTATATATAGCTTTAGGTTCGTTATCTGAATTAGAAACTCAATTAATAATTGCCAATAATTTAAATTTTATAAATATTGATAATTCAATTTTAGAATTGATAGAAAAAATTAGAAAAATGATAATTGGATTGATTAAATATAATAAAAACAAAATTCATTAATAATTATACTCACTTTTTACTGATCACTGCTTACTGTTTGCTGATCACTAACTTATTTCTGTTTATCCAAAAGATACCAAAGAAGGGCTAAGAGGATAGGCAGGGCAAACCAGACTGCTATTTGAGGAGTCGCTGGGTTTTTCAATATGTCTTGCATATTTGTTATAAACTTAAAACTATTTCCGGGCAAAAGCCCGAAAATTTTTAAGTAAATTAGAATTTAGAGATATATTCTGATACAGCTTCGATGTCAGCGTCGCTATAAGAAGCAACTTGACCTTTCATAAGGCCGCCCATTCCGTAAACGTTTCTTGTACCCGCTTTATATCCTTTAAGAGCTTCAACTAGCTTATCTTTGCTCCAACCTTTAATTGGCTTAGATTTCCCAAGTGCGTGTTTTTCACCATGAGCGCCGTGGCATCCCGCACATTTTTTATATAGAGCCGCTCCGTCAGCCGCCATAAGGCTCATAGTTCCAGCAGCGATAAGTCCTATGATTGCCAATTTTTTCATTTATACTCCTTTATAGATTTTGCACAGTAGGTGCAAATTTGATTAAGTCGTTCATATTATAAATTATGAAATCTTTAATAAAGATAAAGAGTTGTAGAATTGCATTAAAATATTGTTTGTGATAAGAAAAGAAACAAATATAGTTTTAAATATCGAAAATGAAGGAATGTTCAGTATGAATAAAGCTATTTTTTTAGATAGAGACGGAGTTATAAATATAGATAAATCTTATGTTTACAAAATTGATGACTTTGAATTTGTTGAAGGATTGATGAAAGCGCTAAAACATTTTCAAGATTTAGGGTATCTGCTTATAGTTGTAACTAATCAGTCCGGAATAGGTAGAGGATATTATACTATCAATGATTTTAAAAAACTAACTCACTGGATGTTGGAAGAGTTTAAAAGAGAAAAGATTGATATAAAAAAGGTGTTTTTTTGTCCTCATTCTCCGGAAGAAAGGTGTGAATGCAGAAAACCCCAACCTGGAATGATAAAAGAAGCGGCAAAAGAGTTTGATATAGAACTTAAAAACTCATGGATGATAGGAGATAAAGAGAGCGATATTGAGGCTGCTTTGAGTGCCGGTATAAAAAATACGATATTGATAGGAGATATGGATACGAAAGCGAAATTTAAAGTTAAATCGATTTTAGATACAATTTCTATAATTAAAAAGTAGAACGTAGCCGGTAAATTACAAGGAGAATAGATGAGATATTGCGATATAGACTTTAATAATAAAACCGTTTTAATAACGGGAGGAGCCGGTTTTATAGGGAGCAATCTGGCTTTCTATTTTCAAGAAAATTTTCCCGAGTGCAAAGTGGTTGTTTTTGACAAATTTAGAACCGAAGAGAAGTTTTCAAACGGTAATTTGACTAGTTTTGGCCATTTTAAAAACCTTATAGGTTTTAAAGGTGAAATTATAAGCGGAGATATCACAAATAAAGAAGATATTGAGAGATTAAACGATTTTAAGTTTGACTATATTTTCCATCAAGCCGCTATTAGCGATACTACGGTTCAAGATCAAAAGATAATGGTAGATACTAACGTGAATGCTTTTAAAGACCTTTTAGATATGGCGGTTATGATGAAAGCGGGGATGATCTACGCTTCTAGCGGAGCCGTTTACGGAAAACTACCTGCTCCTCATAGAGTGGGCAAAGAGGCTCCCGCAAATATATACGGATTTAGCAAACTTATGATGGATAATTTAGCTTATGAATATATGAAAAAAAGTGACATTCCTATCGTAGGGCTTAGATATTTTAATGTTTACGGTCCTAGAGAATACTACAAAAACAAAACCGCGTCTATGGTACTTCAGTTTGGTTTGCAGATACTGAGCGGACAAAATCCTAGACTTTTTGTAGGAAGTGACAAGATAAAAAGGGACTTTGTGTATGTGGAAGATATTATACAAGCCAACATTAAAGCCTGTAATCCGAAAAAAAGCGGAGTTTATAACGCCGCTACCGGGATTGCTAGAAGTTTTCAAGATATAGTCGATATTTTACAAAAAGAGTTAAACACTGAACTTCCTTGTGAATGTATTCCAAACCCTTACGAAAAACAGTATCAGTTTTTTACTCAGGCCGATATCGAACCAACCAAAAAGTTTTTAGATTATGAACCTAGATTTTCTTTAGAAGAGGGTATAAAAGCAGATATACCTTATATTAAAAAGATTTATGATGAGGAAGTAAGGTAGAAGGTAGAAGGGAATAAAGTGAGAAATAATCAATATAGAGATTTAATTGTTTGGCAAAAAGCAATGAAACTAGTTGAATTAGTTTATGAGAAATTGCTATATTTTCCGAAAGAAGAAATATATGGTTTGGCATCTCAGATAAAAAGATCAGTGATATCTATTCCAAGTAACATTGCAGAAGGTAAAGGAAGAAAAACAGATAAAGAATTTATACAGTTTTTACATATTGCTTTAGGCTCTTTATATGAACTTCAAACTCAAATTGAACTTGCCAAAAGATTAAATATGATAGAAAATATTGATGAAATAGAAAATAGAAGTTTAGAAATAGAAAAAATGTTAAATGCATTGATAAATTCTAAAAAGGAATATAAATGATATCTTCATCCTTCAACCTTCATCCTTCAACCTATATTCCTAAAATCCTAGTAGTAGGTGATCTTATGATAGATCACTACCTTTGGGGAGAGTGTGAGAGGATATCTCCCGAAGCTCCTGTACAGGTGGTCGATGTCAAAGAGGAGAGCTTTGTTCTTGGCGGAGCCGGGAACGTTTTAAACAATCTAAAAGCTTTTGGAGCCGAAGTAAGCGTAGTTAGTGTTGTTGGAGATGACGAAAACGGAGAATGGCTAGAGAAAAGATTAGAAAAAAGAGGTATAAAAAAGCTGGCTCTAATAAAAGAGAAGGGAAGAAAAACTAGTAAAAAAAGTAGAGTTATAGCTTCTCATCAACAGATAGTGAGGTTTGATAAAGAGAGTAAAGATGATATCTCTAAAAGAAGTGAAGATGAAATTTTGAAAGTTTTAAAGAAAAATGTCTCGGATTTTGATCTAATTTTGCTTTCTGATTACGGGAAAGGGGTTTTAACTGCTTCGTTGACTCAGAAGATCGTTTCTTTAGCAAAAGGAAAGATTCCGGTCTTTGTGGATCCAAAAGGAAAAGATTATAGCAAATACAAAGGAGCCGATCTAATAACTCCTAACAAAAAAGAGGCGTCAATCGCTACCGGTATCGAAATAAAAGATGAAAAGAGTTTAAAAGAGGCAGGATTTTATTTGAAAAATGCGTATGATTTAAAAAATGTGATAATAACTTTGTCAGAAGAAGGCCTGGCTATATTTGAAGATAAGATGGTAAAGATACCTACCGTAGCTAAAGAGGTTTATGACGTTACGGGAGCCGGCGATACGGTATTGGCCGCTTTGGGTTTTGCGGTTGCAAGCGGAAAGAGCTTAAGAGAGGCTGCGCGGTTTGCCAATCTTGCGGCCGGGGTAGTTGTGGGAAAAGTTGGTTGTGCTACGGCTACTTTAGAAGAGATAGAAGAGTATGAAAGCTCTTTGCATAAAAGTAGTTCCGAGGAGCATATAAAAAGCTTTGAAGAGATCAAAAAAGTCGTTGAATATCTAAAAAACAAAAATAAAAAGATTGTTTTTACCAACGGCTGTTTCGATATCCTACATATAGGACATGTGAAATATCTTGAAAAAGCTAAAAAACTTGGCGATGTTTTGATAGTAGGCCTTAACGCCGATGAAAGCGTTAGAAGATTAAAAGGTGATGATAGACCCGTAAATAGCGAGTATGACAGAGCTTATTTGCTTGCCGCTTTGGAAGCTGTTGATTATGTGGTGATTTTCAAAGAGGATACTCCTTATGAGCTTATAAAAGTAATCCAACCGGATATTTTGGTAAAAGGAGCCGATTATAAAGATAAAGAGATAGTAGGCAGCGATATAGCAAAAGAGGTAAAACTTATAGAGTTTATTGAAGGTAAGAGTACGAGTAAGATTATTGAGAAAGTGAGGAGGGGATAGGTGGTAAGGCGATGAGGGGATAAGGTGGTATGGTGGTGTAAAAAAAAACTAATTTTAATTGAGGCCTCTGAAAAATTACAAATTGAACGAAGGATTTGAAATTTTAGCTTGAAAATTTTATGTTCGCCAAAAGGCAAAAAAGTGCGCTTGTTTAGCACTTTTTAATAAAATTTACAAGCGCGTTAGTTTTACTAAAAATTTCAACTCTCCTGAGTGAAATTTTGTAATTTTTCAGAACATTCAGTTCATTTTTTAAAAAGTTAAAAAGGAAAAAAATGTTAGAAATAATAGAAAAAGATTTTGAGTCTCATTTAAAAACTTTTGAAAAGGTTGTTGAAGAGTTAAAGTTTCATATATATACCGCTTCGATAATCTGTGTTGAGGCATTAAAAAATCAAAAAAAGATTTTACTTTTTGGAAACGGAGGAAGTGCGGCTGACGCTCAACATATTGCGGCGGAGCTTGTGGGGAGATTTAAAAAAGAGAGACGCTCTTTGCCGGCTATTGCTCTAACAACCGATACTTCCGCTTTAACGGCTATAGGAAACGATTACGGCTTTGAGGAAGTTTTTGCAAGGCAGCTAGATGGCTTAGCGAACGAAGGGGATGTAGCTATAGGTATAAGTACTAGCGGAAATAGCGAAAATGTTTTGAGAGCTTTGGAAATTGCAAAAACAAAAGGGTGCAAAACTATAGGGTTAAGCGGTAGAGATGGCGGAAAAATGGCTGCTTTGTGTGATGCGAATATTGTTGTTCCGTCAAACGAAACTCCTCGTATCCAAGAGATGCATATTATGATAGGTCATATTATATGCAATGTTATTGATGAGAATTTTTAATGAGATTGAGAGAATTTGAGATAGAAGCTATTAGAAAATGCGCTAAAGATATTATCAAAGAGGGTAGAGTTTATCTTTTTGGTAGTAGAGCTGATGATACAAAAAAGGGTGGAGATATCGATTTGTATATTGAACTTCCAAAAAAACCTGATTTTATGATGAAAATAGATTTTTTGGTATGTTTAAAAAAAATAATAGGTGAACAAAAAATAGATATAGTTTTACATTATCCTGAGAAAAAAAGAAAGTTAATAGACGATATTGCTAAAAAAGAGGGAATATTGCTATGGAGCAATTAAAAGAGAAAATTTTTATGCTCGAACAACTTTTTAAAAAAACTGATTTTGACTTTGACGAGTTAACGAAAATGGATTTAAATGAAAAAATATATGAAAATATTGAAAAAGAAAGGATTGTAAATAGTTTTTTATTTAGGTATGCAAAAATACAAGACAATATGGGAGCAAAGCTTTTTAAAGAGATTTTATATGTTTTGAAAGAGATAGATAACTATTCTACTCCTATGAAAGATGTGTTAAATAAAATGGAAAAATTGGGGATTATAAAAGATGCTACAACTTGGGATAGATTAAGAGAAATTAGAAATGATATATCTCACGAATATCCGTTAGATTATGAAGAGAGATTGGAAAATCTTAAAAAAGCTATGTGGGGTTATGCAAATCTAAAATCAATATTTAATGATATAAAAGTTTATTTAAAAAGAGAAAGTCTTTTAGATTAACTCGTTTGCAGCTTTTATAACCATATTTGGAGTTAAATCTTTCATGCATTTATGATGCTTTAGCGGACAGACTCTTTTCATACATGGCGAACAGTCCAAGTTTAGAGCGACTATTTTACTTTTTGGGTTTTTCCACTGTGAAGTGGAAGTATAATCGGTAGGACCAAAAATTGCAACAGTTGGTATCTTAAAAGCCGCCGCTATGTGCATAGGTCCGCTATCGTTTGTTATAAAAAGATTCAGTTTTGAGATTGCCGCCATCAACTCTTCTATAGTAGTTTTTCCGGCTAAATTTATATAGTTTTTAACACCCAATATTTTGAGTTCTTTTTCTATATCTTTTGCTATCTCTTTTTCGTTTGGGCCTCCAAAAATTACTATATTAAATCTATCCGAGAAGGTAGCCGCTACTTTTGCAAACTTTTGGGGATACCATCTTTTTGCACTTCCGTATGTTGCGCCTGGATTTATACCTAATAGAGGAGAAGGCGGTAAGGTGATAAGGTGGTAAGGATTAAGATAGAGTTTTAAGTCGCCGGGCGGTATATCTGTTTTAAAAACGGAGTTTATGAAGTAGTTGTACTTTTCTACTTGATGCAAAGAGGTTGAAGGGTGAATTTTGAAGGTTGAAGGAGAATAAAAAAATCTTTTTTTTGAGCCTGTTAAAAATAGTAGCAGTTTAGAAAAAAAGTGGCTTCTAAAAGATACTGCGATATCATGAGAGCCGATTTTTTTAGCTAGTTTGTATGTTGAAAAGAGGCGATTTTTACTCTTTTTGGTTTCGTCGATGAAAACTTTATTTATTTTTGGATGGTGTTTTAACGCTTCGGCAGATACGTAACTTCCTACTATAGTTATCTCTTTTGGATTTAGAGTTTGTATGAGATTTTCGATAGCCGGAGTTGCCATTACCGTATCACCAAGCCAGGTTGGAATTTCAATAAGTAAGGTTGAAGGATGAAGGTTTAAGGTTGAAGGGTTAAATGAGTTCATAGATAACCTCTAACGTTTTTTGGACATTTTTTTCTATGGTAAAGTTTTTTGAAATTTCTCTCATCTTTTTTTGCGTTTTATTGAGTTTTTCTTCATCTTTTAAGAGCGAATCTATCTTTTTAGCAACTGAAAAATCTTTTGGGTTTTTTAAAATAAACTCTTTAGGCAGTATCTCGGAAGCGCCATTTTGGGCCGTAGTAAACGTTACATTTTCAAAACTCATAGCCTCCAAAACAACATTGGAAAAGGGCTCGTAGTGAGTTGGAAATAAAAATATATCGGAAGCCGCGTAAAAATTGTCGATATCCTTTCTTGGACCCGTAAAGGTAACTTTTGCATCAATCCCCAAATCTTTTGCTATTTTTTTATATTTTGATATATTTTTCTCTTTACCAAGAACAAAAGCATAAAAATCACTTTCAAGCAATGTCAAAGTCTGTAAAAACTCCACAACTCCTTTTCTTTTAAAACCGCTTCCGGCATATAGGATAATTTTGATATCTTTATCTATTCCAAACTCTTTAGAAAGTAGGACTCTAGACTCAATCTTATCAAACTCTTTTATCTCTATACCGTTGTAGATGACAACTATTTTTTCAGGAGGAACATTGTAATTTTTGAGGACTTGATCTTTTATCATATTAGAGTTTGCTATGATCTTTTTTGCGTTTAGAAAAGCTTTTTTCTCAAGATAGAGATATGTTAGATGAAGTGGATTTAAAGATATACCTTTAGTTTTTATAAACTCTTTGTGGACCCCGTCTCCTGCTCTGTATATATCGGGGCAGGCGATACGATCTAGAGAAAAGTAAAACTTTTTATTTTTTTTGCTGCAAATTTGTCTATTAAAAAGAAGAGCTTTTATCCATGAAGGGAACCATTTTGGAAAATTTGTATGTATGATCTCAAAATCTACATCTTTTTCTTTTAAAACTTTTGCAAGTCTCTCAAGATATCTTTCAGCTCCGCCGTAGGGAGTATGCTTTTGACGGATAAAACTAAGCTTTTTCATATTCTACCAAACTCGCAAAAGATAGAAGTCCAGCTAGCATCATAAACATTACAAGATTGTGGTTTTGAAAAGTCATATCTATAAAAGAGCGGCTATTGAAACCAATGACTATAAAAAAAAGAATCAAACTTGGTATTGAGTGATATTTTATATATCTTTTATATCCAAAATATATTAAAGATAATGAAAAAAGTATCCAAAAAATCGTTCCTATAATGCCGACACCGATTGCTAAATTGAGCAGTCCGCTATGAGGATGACCGTGTCCTTCTCCATATTTTTTCAAAAGCGCGTGTTTGTACGCTCTTCTACCAAAGCCTACTCCTAAAGGATTTTCAAGAAACAGCTCTGAAGCCACCTTTAGCTGGGCGGGTCTTAGGTAATTTGAGTCGTTTATAGGTTTTCCGTTTGGTAAAAGAGGTTTTTTATATTTTTTTCTATCTAGCCAGTATTTGTATTTTTCGGTTTGCAAAGCAATAGGGATAGTGTTAAATAGAGTTTGCCACCTTTTATCTGTTTTTATATTCATATATAAGACTGTAAAGCCACCGATAAAAATTGATATGAAAATGGCTATAGCGGCTTTTTTGTTTTCCATGTTATTTATAAAAAATAGTCCAAGAGCAAATGTTAAAAATAGAAAAGTTATAGCACCCAATCTAGTTCCTACCACATAAATTGAAAAAATTGTCATTAAAGTTATTAAAAAAAGTAAGGTTATTTATAAGTATAAGTTTCTTTTTATGTATAATTCTTACGTAAATCTCAATCAAAACGAAAATCACAAAGGTATTTATCATAAAACTATTTTCATCTCTGGCTCTCGTTAATCCTCCTAACATTGTAGGAATTTTTCCAGTTTTAAAAAATGTGATAAGCGCCGATAAGTCGGTATATAATACATGAATAAACATTGCAAAAAAAATCACGGTAAAAATATTTTTTGGTTTTAAAAGAGTGGTTTTTTTTGTTGAAAAAGCGCATAATCCTATAATAAAAGCCGTTAAACTAAGTAGCCATTGACTTCTAAACTCATTAAGCGCGTAATAAGTATAATCAGTAAACAAGATTGCTTGGATTGGAATCCATATAGTAAATAGAGCTATAAAAATGATTGCAATTTTTAATATTTTATTGTTTATGGCTTTTTTTATGTTGTTTCTATTTAGATATATTGTCGAAATCAGTAAGGTTATCAATAATACGTTTCTAATAACGGTAGTTTTTTCAATAGGATAAATAAAAAAAAGTATTCCTAGCGCTATCAATATAAAAGTTTCTAGCTTTTTATCCGTTAAAGTTGCCATCCATCACCTTTTTGATTTTCTCTTTCCACTTTTTTACATCGGATGGTTTTATAGTTTTATTATAGACTCTAAGTTTTTCTTTGTGCTTTTTAGGGAAAATTTTTGCTTTTGTCAAAGAGAAGGGATTATAGTTGTAAGGTAGATTTAGTTTTTCAAAAAAGAGCAGTTTTTTCCCTTTTCTTTGATGTTTTTTATCTATCTTTCTAAAATCTGGTTCAATTCTTTCGACGGCTTTTTTGATGATATTGGCGAGTTTTTTTGAAGAGTCGCCTTTTGGATCTGCACACCATTTTTTTAGGTGCTCTTTTCTAAGAGGCTCAAACTCTTTTTCCCTTTCCTTTTTTAAAGCTTTCTGTATCGTTTCATCTAGTAGTTTTGGATCTTCGCAGGTTAAACTCATTTTGCTTAAAAACTCATGAAAAAAAACAGGATGTTTTGTTAATATAAGCTCGATAGTAGGCTTTTTAGCGATCCAACTCTCAAGGGTAGTAGTACACGTTTCGCAAGCTATCTCTACATCACACTGTGGTATTAGCTCCCAGATATGGCTTTTTGTATCAAGTTTTACTTTTTCTTTTAGAACTTTGTCTAACTTTTCGTACCATTTTTGATATATATCAGTTTCTTCTCCAGGATGAGGTTTTAAGATGATATTGTATTTATTAAGTGAAACTAGGGTGTTTAAAAAGTTAAAAAAGAGCTTTCTTGATTTGTGGTTAGTTTTTATGAGTTCCCAGTAGTTGCTATAAGATGAGATTCTTCCTTTCCAAGGTGCAAAAAGTTTTTCGGCTATTTTTGGATCTTTTTCCAAAAATTGAGCAAAAACGAAATTGGTACAAACAAGTATGGTAGGCGTAGGAGAAGTTTTTTTAGGTTTTAGAGGTTCAAAGTAAAAATCAAACCTAGGAACTCCCACTATCTCTATATTTTTGATAGAACCGCTATTGCCTTTTTTTAGGGCCTCTTTGTGGGCCTCGTTCCACACAAAAAAGTAATCTACATGAGCATTATTGTGAAATTTTGAGGCGTTAAACTCTAAAACCTCTTTGTTATACAAGATGCCTTCGTTCGGTAACACTCCTACAAGTACTCCCATATCTCGAAGTTCTTGAGAGTATTTTACAAGGTGGGAACCTAATAGGTGGTTAAATATGATCATATGCGGTTTTCTAGCGTATAAACATCCTCTCCAAGCTTCAAGAGGCTCCAAATAGCATTCAATTCCCATTTTTTCTAAATGATAAGCTATTAAAGCGGCGCCGGGAAGATCCCTTTTTTTATTGTCTACAAGTATTACTACCCTCTTTTTGTCCAATTTAAAACCTTCAAGTATATATCCAGCAATTTAGCAACGTTGGTATCAGAAAAAATTTTTTTGATCTTTTTTTGAATTTTATCTAAATTTGTCTCTATTTTATCCCAATTTGTATATAAATGTTCTAGTTTTTTATAAAGTTCCTCAATATTTGGTTCAAACAAAAACTCCTCATCTAAAAGTTTTGCTACAACACCTCTTTTGCTAGATAAAAGCAAAACACCGGCGGCTAGGACTTCTAAGTTTGCAAGTCCAAAACTCTCATACTTTGAAGGAGAGATTACTAGATCGAAATCTCTTGCGCTTAAAGCTAGATTTTTAAATTTTTCGTTAAAAACGAGTTTGATATTTTCGATTTTTTCCTTTGTATTGGATGTTGGCTTTCCGGTAAAGTGAACCTCTTCAACAACGGCGGGATAAATTTTTGCAAATTTTTTTATGGCTTCAATCGCTATATGCCAGCCTTTATTAGGATGAGGATTACCGATAACTAAAATCTTTTTAGGAAAATTTCTACTCTTAGGTTTTGGAGTATAAAATTCGTCATTGTTTAAAAAATCGTAAACTATTTCGACATCTCCTTTATAAAAACTATTTATCTCTTCTCTTAATTGATCGCTAACTGCTATTTTGATGTCGTTTTTCTCGCATCTATATTTGTAAAAATCTTTTTCTTTCATTAATGCGCTTCTAAAAAAAACGGCGCTTTTACATCCGTATAGTCCGGAAAGTTCAAGCGTCAATAGATTTTCTATATATTCGTTAGCTTGGATAATATCTGGCGAAAAGTCGAGTTTTTCCAATCTTTTTTTAATTCTTTTTGCCCAAGTTCTATTTTGATATATTCTAGCGGTTAGCGATCTAGAAGAAGGAAAATTTTCTACTAAAACTTTTATATGGTTATACTTTTTTAGTTCTTGAGTAAGCCATCCTTTTTCGGATGTAATTACGACGATAAAGTGTTTTTGCATTTTTTGATTTGTAACAAGTCTTTTTAAAGCGTGTTGTGCGCCAGCTTTTGAAGCTCTATTTTGTATATAGACTATATTCATGCTATTTCTAGATTTTCTATAGCTTTTATGACGTTTTCAATTTTGATATCTTGCATACAAGGTAGCATTTTTGATTTGTCGCAGACAAAATTTCGTGTCAATTTACAAGGACAATTGCCAAGTACCAGTTCGTGTTTTACTCTCCAAGGATGCCAACTCCATTCGTCGCTTGGTCCAAAAAGCGCGACTACCGGAGTTTGAACCGCCGCGGCTATATGCATAGCCACCGTATCTACTCCTAAAAAAAGCTTTGCGTTTTCTATCAAAAAAGCCAATTCTTTTAGGGTTGTCTTTCCTTCGGTGGTTTTGGCGTTTTTTAAATTTGATACGATTTCTTTGGCTTTTTGTATCTCTTTTTTATCGGGGCCGCACGTAACCAATACTTTTAAACCTCTATTTTCCAAATATTTTGCAACTTCTCTCCATCTATTCAAATCCCACTCTTTATAGCTCCATCTGCTGGTTGGATGAATAACTGCATAGTTTACCTCTTCAAGATCAAATCTTTTCAATACTTCTTTATTAACATTTTTAGTATTGATATATAAATGTCCCGGTTCTCCCTCTTTTTTCAAAATCTCCTGAACCGTTTTAAAATCTTTATATACTTGATGAGTTTTGCCCCAAGCAAAATTGGAAAAATCTGTAAAGAGATATTTTTTAAATCCCAGGTTTGCATGCCAAGAGTTTATCCCTCTTCTTTTCGCAAAAGATAAAAGGATTATCAATTTTGCTCTATCCGAGTTTGATAGATCAAAAGCGTAGTCGTATCTTTTAAAAAATATAGATTTAAAAAGTTTTAAAAATTCCGTTATAGAACTTTTAAGCCTTCTCTCTTTTTTTTCCGGCCTAGCTATAGTGATGATGTTGTCTATATATTCGTTGTCTTCCAATACCCCTTCACACCCTTTTCTAACTACCACGTCAACGATGGAGTTTGGAAAATTTTCTTTAATATACCTGATAGTTGGAGTCATAATAAGCGTATCGCCGATGTGATTCAGTTTTATTAGTAGGAACTTCACTAAATCCTCTGATAACTTTTTTGTTATAATACAATATTTTTTTATTTTAACAAAGGTTATTTTAAAAGGTTGATTTTGTGGTTAAACCAAAAGTTGCATTCGCGACACATGCTTATTACAAAGATTGGAGAGTAGTATTAAATCCTAAAAGGTTTGAAACTGTTTTAAAAAGTCATAAATACGATTTTGATCAAGTTATTGTGGTAATTAATAATATTTATAAAGGTGATCAAAAAAAAGTTTTAAAATATGCGGAAAATCTTTTAAAAACAGGACTTGTAACAGATATTTTAGTCAGTGAAAAGTATTTAACGAAATCTGTTTTGACAGATTTTAATATCGATTTTGATTTTTTTTGGAAAAATAATCCATATTTTTCATCCGCACAGTTGAGTGCTTTACATTATCTTAGAGAAAAAGTTGATTTTGTTTTACATATGTCAGGCGATGTTTGGCTCCAAAAATGCGGGGAATGGATAGCCGGAGCGATGAAAAAGTTGGAAGAAGATGAAAATATGATAGGTTTTAACATTTGTAGAAATATCTACATAGACAAATATCCTATTTGGGCACATAGTGAAAATGATAATTTCTGGATAAGTAATGGAGAGTTAAAAAAAGGTGGAGAAAGACGAGGGTTTGGTTTAAGCGATCTAGCTTATGTTTTAAAAACTAAACCAAAAATTTATTATGATTTCAGTTTTAGCAAAAAAGAGCTTTATAAATATAATAATTTTTGGCCATCTTATGCAAGACCTTGTTTTGAGATGTATATAAGAGCGTTTTTAGATAAATATAGTCTTAATTATGGGGCTTTAAAACCTAAAAACGAAGTACCTGTAACAAAGCATAAAAATTTTAGCAGTTTTCAGCTAAAAAATCTTTTTTATCTGTATGCAGGTTTTTATACTAATGGAAAATATGCTCCAAAATGTAAATAAAAGGAGATTAATTGTTCACAGGCAAAAATATACTTATAACGGGTGGAACCGGAAGTTTTGGGAAAAAATATACCGAAATTTTACTTAAGAACTATAAACCCAATAAGATTATTATCTATTCAAGAGACGAACTAAAACAGTTTGAGATGGCTCAGGAGTTTAACGAGCCTTGTATGAGGTATTTTATAGGGGATGTAAGGGATAAAGAGAGACTTATGATTGCTATGCAGGATGTGGACTATGTTATCCACGCTGCGGCGCTTAAACATGTTCCAGTGGCCGAGTACAACCCTATGGAGTGCATAAAGACAAATATTCACGGAGCCGAAAACGTTATACAGGCCGCTATAGCCAACGGCGTTGAAAAAGTTATAGCTTTATCTACCGATAAAGCGGCTAATCCTATCAATCTATACGGCGCTACTAAACTCGCTAGCGACAAGATGTTCGTTGCCGCAAACAATATAGTTGGAAAAAGAGAGACTAGATTTAGCGTTGTAAGATACGGAAACGTAGTAGGCTCGCGTGGGAGCGTAGTGCCGTTTTTTAAAAAACTTATAAAAAACGGGGCTAAAGAGCTGCCTATAACCGACGAGAGAATGACTAGATTTTGGATAACTCTAGAGCAGGGAGTAGAGTTTGTTTTGAAGAACTTTGAGAGGATGAAGGGTGGGGAGATATTTGTTCCAAAAATCCCTTCTATGAAGGTTGTTGATCTTGCAAAGGCTATGGCGCCGGAACTTCCTATAAAGATAATAGGGATAAGACCAGGAGAGAAACTTCACGAAGTAATGTGTCCAAAAGATGATAGCCATTTGACTTTGGAGTTTGAGGATCATTACGTTATTAAACCAACGATTCAGTTTGCTCATAAAGTGGATTTCGAGGAAAACGCTATTGGAGAGAAGGGAAAGCCTGTTGAGATCGGTTTTGAGTATAGTTCGGATAAAAACGACTGGTGGCTAACCGAAAAAGAACTTCTTGATATGATAGAGAAGATATGATGGACTTTATACCTTACGGAAAGCAGTATATAGATAAAAAAGATATACGTGCGGTAAAGGAGGTTTTAAAATCGCCGTTTATCACTCAAGGCCCCAAGGTAAGAGAGTTTGAAGAGAAAATCTGCTCATATACAGAAGCAAAATATGCTGTTGCCGTATCAAACGGTACGGCGGCTCTTCATCTAGCTTCATTGACTATTTTGAATCCAGGTGATAAAGTATTGACGACTCCCAACTCGTTTGTAGCCACTTCAAACGCTATTCTTTATGTTGGAGCGAAACCGGTTTTTGTAGATATAAAAGATGACGGCAATATCGACTTGGATAAGTGTATAGAGATTTTAAAAAAAGATAAAGATATAAAAGCCTTATATGCGGTTCATTTTAGCGGAAATCCCGTAGAACAAGAGAAACTAAGTTATATAAAAGATAGATTTAAAATAGCTGTTTTGGAAGATTGCGCCCACTCTATAGGAGCCTCATATAAGGGGATTAACGCAGGTAGCTGCAAATATAGCGACTGTTCGATTCTCTCTTTTCATCCTGTAAAACATTTGACAACAGGAGAGGGAGGTGCGGTAACTACAAATGATAAAAATATTTATGAAAAACTGCTTATGCTTAGAAACCATGGCATAACTAAAGATGAGAAGCAATTTTTAAACAAAGAGATGGCTTATGATGAAAAGGGCAATCTAAATCCTTGGTATTATGAACAACAGTTTTTGGGATACAACTACCGTATAACCGATATGCAGTGCGCTTTAGGGATAAGTCAGTTTGGAAAACTTGATACTTTTATAAAAAGAAGAAGAGATATCGCTTTAAAGTATGATGATGCATTCGAAAAAGAAGATATTGTAAAGCCGCTGTATAGATACAACAGCAACTCATCCTATCACCTCTATGTGGTAAGGGTAGATTTTGAAAAGCTCTTTATAACCAAAGCGGAGCTGTTTTACAAGATGAGAGAGAAAAATATTGGACTACAACTTCATTATATACCGATAAATAAACAGCCATATTACAGAATGTTGGGTTATGGCGAGGAGTGTACTCCGAAAATGGATAGATACTATAAAGAGGTTTTCTCTTTGCCGATGTATCCATCTTTGGAAACTGAAGAGCAAGATTATGTGATAAATACGCTAAAAAAGATCGTTAATGAGAATAAAAAGTGATCTTTTTGTCATTATTCAGGCTAGAATGACATCTACCAGGCTTCCTGGGAAGGTTATGTTGCCTCTTTGCGGCAAAACTGTATTGGAGGTAATGTTAGATAGATTAGATAGATTTGCAAAAAACATCATCATAGCTACTACCGACGACGGAAGCGAAAAACCTATAATTGAGCTTTGTGAAAAAAAAAGATTGCGATTTTTTAGAGGAGATACAAACAACGTACTAGATAGATACTATAAAACTGCCGCTTTTTTCGGTGCTAAAGAAGGTGATACGATAGTTAGGCTCACTTCGGACTGTCCCTTAATCGATCAAGAGATTTTGCAAAAAATGTTGGATGAGTTTAAAAAAAGCGAATGTGACTATCTCTCAAATACTATAACAAGAACCTTTCCAAGAGGACTCGATATAGAGATTTTCAGTTTTGAAGCGCTAAAAAGAGCTTATGAAAATGCAAAAACGGAGTTTGAAAAAGAGCATGTGACTACTTACATTCACACTACCCATAAAGATGAGTTTATGATTTGTCAATATAAAGATAAGGAGGATAATTCAAAATATCGTCTTACTTTGGATGAAGATGCCGATTATGAAGCAATAAAAGAGATATATAAACTTTTAAAGTGTAAGAGGGATTTTAGTTATGAGGAATTGATAGATATATTGGAAAAAAATCTCTACTTATACGAAATTAACAAAGATGTAGAACAAAAAAAGGTATGAAAAAAATTTTAGTTAGAGCGGATAGCTCAAAAGAGATAGGAACCGGGCATATAACAAGAACTCTTGTTTTGGCAAAAGAGCTAAAAAAAAATGGTTTTGATGTAATATATATAGTAAAAAATCTGCCCGGAAATATAAATTTTAAGATAAAAAAGGCCGGATTTAAAAAAATTGAACTTAAAAGTATAGATAAATATAGCGAAATTAAAGAGGTAATGAGCATTATACAAGAGCAAGACGCATCTTTTATAGTGTTTGATCATTATGGAATTGATGAAGATTACGAAAAAGAGATAAAAAAGAGCGGCGTAAAGATATTTGTTATCGATGATCTGTATAAGAAACACCATTGCGATATATTGTTAAATCAAAATATTTACGCAAAAAAAGAGGATTATAAAGGACTAGTGCCAAAGGAGTGCGACCTTCTTTGCGGGATTGAGTTTGCGCTTATAAGAGATGAATTCAAAAGAATTAAAAATATAAAAAAATCAAAATTTGATAAGGAAGATAAGAGGGTTTTAGTTACTCTTGGCGGAGCCGATCCAAAAAACGTGACTTTTGAAGTTATGAAAGCTTTGGACGAGATTGAATATAATTTTTTTGAAGCGGATATTGTTGTTGGCGCCGCAAACAAGTATCTAAAAGAGCTTCAAGATTTTGCGAAAAATAGCGAAAAAAGATTTAATATTGTTGTAGATGCCAAAAATATGGCTGAGCTTATGAATATATCTGATATAGGGATTATATCTTGCGGAACCACAAGTATAGAAGCTCTATATATGAAACTCCCTTTTATAGCTTTGCAATTAGCGGATAATCAAAAGAGAATTTTTGAGTATCTTACCAGAAATGGCTTTGCTATCGGTGCAAAAAACTGTAAGAATGAGATAAAAAACGCTTTTTTAAATCTTGCAAATGATGAAGAAACGAGAAAATTTTTGATAGAAAAGATGAAAAGTCTCTCTATAGGAAGAGTCGATAAAGTTACAAAGAGAATAATCTGCAAAATATATGAAGAGTTTTATATCAGAAAAGCCAAAAAACAGGATATGAAAAAAATTTTTGATATCTCTAACGATGAAGAGGTTAGAAGAAACTCTTTCAACAGTGAAAAAATAGTTTTTGATGACCATCAAAAGTGGTTTTTGAGTAAGTTAAAAGATAGAAATAGTCTGTTTTTAGTTGCGCAAAAAGGCGATGAGGTCTTTGCCCAAGTAAGATTTGAAAAAGAGAATATAGGCTATATTATAAGCATATCTTTATCCTCTAAAGTCAGAGGATGCGGATTGGGAGTAAAAATTTTGCAAAAGAGTTTAGAATATTTCAAGGAAAAAATAGGCGATGAGGTAATTTACGCCTATATAAAAAAAGAGAATAGTCCTTCTATAAAAATATTTGAAAAAATCGGTTTTAAAAAAGAAAAAGAGATTTTATATAAAAATATTCCTACTTACATTTTTAAAAGGTAAAAAGATGATTAAAATAGGTTCTAAAACCATCTCAAATAATAGTCCGGTATATATAATCGCAGAAGTTTCGGCAAATCATAACCAAGATTTTGAAATAGCCAAAGAGATGATAAAGGCCGCAAAAGATGCGGGGGCGGATGCGGTAAAGCTTCAGACTTATACTCCTGATACGATTACTTTAAAATGCGATAATGAGTATTTTCAGATAAAACAAGGTACCATCTGGGACGGCAAAACTTTATACGAACTGTATGAGGAAGCGTACACTCCTTGGGAGTGGCAACCAAAACTTAAAAGTTACGCAGACTATATAGGAATCGATCTTTTCTCTTCACCTTTTGATAAAAGCGCGGTAGATTTTCTTGAAAAGATGGATGTGCCGGCTTATAAAATTGCCTCTTTTGAGATAACGGATATTCCTTTGATAGAATATGCGGCTTCAAAAGGAAAACCTATGATTATATCTACGGGAATTGCGACTCTTTGCGATATTGAAGAGGCGGTGAATGCTTGTAGAAGAGTCGGCAATGAACAGATCATACTTCTTAAATGCACATCTGCTTATCCGGCGCCATTAGAAGATGCAAACTTAAGAACAATTCCCAATCTATCCGAGACTTTTGGCGTAATAGCTGGATTTTCCGATCACACTTTAGGTATTACCGCTCCCGTTGCAGCCGTGACTTTGGGCGCTAAAGTTATAGAAAAACACTTTATTTTGGATAAAAGTTTAGGTGGTCCCGATGCCGCATTTAGTTTAGACATAAATGAATTCAAAGAGATGGTAAAGGCTGTTAGAGATACTGAAAAACTTCTTGGAAGAGTCGACTACGCTATGAACGAAAAGAAAAGGAAGAGCAGGGAGTTTTCAAGAAGCCTTTTTGTGGTTAAAGATATTAAAAAAGGCGAAATTTTGACTGAGAAGAACGTTCGTTCCGTTAGACCCGGTTTCGGTCTTCATCCAAAATATCTTAAAGATATTTTAGGTAAAAAAGCAACAGTCGATCTAAAACGGGGAACGCCTCTTAAATGGGAGCATATTAGTTAAGCAGATTTTGGTAAATATATAAGATTTTGTCTGCCATTACTTTTTTTGAAAAATTTTTTACGACAAAATCCCTAGCTTTGAGGGAGTAGTTTTCTCTAAGCTCGGGATTTTGTATCAATTTATCCACACTTTCAACCAAATTTTTCATATTTTTGGGCTCAACTAGCATAAAGTTTTCATCGCGCCACAAATCTTTTACACTGCCCACATCTGTAGCCACAACGGGCAATCTCATCATAAGAGCCTGCATAACCGATTGGGGAACGCCCTCGTTTGAATCGGAAGTAAGAGTAAAGATATCTAGAGCCGAGAGGAATTTTGCCGGCTCATTTATATGACCCAATATTTTGACTTTTTTTTCAAGTTTGAAATCTTTTACCAATTTTTTAATGCTTTCTTTTCTTGGACCGTCACCCGCTATCAAAAAAACTGTGTTTGGATGTTTTTTTGATATCTCTTTTGCCATTTCTAAAAAGAGGTCATGCCTTTTAAAACCTCTTAAAACCGCTAAGATTCCTATGGCGATTTTGTCTTTTTCTATACCGAAAAGTTCTCTGTTTTTTTCTCTGTCCTGTTTTGAAGGATCAAAAATCTCTTCGTCTATACCTGTTGGAATAGATTCTATTTTTTGTGGCTTTATACGGTTGTAACGGATCATATCCTCTTTTACGCTTTCCCCTGTAGTGATGATAAAATCGGCTATCTCATTGATGAAGTTTAATCTTGAAGGATTGATTTTGTTTGATAAATGTCTGGTTCTGATAAATTTTACTCCGGATATTTTAGCCGCAAATCCTCCCACCCAGGTATCTTTTCCGCTGTGGGTATTTACTATATCGATATTTTCTTCTTTTATGATTTTAACTAAACCAAATAGAGTCTTTAAGTCTGCGTTTCCTTTGAAAGGAAGCGTATGGACTTTAAACCCTTTTTTTAAAGCCTCCTTTTTTATTTTGGCATAATCTCGACAAGCAAGTTGAAGCTCCACTCCTTTTTCACGCAGAGTCTCCATTTCTGAAATGATTCTTATTTCTTGTCCGCCCCAGCCATCCGACCATTCAGTATGTAGTATTTTCATCTTTTTATATTTGCCTTTAGAGTTCTTTTTTGTTTTTTACATATTTCCAAAAAGTGTACTGACTATATAGTCTCGCTATCAAAAATCCTTCCCAACCGTCAAGAAAACCAAGCTTTAAAAAATATATTTTTAAAAAAGTCCAAAAAGGGTTTATTAAAGCTTTTAGCCTATTTGGTTTGGCACCAAGAGAAGAATAGCGATTTTGTTTATCTATAAACTCTTCAACATTCTCATAAGCAAGGTGGATCATATGGTTTTTTAGCGAGCCAGTTTTACCTTGCGCAACTACTTTTTCATGAACCTCGTCTTGAGTGAAATAGGCTTTTTCTTTATCGAATAGCCTGATAGTTTTATCTGGATAAAGCCCGCAATATCTTATAGGCTTTCCAAAAAAGTAGTTTAGTCTTGGAACTTCATAAGCCTCAAATTTTGGATTTTTCAAAATTTCATTTATCTCAATTTGAAGATTTTCGGTTATTCTTTCATCACTATCAAGCACGAAAACCCATCTGTTTTTGGCTAAATCTACCGCTTTTTGTTTTTGCTTTCCAAAACCCAGCCAATTTTGATACTCTACTCTTGCGCCGAGACTTTTTGCAATCTCTAGCGTTTTATCGCTAGAGCCGCTATCGAGAATCAAAACTTCATCCGCAAATAAAGCGCTTTTAATGGCATCTATAATAAATTTTTCACTATTATGAGTAATGATAACTATTGATAATCTATTCATATGGAAAGTTTATTTTTTAAATTTTGTAAAAAAGTTACAATCTCTTTACTTTTATATTTTTTATACTCTTTAATTGTCGATTCTATTGCATCATTAATATCCGAACAATTTTTAGAAATGTTTAACAAATCATTATATAATATAGGGAGTTTTTCTTTGACAATATCCCAGATTTCCTCCTCATCGATGCCAAAATACTCATGTATTATTAAATTTCTAAAGTTTACAATTTTCCTAAAATACTTTGGAGTACTTTTGGATAGCTCCGAGTTATTCAAAATATATTTTATCGATTCGCCAATTATTTCAAGTTCTTTGATTGTTGCGTCCCAATGCAGAAAACTATATCTGAATTCTTGAGCATTATTAAATGTTTTAGTGTAATTTTCAATTTTTTTAATAGCTACAAAAGTATCTATAATAAAAAGAGATATACTTCTATTTTTAGACATAAATCAAATCTTTATCGATAAATTTTTTATAATAATCTCTTATAGAGTCAAAATAACCGATATCTACTTTTTTATGCAGATTTTTTTCAAGATACTCTTTGAAATCCTCTTTTAGAAAAAAATCTTTCTTTTTCATATCAATTAAAAGATCAATATCACTATTCTCATTAGCCATATCTTTTGCATAACTTCCAAAAAGAGCAATTTTTTGTATGCCGTATTTTTTTAAAAAAATTTTTTTATGTTTGGCTAAAAAATCTAAAATTTCCTCTTTTTTCATAATTTGTCCTAAAAAATATTAAACAATTTTAGCAAATCAAACTCCATAAAACTCTCTATACCATTTGACAAACTGTTCTACTCCATATTCGATAGGTGTGCCTGGCTTATAGCCTAAATCTTTTTCCAAAGAGGAAGTGTCCGCCCAAGTTGCGGGAACGTCTCCCGGCTGCAAAGGAAGATAATTTTTCTTAGCCTCTTTGCCTAGAGCTTTCTCTATAGCTTTTATAAAATCCATCAGTTCCACAGGAGAGCCGTTTCCTATGTTATATACTCTATAAGGAGCTTTACTAGTGGCAGGATCGGGCGTTTTACCGCTCCAGTTTGGGTTTGGTTTGGCCGGATTGTCTATGACTCTGACAACACCTTCGATAATATCGTCGATAAATGTAAAATCTCTTTTCATTTTTCCATAATTAAAAACGTCAATAGCTCTATCTTCCAAAATCGCTTTGGTAAACAAAAACAGAGCCATATCAGGTCTTCCCCAAGGACCGTAAACGGTGAAAAATCTAAGTCCGGTTGTAGGAATATTGAAAAGATATGAGTAGGTGTGAGCCATTAGTTCGTTGCTTTTTTTGCTTGCTGCGTAAAGGCTTATCGGATGATCTACATTGTGATGAACGTTAAATGGCATAGTCTCATTTAATCCGTAAACACTGGAACTGCTTGCGTATGCTAGATGTTCAACCTCGTTATGACGGCAAGCTTCTAAAATATTGATAAATCCCACTATATTGCTTTGAGCGTAAGTGTGCGGATTTGTCAATGAGTACCTAACACCTGCTTGAGCGGCGAGATTACATACTCTTTGAGGGTTTTCGTTTTTGAAAATTTTCTCTATAGCCTCTTTATCTTCGAGATTCACTCTGTAAAATGTGTGGTTGGGATATTTTTTGCTTATATACTTTTTTCCAAATTCAAAATCTTTCTCTTCAAATCCAAGTTCTTTTAACCTTCCGTATTTAACCCTGATATCGTAATAGTCGTTAATATTGTCTACTCCTACTACTTCGTCTCCTCTTTCAAGAAGTTTTTTAGCTAGATGAAAACCTATAAAACCTGCCGTTCCTGTTAAAAGGATTTTCATTTGAAAATCCTTTTAGTTAATGGTTGATGGTTTATGGTTGATAGTTGTTTGTTGATAATTATAATAGAGTTTTTCATTTTGTTTTTCCTTTCAAAGAACTTATAAGACTGTTTAACATTTTTCTTAATTTTGTTATTTCGAGAATATAATTTTCAATATTATTAATATAGCCAATTTTTTTTGCAATTATAATTTGAGTTTCTAATTCAAGCAGAACCTAAAGCTATATATAAAAATTGTATAAACTCTTTTTTAGTATTTCGAGATGCACCTTCTGCTATATTGCTTGGTATTGAAATTGTTGATCTTCTAATTTGATCTGATAATACATATATTTCACTATTTGGAAAACTTTTAATAAGCTGATATATTTTTTCCACTAAGGATATGGAGTTTTGCCAAACCTTCAAATCTTTGTAATCATTCAACTATTATCCTTTCAAAACTATCTACCATCAACTATCCACTATCCACTATCCACCGGTAACACCTACTTGGTAATACTCAAATCCCATCTCTTTGAGTTTATCTTTATTGTATTGATTTCTTCCGTCAAAGATTATAGGGTTTTTGAGTCTCTTTTTCATCTCGAAAAAGTCCGGACTTCTGAACTCTTTCCATTCAGTTACTAGTATCATAGCGTCCGAGTCGTTTAGAGTGTCGTATTTGTTGTCGAAATACTCGATATTTTCAACACCTTTAAGCCAAAAGTTTTTTGCCTCATCCATAGCTTTTGGATCGTAAGCTTTGATTTTAGCGCCTCTTTTGGCAAGCTCTTTTATTATGGTTATGGAGGGCGCTTCTCGCATATCATCCGTTTCCGGTTTAAAGCTTAGTCCCCATATAGCAAAAGATAAGCCTTTTAATGGCTTATCTTTTGAGTTGATAGTCGATAGTTGATAGTTGATAGAAAAGCGGTTTAAGATTTTGTTTAGAAAATAGATTCTTTGCTCTTTGTTTACCTCTTCGACAGCTTTTACTATTTTTGGCTCAACTCCCGCGTCCAGCGCTATCTTTTCAAGAGCCTTCACATCTTTTGGAAAACAGCTGCCGCCATATCCGACTCCAGGATATATAAAGGCATAACCTATACGACTATCGCTACCGATCCCCACTCTTACTTTATTAATATCGGCTCCTACCGCTTCTGCAATACGCGCCATTTCGTTCATAAAAGATATTTTTGTCGCAAGCATCGCGTTTGCGGCGTATTTGGTAAGTTCGGCGCTTCTAACGTCCATACCTATAAATCTTTCATGGCTTCTTGTAAAAGGAGCGTATAGCTCTTTTAAAACTTCCATCGATTTTGGATTATCGGCGCCTATGACTACTCTATCCGGTTTCATAAAATCATTTACCGCGTCACCCTCTTTCAAAAATTCGGGATTGCTCACTACGTCAAATTTCAAAAGTTCTTTATATGTCTTTTCATTTATTTCATTATTTTTTAATCTTTTTTCAAGCTCTTTTTTTATAGTTTCTCTAACTTTGTCAGCTGTGCCTACGGGAACAGTAGATTTATCCACTACTATCAAAGGATGGCTCATATATTTTCCTATATCTTTTGCTACGGCCAAGACATACTGTAAATCCGCGCTTCCGTCTTCACCTTGTGGAGTTCCTACGGCGATAAACACTATATCAGAGTTTTTTAGGGCATATTTTATATCTGTTGTAAACTCCAAAGTGCCGATTTTGAAGTTATTTTTGACTATCTCTTCAAGTCCGGGCTCATATATGGGTATGACTCCCTTTTTTAGGTTTTCGATCTTTTTTTCATCAATATCTACGCATATTACGTTATTTCCCATCTGCGCAAAACAAGC
Source organism: Campylobacterales bacterium (assembly GCA_027082175.1). Classification (GTDB taxonomy): domain Bacteria; phylum Campylobacterota; class Campylobacteria; order Campylobacterales; family Nitratiruptoraceae; genus Nitrosophilus_A. The sequence continues at coordinate 33,791 of JALWIX010000069.1, forward strand.
GCCGGTAACTAGTCCTACATAACCTGTGCCAATAATGCTTATCTTCATCTTTTTCCTCTATTTGTAAATCTCTTCATACTGATTTTTCCATCTTTTATGAAACCAAAACCACTCATCAGGTTTTTGACGGATCACTCTTTCTGTTATATCTGCTTGAGCCTGGGTGCATTTTCTTATATCCTCTTCGCTGTTTTGGGTTTTTTCGCAGATTATAGGCTCATAAAAGGTAATCGTATATTTTTCATAATCTATTGTGCTTATGAACGTAGGTATAATTTTAGCATTAAATCGTCTAGCTAGTAAAGCCGCACTTGGGGTATGGCGTGCTCGTTTACCGAAAAAGTCTATAAGTATCCCTTCGCTCTCAGCCGTATTTTGATCCACTAAAAGTCCAACCATCCTTCCTTTTTTAAGATCGTTTATAAGACCTTTCATGGCTCCTTTTTTATCGAGCATTCTTATATCATACTGCTCTCTATTTCTTTTTAAGATATCGTTCATCGTTTTAGAGTCAAGCGCTCTTCCCACTGCAGTAAGAGGCCCGAAAAAAGCCGCTATAGATAGCGGTAGAAGCTCCCAATTCCCGTAATGGGCCGTTATAAGTATAACTTTTTCGCCATTTTTTAAAGCCTCTTTTAATATCTTTTCATTTTTAAACTCAACCTTTTTTAAAAGTTCCTCTTTAGAGATACCTTGGTTTTTTACAAAATCTGCCAGATTGTAAAGCATATTTTTATAGCATTTTTTAACGATTTTATCTTTCTCTTTTTTGCTAAGTTTATCTCCAAAGGCAAAATCTAGATTGGTTTTTATTATCTTTGAATGCTTTTTATCCAAAATATATATCAGATGTGAGAGTGAGTTTAAAATGGCGTTTAAAACTTTTTTTGGAGTATGTCTGACTAACCATTGGAAGATATTGAAAAGTCCAAGATATATTTTATCTTTCAAGAAGTTCCTTTGCTTTTTCTATAATTTTTTTAGGCTCTATCAGAGTGATTGAATCGTCACTTTTATCAAATCTGCAAGCTCCGGCGGATGAGGGAGATTTTATCGCTATATTTTTAGGCGTTTGATACATTAAAGTAACGGGAGTATACCCAAAAAGAACTATCGAGGCTCTATTCATAGCCCAGGCCATATGAACGGGTCCCGTATCCCCTCCGATTATAAGATCCATTTTGGAGACGAGATATTTTAAATCGTTTAAAGATAGTTTCGGTAAAACTTTAGCGCCGCTATTTTTTGAGATATACTCTGCCTTTTTTCTCTCCTCTTCATTTCCCCATATAAGCAGAATATTTTTATTTAAATTTTTGGCGATCTCAATAAAACCATCGCTAGGATAGTTTTTGTTCTCTTTGCTTGAACCAGGAATGAACAAAATATTTTTATCTTCTAAAAAATTGTCGATAATTGAGTAGTCTTTAGAAGTGTCATAAAAAAGATAAGCCTCTTTTTTTAAAATCTCTTCATCGCTATATTCAAATCCGAAAATTTTGGAAACAAAATCTAAGTTTCTATAAATCACATTTTTTTCGCAAGGGATTATGACTCTATTCGTATAAAAAAGGGAAGCTAAAGATTCTCTTATGCAACCAACTTCCAAGCCATATCTTTTTTCTCCCAAAAAAAAGGAGATAAGAGCCGATTTTATAAGCCCTTGTATATCTAAAACATAATCAAAACTATCTAAATTTTTTAAAAAGTCAGCCGTTTTTTTTAACTCTTTTAGAGATTTTTTAGTTTTTAGTTTTTTAATATCTATCCCCACAACTTGTTTTATACTTGGATTGAAGTTTAGCGCGTCTTCAAAATTTTTTTGAGTAACCCAAGTGATGTCGGCGTCTGGAAAATATTTTTTTATAAACTGTAAAATAATCATAGAATGAACGATGTCCCCAAGCGCGCTAAGTCTAACAATCGCTATTTTCATTTTTCTCCTTAAGAATTTGTATTTTATCAAAACTGCAAAAAATTGACAATTTTTGTATAATACTTGTCAATTTTATCTACGGAGTAGCAATGATTTGCGTATTTGACTGCGAAACCATTCCCGATACCGAACTTATAAAAAAAGAGTACTCTTTTAATGAGGATTTGGATGAGTTAAATCTAAGTTTAAAGGCTATGAGTCTTCAAGAAGCGAAAAACGGCTCTACTTTTTTGCCTGTTCCATATCATAAAGTCGTGGCTATCTCGGCGGTTATAGCCGATGATTTTGGAAATTTTAAAAAAGTCAATTCTATTGACGGCGAAAATGAGAAGGAGATGATAGAAAACTTTTTAAATTTCATCGATAGACACAATCCAAAGCTTATCAGTTTTAACGGAAGAGGTTTTGATATTCCTATGCTTTTTATAAGAGCTTTAAAATACAACCTCTCTTGCCCCGCATATTTTGAGCAGGACAATCAGATGTTAAATAAGACCAAATGGGAAAACTATCGATCAAGATACAGCGAACAGTTTCATATAGACCTTTTGGAAGTTTTTGGACATTACGGCGCCGTTAGAAACCTAAAACTTGATACTATCTGCACTATGGCCGGAGTTCCGGGAAAATTTGACGTAAGCGGTGATATGGTGTTGGAGCTTTATTATAAAGGCGAAATTAAGAAAATAAAAGAGTATTGCGAAAGTGACGTCTTAAATACTTACATTCTATTTTTGAAGTATGAGATATTAAAAGGAAATTTAACTCAAGAGGATTATAAAGCTATCCTTTTGCAAATGAGTGATAAAATGCCAAAAGAGAAAAGTTATAGCGAAATTTTTTTAGATTTTATAAAAAATGAGGTAAAAGATGATAGTTAGGGAAATTGAGCAGTACGCTGAGATAAGAACGAAAGCAAGAGCATATTTATGTTATCTTCTACAGCGTTACATACCGAACTATATGCCTGTTCCTTCGTTAGACAACATTATCAATACGTTAAAAATACTCAAAAAAGAGCTTCCCCAAGCGGAGGCTTTTTATGTATTGGATAAAAGCGGAATGCAGATCATCGACGCTATTTCTAAAAAACCGGAATACAGGAAAGGGAAAGGGATCAATAGAAGTATGAGAGCATATTACTATCGTGCCGTCAAAGAGAAAAGATGTATTTTAACTGATCCCTATCCGTCATTGTTAACGCATGAACTTACGGTAACGGCTTCATACCCAATATATAACGATAAAAAGCAGTTAGTTTATATAGTCTGTATCGATCTCTCTTTAACGGATATTTTAAAAGTTTTTCATCCTACATCAATTGATTCTATTTTCGGTAATTTTTCTAAAATCTCATATTTTCTTTTTACATTCGCCCTTTTGGTAGTAGCAATACTACTTTTTTTAAAAGGGATTATGAGTGTTATGGTTCATGGTATTCATGTTTATAATCTAGACGTAAAAGAGATTTTTGAATCAACTATTTTGATAACTTTATCTTTAGCTATTTTTGATTTAGTAAAGACTCTTTTTGAAGAAGAAGTATTGGGACGTCATAAACAAAGAAGCACTTCCGACGTTCATAAGACAATGATTAGGTTTTTAGGGTCTATAATAATAGCTCTATCTATAGAAGCTTTGATGTTGGTTTTCAAGTTTGCTATAATCGGGCCGGAAAAAATCATATACGCTGTTTTCTTAGTAGCGGCCGTTACTATGCTGCTGTTTGGTCTCTCTTTCTATCTAAAATCTATGCAAGGGTATAGAGAGGAAGAGTGATTGAGTATAAAGGTGGTAAGGTTATAGGAGATAAGGGCAAGTGGTTAGGATGAAGAAAAATACTATTCCCGATTCCAAATTTTTAATTCCTAATATCTAATGTCTAAAAGAGGTATTATGAAAGTAGCGATAGTTGATTACAATATGGGAAATCTCGCAAGTGTTAAAAACGCTTTTTTGAAAATAGGCGCAAAGCCTGAGATTGTAAAAGAAGGTGAAAAATTAAAAGATTTTGATAAACTTATTTTACCTGGGGTAGGAGCTTTTGGAGACGCGATCTCTCATCTAAAACAGTATGCCCTAATCGAACCTATTTTAGAGTTTGCAAAAAGTGGAAAACCACTTCTTGGAATTTGTCTTGGAATGCAGCTTCTTTTTGATAAAAGTTATGAGTTTGGCGAGCATAAAGGGCTTGGATTAATTCCCGGAGAGGTTGTTCCTTTTGATAAAAGCAGATTCGAACATAGGTTGAAAGTTCCGCATATGGGATGGAATGAACTTTTTGTTCAAAAAGAGACCTCTTTGTTTAAAGGACTTCCTAAAGCTTTTTATCTCTATTTTGTTCATAGTTTTCATGCCGTATGCGATGAAAAGTATGTTGCTGGGAGAACCATATACGGTTATGAGTTTGTAAGCGCGGTTCAAAATGAAAACGTATTTGGCCTTCAGCCGCATCCAGAAAAGTCGCACGAAAACGGACTTAAAATTTTGGAAAATTTTGTGAGACTTTAGGGTGAATAGTGTGGGTGTTAGTGTGGGTGTGGGTGTGGGTGTGAGTGTGAGTGTGAGAGGATTATCTCTTACCACTTACCCCTTATTACTAATTACGCTTTACGATTCGCAAAATAAAGGAATATAATGACAATTTATCCTGCTATAGATTTAAAAGATGGAAAAGCGGTAAGACTAACAAAAGGTTTGATGGAGAGCGCTAAAATCTACAGCAATGAGCCCTGGGAGCTTGCTAAGAAGTTTGAAGAGATGGGTTCAAAATGGCTACATTTAGTCGATTTAAACGGCGCTTTCGCAGGTGAACCTAAAAATCTTGAGCAGATAAAAAAGATTAGAGAAAACTCCTCTTTAAAAATGCAGTTGGGCGGCGGTATAAGAGATGAAGAGACTATAAAGAGATATCTAGATATAGGTATTAATCGGGTTATTTTGGGCTCAGTCGCGGTGAAAAATCCCAATTTTGTCAAAGAGATGGCAAAAAAATATCCCGTCGTAGTCGGAATAGACGCAATTGATGGCTATGTGGCGGTAGAGGGATGGGCAAAAACCAGCACTATGAAAGCTACCGAACTTGCAAGAGCTTTCGCGGATAGCGGAGTAGAAGCGATAATCTGTACCGATGTTGGACGTGATGGAACTTTGAGCGGAGTAAATGTTGATTTTACCGTAAGTATAGCCGAAGCTAGCGGTATTGAGACGATTGCTAGCGGCGGTGTTAAAGATATAGAAGATATAAAAAGATTGCTTGAAACTAAGAAAGTAGCCGGCGTAATAATAGGCAAAGCTTTTTATGAAGGCGCTTTAGATTTGAAAGAGGTTTTTGAATTATTAGTGAGTAGTAAGCAGTGAGCTGTGTTCGGTAAACTGATCACTTACCACTTATTACTGCTTACTCATTATTTTAAGATAAGAGAGTGATATAAGAATGAAAAAGTATTATTATGAGGTAACTATAACGCCAACTTCTCATAAAGAAGAGATAGAGAGTTTTTTGATGGATCATTTCTATAACGGTATCGAAGAAGTCGGTAACTCTTTAATCTTAAGAAGCGAAGAGCCGCTAGAGGATATTATTGAAAAAACTAAAGAGTATGCAAATGCTTTGAGTGAGATTTTTTCTGAAAAAATAGCTCTGGATATAAAAGTTGAAAAAAAAGAGAATCAAGACTGGATAGAAAACTATAAAAAAAGTATTACTCCCGTTGAAGTAGAAGAGTTTTATATACGTCCAAGTTGGTATGAAAAAAAAGAAGATAGCGTTGATATAGTTATAGACCCGGCTTTAGCTTTTGGCTCGGGACATCATCCAAGTACTCTAAACTGTTTGAAAATAGTAAGCCAAAAGGTAAAAAAAGAGGATAAAGTATTGGACGTAGGTACCGGCAGCGGCATATTGGCTATTGCCGCGGCTAAAAAGGGCGCGATAGTCGATATTTGCGATACGGATGAGCTCGCCGTTAAAGAGGCAAAAAAAAATTTTAGATTAAACAAAGTTGAATATAATAAAGCATGGATAGGTTCGGCCGTAAATCTCAAGGAAAAGTATGATATAGTAATAGCTAATATAGTGGCTGACGTGTTGGTATTTTTAGCTAAAGATTTAAAAAGTTGCGTGAAAGATGAAGGATATTTGATACTTTCGGGGATAGTGGATAGGTATCTTTCAAATGTATTGGAAAGATATGACGATTTGAAACTTATAAAAAAGATTCAAGAAAAAGGGTGGATAACTCTTTTGCTTGCAAAATAGTTATGATAAATAGAGTTTAGCTCTAAAAATATTTCAAGAAAAAGGATACAGATGGCAAAAAAGAGACCGAATAGAGATAAAAAAGATAATTTTTTCAACCAAAATCCTCTTATAACTTTTGCGATTTTTTCGATTATCATCATACTACTTTTCAAATCGATGATAGGACCAACCGGAGCGAATATGGGTGAAGGCGCTACGACCCATATGGTAGGCGCTCCCATACAAAAGAGTAAAGAGGTTAGTTATTCTGAACTCAAAAATCTTATAAAACAGGGACGGGTAAAATATGTTGCTATTGGTCAAAGAACTATAAAGGCGATAGCCGACGAAAATGGTTATAAAGTTATCTATTTTGCAAATAGAGTGCCGGAAGATAACACTTTGATACCTCTTTTGGAGCAAAAAGGCGTTGATTACGGCGGATATAGTGAAAGCAACTGGGTAAGCGAGGTTATTTTTGGCTGGGTTATTCCTATCTTTATCTTTTTTGCGATATGGATGTTTTTAGCAAGCCGAATGCAAAAGAGCGTGGGGGGAGGGATTCTTGGCATGGGTAGCGCCAAAAAGCTTATAAACAGCGAAAAACCTAACGTAAAATTTAGTGATGTAGCTGGAGCGGAAGAGGCAAAAGAAGAAGTTAAAGAGATAGTCGATTTTCTAAAATATCCGGATCGTTACGTTAAGTTGGGGGCTAAGATTCCTAAAGGGGTTTTGCTTGTAGGCCCTCCCGGAACGGGTAAGACTCTTTTGGCAAAAGCTGTTGCAGGCGAAGCGAGTGTTCCATTTTTCGCCGTTAGCGGTTCAAGTTTTATAGAGATGTTTGTTGGAGTAGGAGCGGCAAGAGTTAGAGACCTGTTTGAGCAAGCTAAAAAAGAGGCTCCTGCGATAATTTTTATCGACGAGATAGATGCTATAGGAAAAAGCAGAGCGGCGTCCGGGCCTATCGGCGGAAACGATGAGCGTGAACAGACGCTTAATCAGCTTTTAGCAGAGATGGACGGTTTTGATAGCGCAAAATATCCGATTATAGTTCTAGCTGCCACAAATAGACCCGAAGTTTTGGATCCTGCGCTACTTAGACCGGGACGTTTTGATAGGACGGTGGTTGTGGATAAACCTGATTTTGAAGGAAGGTTAGCCATACTAAAAGTCCATGTAAAACATATAAAAATGTCTAATAATGTTGACCTAAGTGAAATAGCAAAACTGACTGCCGGACTTGCTGGAGCAGATTTGGCAAACATAGTAAATGAAGCCGCTCTTTTAGCGGGAAGAAAAAATAAAAAAGAGGTAGAGCAGGAGGATTTCTTAGAAGCCGTTGAAAGGGCAATAGCCGGATTAGAAAAGAAAAGCAGAAGAATAAGTCCAAAAGAGAAGAAAATAGTGGCTTATCATGAGAGCGGGCATGCATTGTTAGCCGAGACCACCCAAGGCGCAAAAAGAGTAACAAAAGTCTCGATTATTCCTAGAGGTCTTGCCGCTTTGGGTTATACGCTCAATACTCCCGAAGAGAACAAATATCTTATGCAAAAACATGAGCTTGTCGCTGAGATAGACGTACTTCTTGGAGGTAGAGCGGCCGAAGAAATTTTTATAGGGGAGATAAGCACGGGAGCCGCTAACGACCTAGAAAGAGCAACCGATATAGTAAAAGCTATGGTTATGATGTACGGGATGAGCGAAGTAGCGGGCTTAATGGTGTTGGAAAAGCAAAGAAATCTCTTTTTGGGCGGCGGTATGGCGCCTGTTAAAGAGTATAGCGAAAAATTGGCCGAAGATATAGACGAGTTTATAAAGAGATTTTTAAACCAGAGATACGAGCATGTTAAAGATCGGCTTAAAGAGTATAGCGAAGCGATAGAGGAGATGGTTAAGGAGCTTTTTGAAAAAGAGGTTATAGAAGGCAAAAGGGTAAGAGAGATAATCAGAGAATTTGAAGATAAGCACTCTATAAAGTCTAAATTGGTTTCTGATGATTTGGAAGATATAAAAGAGGCTAAAGAGAGAGCGAAAAAAGAGTCTAAAAAAGAGGATGATTCAAAACAGGAGGAGGAGTAAGCATTGAGCCTCTTCTTTGATAATTTTGCTTTCGAAGGACGTAAAAAATTGACAATAAGCGCTTTAGTTGCGCTTATTGGGCTAGTTTTTGCAAAATCTTGGTTTTTGAATGCTTTTTTTGTTTCTCTTTTTTTGTTTTTATTTTATATCTATTATATTCCGAAAAATAGAGTCGAACTTTTAGAAAAAGAGGCGATTTTTTCTCCCGTAGATGGGAAAGTTACCGATATCTATGAAAGAGATGGAAAAAAAGTTATAGAAATTTACAAAAAGTTAGAACACGGCTCCGGTATAAAATCTCCTATGAGCGGAATAGTAGAAGAGACTTACTTTAGACATGGAGCATTCTTGGATTTGACCTCAGGAAAATCGCATAATTTAAACGAAAGATTTATTTTTGTTATAAAAGATGGTAAAAAGAGGATAAAGGTGTCTTCATTGGCCGGGAGATGGGGCTTTTTGGGACATTCGTTATATAAATCTAAAAATAACCGATGCGATTTTTCTGAAATTTTGGGATTTTGTACCGAAGCGTTATTTACCATAGAGTTACCCAAAGAGGCAGTATTAAATGTGAAAAGAGGCGAAAACTTAGTTGCAGGCATAAGCGTTTTGGCTAATCTAAAGGGATAAAATTGAATAAACCTAGTTTTCATTTGATGTATATATTGCCTAATCTTTTTACCGCTGCAAGCGCGTTTATTGGCGTTATAAGTATCATAGCGGCTTCCAAAGGCGAATTTCAAAAGGCCGCTTGGCTTATACTTTTGTCATTGATATTTGACGGCATAGACGGACGAGTAGCAAGACTTACCCATACTACTAGTAAGTTTGGTGTAGAGTTTGACTCTTTAGCCGATATTGTCGCTTTTGGCGTTGCTCCGGCTATGCTTTTATATTTTTGTTGCGGTTATGAATATGGAAAATTTGGCTCTTTGGTATCTGCTATGTTCGTAGTTTTCGGTGCGATTAGACTAGCTAGATTTAACGTTATGGCGCCTTCTAGCGAGCCGTCGCTTTTTATAGGATTGCCTATACCAACCGCTGCGGTCTTTGTAGCTGTATGGATTTTGCTTTTTCAAGAGTATCCGATGTTGCTCAAATATTCCTATTTGCTTCTGATTGGCGCTCTGCTTTGTGCATTTTTAATGGTTAGTAATATAAGGTATCCTAGTTTTAAAAAATTGGAGTTAAAAAAAATTAATGCCATAAAAATCTTGATAATTTTGGTTATTGTTTTATCTCTTTTGTATCTTTTTCCTATTGAAGGCATAACTATACTTACTACGTTTTATATACTTTATGGTATTTTTAGAGCGGTATATTTTGTTTGGCTTAGAAAAAAGAGAAAAATATAGTATAATAATGGAAAAAAATTATCAAAGGAAAATATATGAGTGATACAGGTGTTATTAAAGCGATTAAGATTCTTCCTAAAATTGAGATTAAAAACCTCCTCCTGCGCTTCTGACATCTTTTTATAGACAGTTTTTTTAAATACTCAAAACATTTTTAATTCAAAGGATAGAAAATGAGCGATATAGTAAAAATATTCGATACGACTTTAAGAGACGGCGAACAAAGTCCCGGTGCTTCTATGAATACGGAAGAGAAGATACAGATAGCAAAACAGCTTGAAAAACTTGGAGTAGATATTATAGAAGCTGGTTTTGCGGCGGCAAGCCCGGGAGATTTTGAAGCTATATATAGAATAAGCCAAATTGTGAAAAACAGTACCGTGTGTTCTTTGGCAAGAGCCGTTGAAAAAGATATAACAGCGGCAGGAGAGGCTATAAAACCGGCAAAAAAGAAAAGAATACACACTTTTATAGCTACAAGCGATATTCACATGAAATATAAGCTTAGAATGAGTCCCGAAGAGGTTATAAAAAGAGCGGTTGAAGCTGTGAAAATGGCAGGAGAATTTACCGACGACGTAGAGTTTAGTTGTGAAGATGCCGGTAGAAGCGAAATGAGTTTTTTAAAAGAGATAATAGATGAGGCTATAAAAGCAGGCGCTAAAACTATCAATATACCGGATACCGTCGGATATAGATTGCCTCACGAGATGGGCGGGATGATTAAAGAGTTAAAAGAGTATATTGGCGATAGAGCTATAATTTCCGTTCATTGCCATAACGATTTGGGACTTGCTACCGCAAACTCTTTATATAGTGTTTTAAACGGAGCAAGGCAGGTTGAGTGCACCATAAATGGACTTGGCGAACGAGCGGGAAATGCGGCTTTGGAAGAAGTTGTGATGGCTATAAAAACAAGGAAGGATATCTTTGACGGTGTTGAAACAAATATAAATACAAAAGAGATTTATCCTACTAGCCGTTTAGTTGCAGCTATTACGGGTATCGAACCTCAGCCAAATAAAGCTATTGTCGGTAGAAACGCTTTTGCTCATGAAAGCGGCATCCATCAAGACGGAGTATTGAAACATAAAGAGACTTACGAGATAATGAGAGCCGAAGATATAGGGTTTGAGACAAATGCGATAGTTTTGGGTAAACACTCGGGACGCCACGCTTTTAAGGAGAGAATTAAATCTTTAGGCTTTGATTTGAGTGATGATGAAATTAACAAAGCCTTTGAGAGATTTAAGATATTGGCGGATAGAAAAAAAGAGATAACTGACGATGATTTAAGGATGATAATAACTAGCGAATTAACTAGCATACCTGAGATTTATAAGCTTAAAAAGTTACAGATAAACGACTGTAGTGAAGGTGTACCTAGCGCCGCGGTAACAATAGAGTATAATGGAAAAGAGATAACAGATGCCGGTATTGGCGACGGCACTATTGACGCCATATTTAAAACTATTGATAGAATAAGCGGTTATAACGGTACGTTGAACGATTATGAAGTGAAAGCTGTAAGCAAAGGAAAAGATGCTTTGGCTAAAGTCGTAGTCAAAGTCGTATTTGACGAAAACAAACCTGCGGTTATCGGTCATGGTTTAAGCATAGATACTATGATGGCTAGCGCGAAAGCCTATATAGGAGCTTTAAACAGCTATATTTCTATGAAAGATATATTAAAGAAAAAAAGCTGCGTAGAAGGAGACGATATATAGCAGGTCAAGTTTATACTTGGCCTGGGTTTTTATGAATATTAAGTAGTTTTTTCACTTTTTTTAAAAAGCACTCCTGTACATTTATAAATTTTAAACCGATTTGATAACTCTCATCTTGTAAGATATATTTTATCTTTGCTTCTGTTGATTTAAATCCATTACCAAATAAAATATTTAATGAGACTGTTTTGTTTTTATCTATATCAATATTTTTCTCATTTGTTGCTATTTGAGCACCCTCTAAACAGATATTTTCAACCAAACAGTTAAATGAACTTATAAATCCTTTTTGGGTTCTATAAGTCAATTTTGCTTTCAAATTGGTTTGATATCTATCATGAACTCTTCTTTCTCTATTTGATAATGAGGTACTATGTTCAGTTGTGACAATACATCCGCTTTCTCCAAAATCGATAGATATTATCTTTGTATTAAATTTATAAAATCGTTTATCTTCATATCTCGAAAAACCTATCTCTATTTTTTCATCTTTGTTTAAATATCCTATATAACTACAGTCAATATGCCAAAATAGTTTTGTTTCAGAATTTCTTTGAAGAGCTAAAGGGATATTGTTTTTATTGATGATTACTGCTTTTTGTCCTTTTTTGATATGTTTTGTACTAGAAAGAGCATATTTTGTGTCATAAAAGTTTAGTTTTTCTCTTATATTATTA
>JALWIX010000070.1 GCA_027082175.1 Campylobacterales bacterium
TCTTTTGGAAGATTCCAAAAAAGATCGCTAAGTTTCTTATAATCTTTGCTATTTAATCTCTCCCAAGCTTTTTGCGGATCTTTTTTGAAAAGATATTCAAATATCAATCTAACATGCAAAGAGGAGTTTTTATAAATTTCAAAAAGTGTCTCGTCATCATTTTTCATATTTTTCACAATTTCTAAGGCTTTAAAATAATTCTTCTCCTCTTTTCCTTCTCCAAGTTCTTCTAGCGACTCTAAAACCTCTTTCGCTTTATCATATTGTTGAAGTCTCTCGTAAATGACCATCAAAAATCTCAACGTCTCTTTATCCCTAGGATAAAACTTCAAGGACTCCAGAAAAATCTCTTTCGATTTTTCCAAAAAGCCTGCTTTAAAGTAGACAAAACCAAGTTTTTTTAAAAGTTCTTGCCTCTCTTTTGGTTTCTCCTCACTTTTTGAAAGATTGAGATATATCGCTATAGCCTTTTCAAAATCTCCGCTTCTTTCAAATGCAGAAGCAAGAAGCAAAAATGCTTTTTTTGTATCTTTTTCTTTTTCTATGTTCAAAATCTCTTCATCCGCACTCTCTTCAAATTTCGCAAAAAATCTGGCTATTTCGTCATCCTGCTCTTTTCTTTTGTACCAAGCCCACCAGTAACTGAAAAAAGACACTATAAAAACGAGAATTAAAAAAACCAATATGCCAAAAAGCGGATCTCTGTACTCAAGTAAGAAGTTTTCCAAAACCTTCCTTGCATTTTTTGGTTTTATTATACTATAAACCCGAATTTTACAATATGCTATAATGGGGATATGATAGATAAAACGTCCATAGAGCAGCTAAAAAGCAGAATTGACATAGTAGATGTTGTGGGAAACTACCTTGAACTTAAAAAAAGCGGAGCAAATTTTAAAGCGCTCTGCCCTTTTCACAACGAAGATACGCCTAGTTTCGTCGTCAGCCCCTCAAAACAGATATTTCACTGTTTCGGATGCGGTGTGGGAGGAGACGCTATAAAGTTTGTAATGGAGTATGAAAAACTCTCTTATCCAGAAGCCGTTGAAAAAGTTGCTTCTATGTTCAATATAGAACTAAAATATTCTAGCGATAAAAATAGAGGGCAAGACCTTTTTAAAGTTTTAAACGAGATAAACAGATTTTACAAAAAAAAGATTGTTCAAAACGAAAAAGCTAAACAGTATCTAAAAAAAAGAGGGGTTTTTGAATCTAGCATAGAAAAGTTTGAAATAGGTTTTGCTCCTTCATCAAACGAAACTCTCCAATATTTAAAGTCAAAATTTATCCCATTTCAAGAAGCTGTTGAAGCAGGTATCTTAGCTGTTGAAAACAACAAAACATACGCGAGATTGATAGAGAGAATAACATTTCCTATCTACTCTCCAAACGGCAGGCTTGTAGGTTTTGGGGGTAGAACAATAACAAACCACCCCGCAAAATATATAAATTCCCCTCAAACAAAACTCTTTAACAAATCAAAACTACTATACGGCTATCATCTCGCAAAGGATAAAATCTTCAAAACCAAAAAGATGATCGTAACAGAAGGGTATCTGGATGTAGTTATGCTTCATCAAGCAGGATTTACAAATGCCGTAGCAACTCTTGGAACCGCCCTAACAAAAGATCATTTGCCTCTTTTAAGGAGAGGCGAACCCAAAGTAGTCTTGGCTTACGACGGAGACCAAGCGGGTATAACGGCAGCCTTAAAAGCAGCTAAAATGCTTAGCGCTTCCGACATAGAAGGTGGAGTGGTTTTGTTTGAAGGCGACAAAGACCCCGCCGATATAGTAAAAGAGGGAAAAGTAGAAGAACTTGAAAATATATTTAGACACCCAAAACCATTTATAGAGTTTGTTTTAGAAAAGACGGTGCAAAAATATAACATAAACTCTCCAATAGAAAAAGAGAAAGCTTTAAAAGAATCTATTGAGTTTTTAAAAACTCTCTCTTCATTGCTTCAAGAGGAGTATAAACATTTTGTCGCGGCTTTATTAAACATTACTCCAGGGAAGATAAAATTATCAAAAAGCTTTAAAAATTATGAAAACAAGCTTTCACAAAATAAAGACACCAAAGAACTTACCATCATAAAAACACTTCTTACTGAGCCAAATCTCATAAATACCGTCTTAGACTATATCGATGAAAGACACTTTAACTATCACAAAGAGGAGTTTAAACTTTTGCTCGAGCAAAAAAGCGATCATCCAAAACTGATATCAATACTTTTGGATGATGATATAAAAACATACAAAGAGGATGAACTAAAAAATGAATTATTAATTTTTTTGATAAAATACTATGAGCAAAAACTTAAGACTGTTGTTAAAACAAAAGATATATCCTTTGAAGAAAAAAGTTTTAAAATAAGAAAATATAAAGATATTATAACAAAACTAAAAAGAGGAGAATTTGCCATCTATGACTGAGATAAAAGAGATTCAAAAAAGCGGTGAACAAGAAGAGCAAAAAATAAGAGCTTTGGCTCTCTTTAGCGGAGGATTAGATAGTCTTTTAGCTATGAAGCTGATAATCGAGCAAGGAATCGAGGTAATTGGTCTATATTTCGAAACCGGTTTCGGAGGCGCTAAAGACGCTCTTGAAAAACAAGAGAAGCTAAAAAAACTCACCGATAAAATTGGGGCAAAACTACAGATTGTAGACGTTAGAGAAGAGTATATACAAAAAGTGCTTTTCGATCCTAAATATGGCTATGGCAAAAACTTTAACCCTTGCATTGATTGTCACGCGCATATGGTGAGAGTAGCAAAGACTTTGCTAAAAAAACTTGACGCTAAATTTATAATAAGCGGCGAAGTTCTAGGACAAAGACCAATGAGCCAAAGAATGGACGCGCTAAAAATCGTCAGCGAATTCAGCGATGCGGAGGGACTGATACTAAGGCCGCTTAGCGCAAAACTTCTTCCTCCTACAATACCTGAAAAAGAGGGATGGGTAGACAGAGAAAAACTGCTCGACATTAGCGGAAGAAGTAGAGAAAGGCAGATGGAATTAGCGAAAAAATGGGGTATAGAGGATTATCCTTCTCCATCTGGAGGCTGTCTGCTCACTGATGAATACTTTAGCGAAAAAATTAGAGATTTTATAAAATATGACAAATTCGAGGTAGAGGATATACCTGTTTTGAAAGTTGGAAGACACTTTAGGCTGCCTGAAGGCGCCAAACTTGTAGTCAGCAGAAATAAAGATGAAAATGAAAAACTCAAAGCGATAGATTCGCATAAATATATTAAATTTTCCCTTCCCCTGCCAGGACCTATATCGCTTATATCCAAAAAAGCGACCGATAAAGACAAAGAACTTGCGGCAAAAATAGCTCTAACCTACTCGAAGGCCAAACCTGAAGAGCTTTACGAAGTTAAGATAGGAGAGGAAAGCTTCAAAGTCTCTCCATATGAAAGCAAAGATAAAATAAAAGGGTTTTTCGTAAAATGAGAAACCAACCCAAATATTCGCTTTTTAAAAATGCAAAATATGCTATAGATGGTCTAATCGAAACTTTTCTGTCGGAAACATCATTTAAGATAGAGATTTTCGCTTTTCTTATATTTACTATCGTTATATGGCTTTTGCCTATAACGATATTGTCTAAAATTATTATGCAGACAGCTATGTTGTTTCCTTTAGTAGCTGAACTTTTAAATAGTGCCGTGGAGAGGGCAGTTGATCTTGCAACAAAAGAAATACATCCTTTGGCAAAACATGC
>JALWIX010000071.1 GCA_027082175.1 Campylobacterales bacterium
CTTTCTAGCGGCTATTACGATGCTTACTACATAAAAGCGCAAAAAGTTAGACACTTGATAAAAGATGAGTATAAAAAAGTTTTTGAAGAGGTAGAACTTATACTGTCTCCAGTTGCTCCAACTGTTGCCTTTGAGTTTGGAAGCAAAAAGAGTCCACTTGAGATGTATCTTAGCGACGTATATACCATAGGTGTCAATCTTGCCGGCCTTCCCGCTATAAGTTTGCCTGTTGACGAAACTAAAGAAGGGCTTCCTGTTGGGCTTCAACTAATAGGAAAACATTTTGACGAGCAGTCTGTTTTTGACGGCGCTATGAGTTTGGAAAGAGCGTTAAAATAGTTTGGCGGTAGGTTAGTAATAGGTTTATTGGTATATTAATGTATTGGTAGATAACAAATAGAGAGTTAAGTTACGAAACGAACTTAGAGGAGAGAAAATGAGAATCAGAAAAAGAGCCTTAACTTTTGAAGATGTGCTTTTGGTTCCCAAACATTCAAAAGTTTTGCCTAAAGAGGTAGATATTAGAACTAGACTTACTAAAAATGTAACTTTAAATATACCTTTGGTTTCAGCCGCTATGGATACGGTGACAGAGCATAGAGCGGCGATCGCTATGGCAAGACTTGGGGGTATAGGAATAATTCATAAAAATATGGATATAGAGTCACAAGTTTTAGAGATAAAAAGAGTTAAAAAAAGCGAGAGCGGAGTTATCATAGATCCTATCTTTGTACATCCTGAAGCCACTTTAGAAGATGCGGAAAAATTGATGAGCGAGTATAAAATAAGCGGCGTTCCCGTAGTTGATCAGCACAAAAAACTTTTAGGAATTTTAACAAACAGGGATATGAGGTTTGAGAGAGACTATACGAAAAAAGTTAGTGAAGTGATGACAAAAACTCCTCTTGTGACCGCTAAGCAGGGAACCACTCTTGAAGAGGCCGCTGAAATTATGCATAAACATAAGATAGAAAAACTACCTATTGTTGATGATGAAGGATATCTAAAAGGGCTTATCACTATCAAAGATATTAAAAAACGGATCGAGTATCCAAACGCCAACAAAGACGCTTACGGAAGATTGAGAGTTGGAGCGGCTATAGGAGTAAATCAACTTGAACGCGCTCGCGCTTTGGTTGAAGCGGGAGTTGACGTTTTGGTGTTAGATTCGGCTCACGGACATTCTCAAGGAATTATCGATACTTTAAAAGCAATAAAAGATACTTTAGAGATAGATGTTATTGCCGGAAACGTAGCTACTGCGGAGGCTACTGCCGACTTGATTGAAGCTGGGGCTGATGCTGTAAAAGTTGGAATAGGTCCTGGCAGTATATGTACTACAAGAATCGTAGCTGGCGTAGGCGTTCCTCAAATAAGCGCTATTGACGAGTGCGCCCAGGTTGCTATGGAGTACGATGTTCCTATAATTGCTGATGGCGGTATAAAATATTCGGGAGATGTGGCCAAAGCTTTAGCTGTTGGGGCTAGTTCGGTTATGATAGGAAGTTTATTAGCCGGAACCGAAGAGAGTCCCGGAGAAGTTGTGATGTATCAGGGACGACAATATAAAACATACAGAGGGATGGGAAGTATAGGCGCGATGACTAAAGGAAGCACTGATAGATATTTTCAAGAAGGAACCGCCGCTGATAAACTTGTTCCTGAGGGTATAGAGGGAATGGTTCCTTATAGAGGAAAAATATCCAACGTAGTACACCAGCTTATTGGCGGTCTTAGATCATCTATGGGTTACGTGGGGGCAAAGGATATAAAAAATTTTCAAGAGAGAGCGGAATTTGTTGAGATCACTTCAGCAGGTCTTAAAGAGTCCCATGTTCACGATGTAACTATCACAAAAGAAGCTCCTAATTATCATGTATAAAAGGCAAGAACTTCTTGCCTATTTTTTGGTTGCTCTATTTATGATAAAAAGAGTTATGGAGATTATACTGAGCAATAAAAGAGGCATTATCCAAGGAGACTGTTTGATATGATCAAGAGCCGATATTACTGTTTTGCCGCCCAAATAGCTTATAAGCCCGACAACGATAGCCCATAATATAGAAGCGAAAAAGTTATATATCGCAAATTTGGCGCTACTGTATCTAGTTAGTCCTATGGCTATAGGAACTAAAGTTTTAACTCCATAAATATATTTTTGAATAAATATAACCCAAGTTCCGAATTTTTTCATTAAAAGATGTGAATAGGCTAATTTTCGTCTATGTTTTTTTAAGTATTTATACATTTGCTGTTTATTAGAGCGAGTGAAATAAAGTAGGATTTGATCTCCTAAAAAATTAGAAGTCGCCGCTACCGCGATTGAAGTCAATAGATCCATTTTTCCTAAAGAAGAGAGTACTCCGGCTGCAGCTAAAGCAAAAAAACCTCCTCCCAATGAATAGAAAAAAAGTATCACATATCCGTATAATATAAGATTATCTATAATTTCATTCATACAGTATCATACCTTCAAATATTTATAGTTTCGCTAACTTATTTAAGAAGTTTAGGCTATTTTTTATGCGTTTTTGGAAAATTAAGTATATCAAAAAATTGCGAGATTATTTTAATATCTGATTATTAGCCTACAATTTCAAGGTTTAGGATTGTTGCAAATGAGTCATTTATAAGAATTTCTTTAGTTAGTGTTAAAAGGGAATTTTTTTTTATCTTTTTTATAGAGGCATTTAAGTATAATAAAACAATTTTCTAAATAGTATGAGGTTATAATTGGAAATAACTACAAAAAAAGCCAAATTCACAAATCCGTTATATCTAGAAAGCGGAAGAATCTTAGAGCCTTACGAGATTGTTTATGAGACTTACGGTGAATTAAACGAAGAAAAAAGCAATGTAATATTGATCTGTCACGCTCTTAGCGGTTCCCATCATGCCGCGGGTAGATATGAGGGAGATAGAAAACCTGGATGGTGGGATTCATTGATAGGAGACGGCAAAGCGGTAGATACTACTAAGTTTTTCGTTATCTGCACAAACGTTATAGGAAGCTGCTTTGGCTCTACCGGACCTTTGTCGCCTATGTATCCGGATAATAAGCCATATAGATTTAAATTTCCCGTAGTAACTATTAAAGATATGGTAAAAGCTCAACGCATACTTCTTTCCAAACTTGGAATCGATAAAATCCATGCGGTTATCGGCGGATCTATGGGAGGTATGCAAGCGCTTAGATTTGCGGTTGATTTTCCCGGTCTAGCTAAACATATCGTCTCTTTAGCTGCCACTCACGCAACAAGACCTTGGGTTATAGCTTTCAATAAAGTAGCGCAAGAAGCAATTTTAAAAGACCCTCTCTTTAAAGAGGGGAATTATGAACCAAAAGAGCTAAAAGAGCAAGGATTAAGCGGACTTGCAATAGGAAGGATGGCCGGACATATAAGTTTTTTGAGCCACTATTCGATGGATAGAAAATTTGGCAGAGCTTATGTGGCTAACGAAGGTTTATACGAGCTTTTTGGAAGATTCGAAGTAGAAAGGTATCTAGAATATAACGGTTACAACTTCTCTAAATGGTTTGATCCGTTAAGCTATCTTTATATAACCAAGGCGATTAATATTTTTGATTTAAGTCGAGGTTTTGA
>JALWIX010000072.1 GCA_027082175.1 Campylobacterales bacterium
TTACCACTTATCTTCTTCCCTGCAAGCAAATCTTTTACTGCTTTGTTAAAATCAAATTCTTCCATGTCAGTCCTTTCTCTTTATTTTATCTAACTATCCAACTGACACGGAATTTATAACGCTCCCTCCTTAAAAATTTGGAGAGATTATAACTAAATATTATTTCTATTTAATTGATATTAGTTAAGCAGATACTCTTTTATCAGTTCATAAAGTTCATCGGCGGCTTCTACGGCTCTTTTTTGGATAAAAATATCAAAATAGGTATCTATAAATCTACCATGGCTTCCAAATATAGTTATATACTCTTCACGATTAGGATTTATCAAAACTGTTTTTTTAAACTCTTTTGATAGATCAACTATATCTATAACTTTTCCGCTAGTTCCGATAGCCACAAAAAAATCACACTCTTTTGAAAGGGTGTATAGATAGCGGTAATTTGGCGCTACTTCTCCAAACATTACCACATTGTGGCGTATATCTTTTGAGTCGCATTTTGGGCACTTTTCGTCGCTTTTTTGTGCTCTATAGCCTATGTAAAATATATTTTGGCACTTATGGCATCTTAAGTGAGTCAATGTTCCGTGAAGATGGATGATTTTTTTACAACCGGCGCGTTCTAATAGATCGTCAACATTTTGTGTTAGATGGTAAATCTGATTTGGAAACTCGGATTCTAATTTTGCGAAAATTTTGTGAGCTCTATTTGGCTTGTAGTTTTTAAGCTCAACCCTTCTTTCGTCATAAAATCTTTTTACATAATCCCTATCCTCTTCCCAACCTTTTAGTGAACAGACCTTTTGGATATCGTATTTTTGCCAAAGTCCCTCTTCTCCTCTAAAAACCGGAATACCGCTTTCTTGGCTGATTCCGGCGCCACTTAAGATATAGACTTTTTTCACTTTAATATCTCTTTTAGCTCCTTCTCATCCGCGGCATACTTTATGTCTTTGATTTTTTTATTGTCTAAAAATATTACGAAAATCTTATCGGTATTTTTATCATTGTGAAATTTTTTGCTTAAATTTTCATCGTATATTAAAAGTATGGTATAGTCGCTTTTTTGAAGATCAGGAAGAGCGAAAGTGTTTCTGATAATTACCGGCATTTTACTTATATCTGCTATAAATTGAGCGTTTTTAGACTCTAGATACCCTTTTGGCTCCTTTTTTAAAAAGTCGATAACTTTATGCGCCGCATCTTTTGTAAATACCGCTATGATAACTTTAGTATCATCATCTAATGTATGTGTTTTGTCAAACTGGTCCGGAAGTTTTAGATCGATTTTAGCGCCCGGCTCCATTTTACCTTCTATTTCTACATAAAATTTACTAGGATCGTAAGTATCTTTTCCTTTTATAAATACAAATATACCTACCATAGTCATAAACACTAGAATTGCTCCAACAATTATCTTTTTCATTTTTTTCTCCAATTTTTCTTTTATGATATCTAAAATATATTTTTCTAAACTTTGTTTTATAATCTAATATTCCAATCATACGAGATATTAAAACATAAAAAATGAAGAAATTAAAAAATGTTCGTTTATATTTAAAGAGAGGGGAAAAGAGTGTTTTAGTGATTATTTTTTTTAGTTCTTCTTACTGTTTTTAAGTTTTTGGAAATTCCAAAAACTTAAAAACGTTTATACTGCTGCTATTATATCAATAAATCCATTATACTTTTTGCTCTTTTTATATACTCGTGATTAACAATATGATTTTCTTCGTCAAGACTTTTTATGGTTTTAGCTAATACTAAAACTAAACCTCCTACAATTTCCGGCAAACTTTTTTCCAACTCTATTTCCAATTCAATTAAAGGCGGATAAGTCGCCAATCTTTTTAAAATATCCTCTAACTCAATCTCTTGTTCCAATTTTTTAAATGATTGAATACTCTCTTCTAAACCTTTTGTTATTGGTAGATCATATTTCCATATAATATCTCTACCGTTATATTTTGCCGATTTTTGTCCCATTAGTAATAGATCATATAATTTTTGCTCTATATATTCGGTAATCTCTTTTGCATGCCCTTTTTTAATATCTAAACTTGCCCCTTTTCTAAATAGCTTTTCCAAATGATGAAAACCCACTAAAGACATCTCAACTCCTTTGTAAATTTTAAGATTTATTAGATGAATTATAGCTTTATGGCTCTATATTTGTATGCAACCTAAGTCGCAAATACGCAAAAAATCTAAAATCACCTCAATTTTTTTTACATAAGCGTCTTTAAAAAAATTAATCGAAATCCATTTAAATTATTTATAATTGAAGACTCTAAATAGACAGAAAACAGTTGAAAATTTTGTCGTTTTTGCTAAATCTTATAAGTAAAATTGAAAATTTTCCGAGCAAACCTCAAAAAATCTCAAAGTTTTTTTTCTATCAAAGGGAGTAGTGTTTTCTTTATAAGCTCTTTTGTTTTGACAAACTCTTCGTACTCTTTACCGTCCGGATCATCAAAAGGTATATGCAAAACTTTTGTTTTTTTTGGGAAAACGGGGCAGCTCTCTTTTGCGTTGTCGCAAACAGTCACAACAAGTTCAAAATCCTCTTTTATTACCTCATCGATACTTTTTGAGTAGTATCCATCACTCCAAGCCCCCTCCTCTTTTAAGACTTTTATAGCGTTTTCGTTTACTTTGCCGCTTGGTCTGCTGCCGGCACTGTAGGCTTTTATGCCTTTTAGGTATCTGTTTATCAATGCTTCTGCGATTATTGATCTGCAGCTGTTACCCGTGCATAAAATCAAAACTTTTTTCATAATTTACCCCTTAATTACCTTTAAAAATATTCTTTATTTAATTAAGATGTATTTTATCCTATTTGAGCTATATTTCTCTTAACGATTTCTTGTATTTGTATTATAATAAGAACAATATAGTTAAAGGAGCTGTTTTGAACGAAGAGCAGAAAAAGATACAAGAGGTTGTATCGAGAGAGTATGAGCTGGGATTTAGCGTAGATATAGAAGAAGAAACGGCGCCTCCTGGACTAAATGAAGATATTATTAGATTTTTATCTAAAAAAAAGGGCGAACCGGAATGGATGACCAACATGAGAATCCAGGCTTTTCATATCTGGCAAAAGATGGAGGAGCCTAGATGGGCTCATTTAAAATATGATGTTATCGATTATCAATCTATATCCTATTATGCGGCGCCTAAGAAGAAGCCAAAAAGTTTAGATGAAGTAGATCCTGAGATTTTAAGAGCCTATGAGAAATTGGGTATTCCTTTGGAGGAGCAAAAAGCTCTTGCCGGAGTAGCTGTTGATGCTGTTTTTGATTCGGTAAGCATAGGAACTACTTTTAAAGAGAAACTAAAAGAGATGGGAATAATCTTTTGCTCTATATCTGAGGCGATCAAAGAGTATCCTGAACTTATACAAAAATATATGTTTAGCGTAGTTCCTATGAGCGACAACTTTTTTGCGGCGCTAAATTCGGCTGTTTTTACAGACGGAACATTTGTTTATGTTCCTAAAGGCGTTAGATGTCCGCTAGAGCTTTCCACATATTTTAGGATAAACGCGCAAAATACGGGACAGTTTGAGAGAACTTTAATAATAGCTGATGAGGGAAGTTACGTCTCTTACAACGAAGGGTGTTCTGCGCCAATGAGAGATGAAAATCAGCTTCACGCTGCCGTTGTGGAACTTATAGCTTTAAAAGATGCCGAGATAAAATACTCCACAATCCAAAATTGGTATCCGGGAGACGAAGAGGGACGAGGAGGTATATACAACTTTGTAACCAAAAGAGGAGTTTGTGCAGGTGAGAACTCCAAAATATCCTGGACTCAGGTAGAGACAGGCTCAGCCATAACCTGGAAATATCCAAGCTGCGTCTTAAAAGGAGATAACTCCGTAGGAGAGTTTTACAGTGTGGCGATAACCACTAAAGCTCAGCAAGCGGACACGGGAACTAAGATGATACATATAGGAAAAAACACCTCTTCCACTATCATTTCAAAAGGTATTTCGGCTATGAGGGGCCAAAATAGTTATAGAGGTTTGGTCAAGATTCAAGCGAGTGCCCAAAACGCTAGAAACTATAGTGAATGCGACTCTTTGTTAATAGGAGACAAATGCGGAGCCCACACTTTTCCTTATCTTGAATCCAAAAACGCATCCGCACAGATAGAACATGAAGCTACCACATCCAAAATAAGCGATGAACAGCTCTTTTATCTAAGACAAAGAGGAATCAACGAAGAGGATGCTGTAAGTATGATAGTTCACGGATTTTGTAAAGAGGTTTTGGCAAATCTTCCAATGGAGTTTGCCGCTGAAGCAAAAGATCTGTTAAATTTAACTTTAGAAGGAAGTGTAGGATGATGTTAGAGATAAAAGATTTAAGAGCTAAAATCGGAGAAAAAGAGATCATAAAAGGGCTTAACCTCAATCTTGAAAAAGGAAAAGTCCATGCCATTATGGGACCCAACGGTGCAGGAAAATCGACTCTTTCGAAAACTATTGTAGGTCACTATGAAGTAGAGGTAACTGGCGGAGATATTTTGTTTAAGGGTGAAAGTATAGTAGATATGGAACCTGAAGAGAGAGCTTTGAAGGGGATATTTATGAGTTTTCAAAATCCGGTAGAGGTTCCGGGCGTTACTAATGCCTATTTTCTTAGAACAGCCGTTAACGCAAAAAGAGAGTATGAAGGCAAAGAGCCTCTAAACGCTGCAGAGTTTTTAAGAATGGCTAGAGAGTATGCCAAACTTTTGGGTATGAAACCCGAGATGTTAAATCGAAGTTTAAATGTAGGATTTAGCGGCGGTGAAAAAAAGAGAAACGAGATTCTTCAAATGCTTATGCTTGATCCAGATTTGATAATTTTGGACGAGATAGATTCCGGGCTTGATATAGACGCGCTTAAAGCGGTAAGTGAGGGGATAAACAAGATAAAGTCTCCGGAAAAGACTTTTTTGATAATCACTCACTACTCTAGAATTTTGGAGTATGTGAAGCCTGATTATATCCATATCCTAAAAGATGGAAAAGTTGTAAAAACCGGAGGATACGAACTTGTTAAGAAACTTGAAGCTGAAGGTTATAAGGCTATAGAGGAAGAGCAATGAGAGAGTTGGTTTTATCCAAAATGGATCTAAACTCCATCTTGAATCTTTCAACGAAAGATAAAACAAAAGCTACTGCGGCGGTGGCGTTAAGCCATCTAGGGCTTCCTTCAAAAAAGACGGAGCATTACAGATATTTTGATATAACCCAGCTTTTGTCAAAAAATCTTAATCTATATCAGCCGGTAGCTCAAAAAGCTGATCAGAACGAAAAGTTGGTTATAGAAGATGGAGCAATAGCTAGTTTTCCATCGGATTTGAAAATCGATGTAAAAGATGAGATAGATATAGACAAAGAGCATTTTGACCAGATATATTATATAAACCATATTATAACGCCAAATGTTATAACTATAGAGATTGATAAAGACATAGAGCTGGAAGTTGTCCACAGATTTTCTAAAGATGGCGTTATTCTTCCTTATAGATTGGGAATTGCTGTTAAAAATGGCGCGAAAGTCACTCTTTATGAAGATTTTGAAGATAAAAATATAAAAGAGTCTCTTATATTTTACGGATGGGACATATCTTTGGAAAAAGATTCCTATTTTGAACTTGTTAGGGTTCAAAACGAGTTGAAAAGAAGCTATTCAATGGTTGCTTCGCATTTTGTAAAAGCTGATGAGTCTTCAGAGTTTAGTATAAAAAGTTTCGATATAGGCGAAGGGAAGATCTGCCATAACTTGAAAGTTGATCTTTTAAAAGATGCAAAATGCGATGCGAAACATTTGGTTTATACCGATAAAGAGGCCGTTAGAGCAAATGTTATAAAAATAAACCATAAAGGTAAAAATGCTAAAACTGAGCAAAACGCCAGACATGTTTTAAAAGATAAAAGCAGAGCGATTTTCGATGCACTTATAAAAGTTGAACATAGCGGAATTGGCGCCAGCGCGCATCAAAACAACAAATCGATACTTTTAAACGATAAAGCCTATATGATCTCAAAGCCCCAGTTGGAAATTTATATAGATGAGTTAGAAGCAAGTCACGGCTCTACTACAGGCCAAATCGATCCTGAAGAGGTTTTTTACTTAAGAACTAGAGGAATAAATGAAGAAGAAGCAAAAAAGATGATTGTTTTAGGATTTATGAGAGAGATTATTGAAGAAGTAAAAGATGAAGAGAAAAAAGATGAGATTATGAGAAGATTTGAGGAGATTTATAATATAGATTTGATTGAGTAGTTAAGTAAGGATAGTTTGTTATTGGTATATTGTGAATTGGGTAAAGCAGAGAATCAAAGAAGCAGTAAAGCAGTGAAGATTTGAAAAAATTGAAACTCATTAGTCTCCTCTTCACGGCTTTCCTGCTTCAAACCCAAACTAACACCAACACTAAACACTTAATACTAAAAAGGAATAAAAATGAAAAGCATGGATGAAGTATTGGCCGAAATTAAAGAGGATTTCAAGCTTTTAGGCGACCCTGATGCGATAGTTGAGTATATTATCGAGCTTGGCAAACAAAATGATATGAGACTAAAACCCGAAGAAAAAAATGATAATACATTAATAAAAGGGTGTTCTTCACCGGCTTGGATGATTGAAGAGTGTAAGGATGGAAAGGTATATTTTAGAGTAGAAGGTAGTTCATCAATGGCAAAAGGAATGATTCCTCTTTTGCTGAAGATTTTTAATGATAGAACACCGGACGAGATTTTAAACTTTGACCCTAAAAAACTTTATGAACTAGGGTTTGATAAGATTTTAAGTCCTGTTAGACTACAGAGTATGGAGGCTTTTTTAAACAGAATCTATGCTTTTGCTAAAAAGTGTAAAGAAGATATTGGAGATTAGATGTAGTAATTTTGTAATTGGTGTATTATTAGTTCATTAGGAGTTTGGAATTAAATAATTAAATATATTATAGCTAAATGCTATATAATCTTTTTAATTTCTAAACATATTTCCCATTTAGCTATTTTAATTAAACTAAAGGAGTAGTTTTGGATTTAGAAAAGATTAAAGAGCAGATTATTGAGGAGTTAAAGAATATCTACGATCCTGAAATACCGGTAAATATCTATGATCTGGGACTCATTTACGATATAGATTGTAAAGAGGGGGAACAAGGGGCAAAATGCAAGATAGATATGACTTTGACAAGCGCTTTTTGCCCTGCTGCAGAATCTATAGTAGAACTTGTTAAAAATATAAAAAATAAAGTCGAAGAAATAGAAGAGCTTGAGGTAAATCTAGTTTTTGATCCGCCTTGGGATAAATCTAAAATGAGTGATGAAGCAAAGCTTCATCTAGGAATGCTCTAAGAGAGACTGTTCACAATTCCGTGTCACCTTCAAATTATATTATAAACTAGATATCCAGGGCTTTATCAAGCCTGCCTTCAAAGAAAATAGCCAATTGAGAAAGTGTAAGATTCCAATTTTTAATTGGCATTGTCCATTTTTTCTGAACATTTTTCGTTTCACTTCGTTCAACATCACTGTAAGCAGAAGAATGCCTATATAAAGCAGTTTTAAAAGTGAGTTTTCATTTGGGAAAGCTCCTTTAGTTTTTGTTAGTTTTCTAAATTGTCTATGTACAGATTCGATGATATTGGTAGTATAGATGATTTTTCTAATTGGTTCAGGATATTTGAAATAGTTTGATAGATTCTCTCTCTTGTTTTCCCAGGAGTTAATTGCTATGGGATACTTTTTACCCCATTTTTCTTCAAGCTTATTTAATGTCAACAGCAACCCAAAAATGTACCACTTCGGCAATGTTAGTTATGACAAGCATTTTAGAGTTAATCATAGTGACAAGAGTAAAGCAAATGGAAATCACATTAATGGCATAGAATCATTTTGGATTATTTTAAGATAAGATTATATAAATTTAGAGAACTCTCTAAAGACAAATTCAATTTACACTTAAAAGAGTGTGGGTTTAGATTTAATAATAGTTATAATGATTTATCTAAAATTCTTATAAAAAACTTTAGAAAGGAATCTCTAAACTAATCTTTAGCGTAATAGTAAAATGAGGCACAAAAGTGCCCCTCCCCCTATGTAGCAGCGGGGCAAAAGCCCCATAAAATTACGCGTTAGCAGCTTTTTTAGCAGCTTCCAACGCCTCTTCGTAATTAGGCTCTTCAGTAATCTCAGGAACTAGTTGCTTATAAACTACATTTCCATCTTTATCGATGATGAAAATCGCTCTTGCTAGGATTCCACTAAGCGGTCCCTCAGCGATTACTACGCCATATTTCTCACCAAAATCTCTGTTTCTATAATCGCTTGCTACAGTTAAGTTTTCAACACCTTCAGTAGAGCAAAATCTTTTGCTTGCAAATGGAAGGTCCATAGAAACCACAGTTACGTCAACACCCTCAATATTTGCAGCCTCTTCGTTAAACTTTCTTGTCTCAGTAGCGCATACAGGAGTATCAAGAGAAGGAACTACTACGATCATTTGAACATTACCTTGAGCGCCTCCAACTTTTTTCTCCTGCAAGTCAGTAGTTACTACAGTAGCCTCTGGAGCTTTATCTCCAACATTTACCTCGTTTCCGCTCAATTTTACTTCATTACCTTTCAACGTTACAGTTGCCATGTTTTCTCCTTTTTTGATTTTTAAATTGTTTAGTAATTTAATCTGTTTTTTCATTTACTAAACTTGTAACAAAATTATAACCAATTAGGATAAATTTTGTCTTAATTAAATTTCAAGCATTTTTTATAAGTTTTTTTTAAGTTATACTAGATTTTGGATTTACTTTTAATCCCAACGGATCACTAAACTCTCCTAGCTTATAAGCCTCTATAGCAGCTCGACCTATCATAGCCGCATTATCGCTACAATACTCCATTTTGGCAAAATCTACAAAAATTCCTCTCTTTTCACACTCCTTTTCAAACGCCCCTCTTAAAACTAAGTTTGCGCTAGCTCCTCCAACGATAGCAAAATTTTTAGGTTTAAAGATATCAAAAACCTTTTTCGTTTTTTGCAAAAGATGCTCTATAGCAGCCTTTTGAAAAGAGGCGGCTATATCGGCTCTATCTTGCTCGTTTAATTCTCCCAGCTCCTCTATGGCAACTCGAACCGCGTTTTTAAGGCCCGAGTAGCTAAAAGCGATTTTAGGGGAGTTTTTAAGAGGTATGGGAAAAGAGAATCTATTTGGGTCTCCTTTTTGCGCCAATTTTTCTATAATTGGACCTCCTGGATATCCGAGTCCAAGCATCTTCGCCACCTTGTCAAAACTCTCGCCAAAACTGTCATCTAAGCTTTTTGCTTCCACCCTCATAACCTTATAACTCTCAACCCGTATGATCATAGTATGTCCGCCAGAAACCAGAAGAACGCTCTTTGGAAAGAATGCCTCTTTTTCTATAAACAAAGAGTATATATGTCCTACTAAATGGTTTACCCCTATTAAAGGAAGATTTAAAGATAGGCTAAGAGCCTTTGCCATCATGACCCCTTCCATAAGAGTCACGGAAAGTCCCGGTTCATTCGTCACGGCTATTGCCTTTAAATTTGGGAAAAACTCTTTTGTCTGTTTCAAGATTTTTGGCAATGCCACTGCGTGGAGCCTACTAGCAAGTTCCGGAACAACTCCTCCATAAATTGAGTGCTCCCTCTCCTGAGAAATCTTTTTGTGAAAAATCAGTTTATAATCGTTAATATCTGTTATAGCTATAGAGCTATCATCACAGCTGCTCTCTATACTCAAAATCAGATTTTTCATACTACCTCGCTATCTCTTTTTGCCCACTTCAATACCCAAGGCCATGTTCCGTATCCACTTTTATCGTTAATATGTCCCGCATTTTCTAAAATAAGCATATCAACCCCTAACTCTTCTCCAAATCGATGAGCCTCCTCTAAACTTAAATAAGGATCATTGGTAGAGACTACCAGTTTTGCCTCTTTTGCAAAAAGATTATTTGGCAAAGATGAGGGGAAAAAAGATTTTAGAAGCTCTATATCGGTCTCAAGACCGGGAGGAGCTACCAAAAGCAGCCTCTCTACCTCATCTATTTCACCCTCTACACACAATGCAAACCAAACCGTACAAGCAAGAGAGTGACATATAACGGTAGTTGGTTTAAACTCATTTAGATGTTTTTTGAACTGGCTCATCCACTTTTTTCTGTTTGGATGGTGAGGATGATATATCAATGGAAAAGAGACGGTTCCATAATCTTTGGCAAGTTCTGAAGCAAGCCAGCTTTGCCAATGGGGATAATCACTACCTCCCCACCCATGAAAAAGAAGATATTTATCCATCTTTTTTATCCTCTTTATCTTCTAATTCGGCAACTATGGTCTCATTATCTTTTATATCTTTTGGAAGCTCTTTTTTATCTATATTTCCCGGAGATTTCAAAACGGATATCAATCTTTGTTCTTGTTCAGGAGATAGTTTGCCCGAAGCTATGGTATCTATGATTTTATTTGCAATCGCTATTTTGGATTCATTCTCCTTTAATCTAAAATATTTTTCAAGATTGTCATGGTAAGCCAGGATTTTATCTTTTCTCTTTTTATATACATACAAAACTATTCCTATAAACATCAAAAGAATCAAAAAAGCTCCTATAAGTAACAGATACAACTGCTCTTTGGCTTTTAACTCCTCTTTCGCTATAAGTTTTTGGTTCTCCATCTCAAGGCGCATTCTCTCTTTTTGGATCTCTAACTCTTTTAGTTTTAACTCCTTTTGAATCTTTTGGATCTCAAGCTCTTTTTGCGCCTCTATCTGTGCTAATCTTTGTTGAAGCTCGGCTTTTTTGATGTTTTGTTTAAGCGCTAGCTCCTCTAGCTCTTTTTTCATTTTAGTTAGAGCTAGCTCTCTTTTTTTATCAGCTTCTAGCCTAGCTTTTTGAATCTCTTCATCAAGCTTAGCCTTTTTTTCTTGTAAAATATTCTGCTCACTATTTTTGCTCTTTTGGCTATCAAAACATCCGGTAAAAAGAAAAATTGCAACGATCAACAAAACTCTTGCAAACAACACTCGCCCTTTTTAAAGTATAATAGACCTCTGAAAAATTATATATTTCACTTAATTGTGTGGGTTTGGGTATGAGTGATTGGAAAATGGTAATTTTACTCACACCCACACTCATACCGACACCCTCACTTTTTAATATTAATTTTTCAGAGTGTTCGATTAATATTATATCCAATGGAAAAATTTTTTAAAACAGACACGATAAAAGAAAAAATAGATGATAGGAAATTTTGTCAAAAAATCAAACTAAATTTTCGGCAAAGTTTCTTACCTCTTTGTCTGCAGTAAAAATATCGTCCAAATTTTTAAGCTCTATATTTTCAAACGCTGCAATAGAGTCCAATATGATTTTAGAAATTTCTAAAAAAGAGATTTTTTTTCTCAAAAAGGCCTCAACAGCCACCTCATTGGCAGCATTTACCACGACTCCAAATTCGGGTCTATTTAAAAGCTTGTCTTTGATTTGCCATACCGGATATCTAGACTCGTCTATCTTTTTAAACTCCAAACTTTTAATATCCGTAAAATCAATCTTTTTAACTATCTCTTTTTCCACGTTTTTTAAAAGGGCAAAAGCTATAGGCAGTCTCATATCGGCATAAGCCGCGTGCAAAAGTGAAGTTCCGTCAACAAAATCTACAATAGCGTGAATAATCGATTTTGTCTCAATGATAGCGTCCAATCTTGTCGTATCAAAAAGCCATTTAGCCTCCAAAAGCTCAAAAAGTTTATTAACCATCGTCGCACTATCTATCGTAATTTTCTTACCCATAGACCAGTTTGGATGATTAAGAGCATCTTCTACCGTTGCGTTTTTTAATCTTTCGATCGGCCAATCTCTGAAAGCTCCGCCGCTAGCAGTAATAATTAGGCGATCTATTGAAGAAGTTTGACTATATTCTTTTGTTCCATTTAAAAGATACCATAATCCAAAATGTTCGCTATCTATAGGATGAATCTTTGAGATATCGATAAATTTACCGGCAACAACCAAAGACTCTTTATTTGCCAAAGCCACTTCTTTACCGCAATCTATCGCTTTTAAAGTGGGTTTTAGTCCCAAAAAACCGACAAGAGCGTTTACAACTGTTTGGGATTTGCTTCTCTCTATCGCCTCTAAAATACCTTCTTGGCCATATAACACGTTTTTATGAAGAATTTTTCTTGCAAGCTCTTTTTTACCGACAACAACTATTTCAGGTTTAAACTCATCTATCTGCTTTTGTAAAAGTTTAACGTTATTGCCGGCTACCAAAACCTCTATCCCTATACCAAACTCTCTAGCGATATTTAGCGTATTAACCCCAATAGAGCCGGTAGAGCCTAAAACAACAATCTTTTTTGAGAAGTTTTTAGTCCTTTTATCTAAACTCACCTTTGCGCCTTAATCTATAAAAGTCCTCTAAGAAGTACAACCATAGCAGGAGCAGCAAACAGATACCCATCCACTCTATCTAGCACTCCGCCGTGGCCGGGTAAGATGTTTCCGCTATCTTTCACTTCTGCTCTTCTTTTTAGATAGCTCTCAAAAAGATCGCCAAACACACTGGCTACAGATGTCAAAAAAGAGATAATTAACGCATAGGGGATATCCACCAAAACCAAAGCGTAGTAACTCCCAAAAGAGGTTGCCAACACAACTCCTCCTACGACACCCTCTAAAGTTTTATTTGGGGAAGTTTCGCAAAATTTAGTTTTACCAAACATCTTTCCTGTAAAAAAGGCTCCGATATCAGTGGAAGCCACCACTATTAAAAGCCATATAAGAGCATTCATCCCAAAATCGTGATAGAGCGCTAAAAGAAAAAGAAAACTAGAAGCCGGATACAAAAACGGAATAAAATTTCTTGTATCGTAATCTTTATGATATGCCAAAAAAGATGCAAAAATTATTGCCACTATGAAAAAAAGATCATCTGGATTGGGATAAAAATAGGCCGTAAGCCAAAGCATCAACGCCCAAAAAAATAGGTTGTTATGACTATCCATCTTTAAAAGTTTCAATGTTTCATAAAAAGCAAACATAAAAACTATACCAAAAAATAGCCACGTCAAAAAATAGTTGTCAATCAATCCCACAGCCAAAACGACTGCAAGTAAAATAGAGCCTGTTATAAATCTTTGAGAGTTGTCTTTTATAATATTAAACATATATATCCTTGAAATTGGGTATTAGGAATTGGGAATTGGGAATTGGGAATTGAAAAAAAAAAGAGACTCTCTTTTAATCACTATTTTTAAAGGGCACCTCTAAACTACAAAATTCCACTAATTCCTAATTCCCAATTCCTAATTTTAAAATTATACCTTCCTCACCTTTACAGTTTTATAATTTACGTAATTCACAAAAGCTCTATCTTTTATTTTTACATTTCTTCTTTGAGTATAATCAACCAAATAATCACCCGAACTATCTACGCTAAAATCAACGCAAAGTTTTGCCGCTTCGTTTAATACATGAGATGGGATATTTTGTTTGTTTGTCTGGATAATCAAGTGAGCCGAAGGAGTATCTTTTATATGCATCCATATATCGCTCGCTTTTGCCCTTTTTAAAAGCTCTTCATTCCCTTTTTCATTTTTCCCAACATATACATTAAAACCGTCAATTACAAACTTTTCAAAATTTTGCTGTTTTGCCCTTTTAGCTTTAAAACTCTCTTTTTTTGGAAACAAAATCTCTATCTCTTCTATATTTTTAGCTTTTTCAACTCTATTTGCCATTCTTTCTAAAAACTTTATTTTAGAGGCTAGGTTTTCTCTCTCAATATGTATGTTTTTAGCCTTTTGCCTAAATCTTTTAGCTTTCGAGAAAAAGATATCCGCCATATTGGATACGCTTTTAGCTTCTAAAGGTAACTCTACTTTTATACTCTTTCCTTCAAAATCTTTTAGCTCCACCTCTTTATCATAGGGCTTTATTTTATGTATGTTGGCTAAAATCAGGTTTGCTTTAAGCTCTTCTTGTGAAGCTTTTTTTAGGAGTTCATCCTCTTTTTCTAAAGAGCATAAAATCTCTTTTAACTTCTTGATTTGCTTATTTAAAGAGAAAATTTTAACAGATTTAAGCGAGCGAAGTTTCGCCTCTTTCTCTTTCTCATATACTTCGTAAAGGTACTTTTGGATATCTTCTATCTTGTTTCCCTCTTTTTTAATCTTTTTTAAAGGAGGAAGAGGTAAAAGTTTTTTGCCCGGTTTTACCTCTCTATAAGATGTAGATATGTCAATATGTCTCAAAGCTTCTAAAACTATCCCTTTCTCATCTAAAATGATGGCATTCGTATTTCTTCCGGTAAATTCTAGTTGCAAAAAAGAAATATCTTTTTTATATGAAGAGCTGGTCTGCGCTTTTATCCTTAAAATTTTGTCGTTTGGAAGAAGATTGATATCTATGATTTTAGCTTTTTTAAATCTTTTTTGTAAAACTATGTCAAATGGAGCGCCATATCTTTTTGTCTTTACGAAATCTTCTCTTTTGTATATTTTGGAGTTTCCTTTTGTTAGGTCAAAATATATCGGTTCTTTATCAAAAACTATCTTTATAATGTTGTCATCTACTCTGTATATATCATTAATTGTTTTAAATCTTTTTAGATAGTCTGTTATCTGTACAAGTTCAAAATATTTCATACATATTTTCCTTATATGCTTTATACTAAATATGATAAAATACCAAGAAAATTTTTAAAAGGCAAATAATGGGACAGACAATAACAGAAAAAATTTTTAGCGAACATGTAGGACGTGAAATAAAAGCCGGGGAGATAGTTAGATGCGAAATAGATATGATTATAGGAAACGATATCACAACTCCCATTTCTATAAAAGCATTCAGAGAATCGGGCGCTAAAAAACTTGCAAAGCCGGATAACTTCGCTATCGTTATGGATCACTTTATTCCGGCAAAAGATATAGCGAGCGCAAATCAAGCAAAAATCAGTAGAGAGTTTGCGTATGAACACGATTTGAAATATTTTTTCGACGAAAAAGATATGGGAATTGAGCATGCGCTTTTGCCTGAAAAAGGACTCGTTGTTCCTGGAGACGTGATAATTGGTGCGGACTCTCATACTTGTACGCACGGAGCCTTGGGAGCTTTTGCAACCGGAATGGGTTCAACTGACCTTGCGTTTGCCATGATCACCGGAACAAACTGGTTTAAAGTTCCAGAGTCTATAAAAGTTATATTGAAAGGAAAGCCCGGTGATTTTATATACGGAAAAGATATTATTTTAGAACTTATTAGAAGAATAGGCGTTGACGGCGCATTATATAAAGCTTTGGAGTTTACGGGAGATACGATAGCCTATCTAAGTATGGATGATAGATTTAGTTTATGCAATATGGCTATAGAAGCTGGAGCTAAAAACGGAATTATAGCGGTTGATGAGGTAACAAAAGAGTTTCTAAAAGATAAAAACTTAAAACATGAACCAAAGTTCCACTACTCAGATGAAGATGCAAATTATGTGCAAACAATAGAGATTGATGTGGAAAAATTAGAACCTGTTATAGCTTTCCCTCATCTTCCTAGCAACGGAAGACCTATAAGCGAAGCGGCGAAAATGGATCTGAAAGTAGATCAAGTTTTTATTGGAAGCTGCACCAACGGAAGACTAAGCGACCTAGCTATCGCTGCCGAGATAGTAAAAGGCAAAAAAGTAGCGCGTCATACACGAATGATAGTTACCCCAGCAACTCAAAAAATATTAAAAGAGGCGGAAAAACTCGGGATTATTGACACTTTGATAGATGCTGGCGCGGTTGTTAGCAATCCAACTTGCGGTGCATGTCTTGGAGGCTATATGGGGATATTGGCAGATAATGAAAGATGTGTTTCAACAACAAATAGAAACTTTGTAGGAAGAATGGGCGCTAGAACCAGTGAAATTTACTTGGCGAACTCTGCCGTAGCAGCAGCAAGTGCCATAGCTGGAAAGATTGCAGATCCAAGAGAGATTTAATGAAAATTGATTCGTTAAAAGAAAAACATAATAGATACAAAGAGCTTTTTAAAGCATTAATATATCTATTATTAGCCCTTCTAACAGGGCTTTCCACAATTGTTTATCAAATTTTAACTCATAAGATTTTACCTCATATGATAGTATTGGTAGGTATTGGTTTAGTAATTGGTTTTTTATTACTTAGTTTTGGTAAAATTATTTGGATAAAAATGCAAGATATAGAAAAGGAAATGGAAAATGTTTGACTTAAATTTTATTATAGGTATAGGAGGAGCTATAGCTATTGCTGTATTTATAGTTTATTTTTTTTATCAGTTCATACCTAAAACAAAACATTGATACTTTTTAACCTAAAAACCTTAGGAGAGCTAACAACTGGCTCTCTAATAAAACGGCATAACCGTTTCTTAGCTACAGCAAGCGTAAAAGACAAAATCAAAAAAGTTCATATAGCAGATACGGGAAGACTTGAAGAGATATTAACTCCAAATAGGGAACTTCTTTTACTAAAAAACAGAAACGAACTAAAAACGGACTATACGCTAATTGCTGCTAAAATGGAAGAAGGGTGGGTTTTGATAAACACAAAACTTCATCCGCAAATTACTCAAAAAGCTTTAGAAAATGGGATGCTAGGATTTAAACCTAAAAATATAAAAAGAGAAGTAAAGTTTTTAAACAGCAGGTTTGATTATAGAGTAGATGAAGCCTATATTGAGTTAAAAGGATGCTCTTTAGTTGAAGGTAATTTTTGTCTTTTTCCAAACGCGCCCACAAGTAGGGGCGTCAAACATATAAAAGAGTTGATAAAAGCTAAAAATATGGGTTTTGAAGCCTATATATTGATAATGGCGGTTAGACAATGCAACTGCTTTCAACCGCATCCATATCGCGACGAAAAGTTTAAAAAAGTTTTTTGGGAAGCTTTACGAAAAGGAATCGAGTTTAAAGGATTTTTTGTTAAAATAGATGAAAATCTAAACGTAATTTATAATGGGGAGTTAAGTCTTTGCAAAAAATTTTAGATATGCCTTGCGTAATTTTTGCCGGTGGCAAAAGTTCTCGAATGGGCAAAGATAAATCTTTGCTTCCATTTGAAAATAGCTCCCTCGTAAAATTTCAATATGAAAGGCTAAAAGAGATTTTCAGTGAAGTTTGCATATCTACCAAAATAGACAAGTTTGATTTTAAAGCTCATATGATTTTTGACAAAAGTGATATTTTTGCTCCAACTGTCGCTTTCAAAGCGATATTTGAAAAGTTTGATAATTTTTTTGCAATCAGCGTAGATACTCCTTTTGTAGACGAAGAAGTAATTAAAAAGTTAATAAACGTATATAAAAACAATAAAACTGTAGACGCCGTTATCGCTAAAACCAAGTTTCCTCATCCGCTTATCGGAATCTACCAAAAATCTATCTTGCCGACTATAGAAAGAGAGTTAGAAAAAGAAAACTACAAATTAGTCTATATTTTAAAGAATTCAAACACTATTTTTGTTAAATTTGAAGAAGAGGAGAAGTTTTTCAATATAAACTATCCCGACGATTATAAAAACGCCCTGCTAAAATCTACTAAAATATCTAATAAATCAAATCTTAACTTTCCGTTTCATTCATAAATTTTCTTATATCCTCCCACTGTATTTCCAAATCCGGCTTTACTACATTTTTTGTCCACTATCCAATCGCGCTAAAGATAAACATCATAAATCTTCATCGATATATTTTAAAATTTACACTCATATCTAATCTTTTAAAAGTCTTTTAGCCTCTATTTCATTAAACTCTTTATATATTTTATCTAAAACTTTGAAATTTCTATCTATAAAAAAATTAACATTTTTCACACTATTTTTAAATTTTTTGTAATACTCTTTAGCTTTTTGTTTATCGCCTTTTATAAGATATACGTCCGCAATATACTCATACGCATAATTTTCTTTCATCTTAACGGCTTTTTTGGCGGCTTCGAGGGACTTTTGCGGCTCTAAAGACAAAAGATAGTACCAAGCGGCTTTTCCGTAAACTTTTGTATCGTTAAGATAGTCCGCATAATCTTTACAATGCTCTTTTTTAGAAGTATCCCCTTTTTTGGCAACATAGTAGTTACACTGCATCTCCGCTCTATTTAGATCGCATTTTGTGCAAACTTTTGAAGAAGCTAATAAAATAAGTGGTAAAATAGCGATAAATATTTTTTTCATAAATTTCTCCTAAAGGGTAAATATGATTAAACATATCGTTTTTATGAAGTTTCCTGATTTTAGTTTAGCAAAAATTGCTAAAGATAAACTTTTAAGTATGAAAGGAAATATCGAAGTTCTGAAAGATATTGAAGTGGGACTTGATTTTTCAAGAAGTGAGAGAAGTTACGATTTGGCTTTAGTTACGGTTTTTGAAAATAGAGATAATTTAGAAAAATATCGAATTCATCCGTATCATCAAGAAATAGTAAAATGGCTAAAAGAGAATAACGCTCAAACAAAGGTGGTTGATTATGAACTCTAACTTAACTCATCTTGACGAAAAAAAACGGCCAAAAATGGTTGATGTCGGCGAAAAGAGCGAAACCGAAAGAGTAGCTATAGCAAGCGGCATCATCCAGATGAGCCTAGAGGCATATCAAGCTATTATAAACCAAACCACTAAAAAAGGCGCGGTTTTGCATACAGCTAT
Organism: Campylobacterales bacterium; assembly: GCA_027082175.1. GTDB lineage: Bacteria > Campylobacterota > Campylobacteria > Campylobacterales > Nitratiruptoraceae > Nitrosophilus_A. The sequence goes on from JALWIX010000072.1 coordinate 18,698, forward strand.
CATTGCGGCTATTATGGGCGCAAAAAAAACGCCCGATCTCATCCCTATGTGTCACCCTCTCCTTCTAACATCTATAAACTGTGATATTGAAGAACTTCCCGAACTTCCCGGATTTAAACTATATGTAACCTGTAAACTCAAAGGAAAAACCGGCGTGGAAATGGAAGCTTTAACCGGCGTAAGTATTGGACTTTTAACTATTTACGACATGGTTAAAGCTATAGATAAAGGAATGGTTATAAAAAATATCCAACTCGAAAAAAAGAGCGGTGGAAAAAGTGGAGATTTTGTAAGAAGTTAGTTATCGATATATTGGTTATTTGTATATAGGCAAAAATGCGATATGCCAATCACAACACCATCTTAACATCTTTATGCTCTTTTAGTTCTTTGAAGAGCCTCTCCCTCTCCTCTTCGCTATGAACAAATATATCCGCATTAAAGCTTTGATATTTTCCTTTGTTGCTTATTTTTGAAAATGAGATAGTGCAAGTTAGTCCTTTTGCCACATTTGTTATCGCCTCTCTTGTTTTTTTAGCATCTTCTCCTATAACTTTATATCTCCAAATAGTCGGATACTCTATCTTCACCTTCTCTTTAAAATCTTTTATCTCTTTCATATCTCCTCCTTTTTAATATATATATTTATATTATACCAAATTAGAAGGAAAAACTTAAGAGCATTTAAGTTTTTGACGCTATAATATCGCAATGCCTTTGATAGGCGCTTTGTTAAACGAATCAATCTCCCTATCACCTCTATGGATACTGCCTCTTGGCAAAAACATTTGCTTTTAGATGTGACTTTCGATTGGGCGTTTAATTTGTACATCGAAGGCAAATTTTTTTACAAAGAGACAAAATGACTTTTCAAGATTTCAATCTTAAACCACAAATACAAAAAGCTATCGATCTAGCTGGATTCAAGGAACCAAGCCCTATACAAAAAGAATCGATTCCCCTAATCCTCACCGGACGCGATATAGTAGGACAAGCCCATACGGGCACCGGGAAAACTGCAGCGTTTGCTTTGCCTATGCTAAACATGTTAGAACTAAGCGGTGAAGTTGAAGGTTTGATAATCGTACCTACAAGAGAACTTGCAACTCAAGTCAGCGACGAAGTTTTTAGACTTGGCAAATTTTTAGGCATAAAAACGGCTACTGTTTATGGAGGAAGCTCTTATTCAAGACAGCTTCACCACATAGAGAGCGCTTCTGTGGTAGTTGCGACTCCAGGAAGACTACTTGATCTTTTAAAAAGCGGTAAAATCGAGTTAAATCCAAGTTTTGTAGTTTTAGATGAGGCTGACGAGATGTTAGATATGGGATTTTTGGACGATATCAAAGCGATTTTTGAATTTTTACCTTCAAATAGACAAACAATGCTGTTTAGCGCCACAATGCCAAACGAAATAAAAGAACTAGCGTCCAAGATACTTTATAATCCGGCGTTTATCTCAATAACAAAAAATGAAGTGACAAACGAAAATATAAAACAGTATTACTATGTCGTAGATGAAAAAGAGAGAGACGAAGCGCTCATAAGACTTTTAGACTATAAAGCCCCTTCAAAAGCTATTATCTTTTGCAGAATGAAAGTGGAAGTCGATAGACTTAGCGAATTTTTAAACGCTCAAGGGATAAATGCAAAAGGCCTGCACGGAGATATGCAGCAGCGCCAACGTGAAGAGGTTATACAATCTTTTAAAAAAGGAAACACCGAAATACTTATAGCTACCGACGTAGCCGCTAGAGGTTTAGATATCAGCGATGTATCGCATGTTTTTAATTATCATATACCTTTTGACCCGCAAAGCTATGTCCATAGAATCGGTAGAACAGGAAGAGCCGGAAGGGAAGGGATTGCCGTATCTTTAGTTACTCCGCATGAATTTAAACAGCTTCTTCGCATACAAAAAGCTGTGGGTAGCTCTCTTATAAATCAAGAGATTCCAACAAGTAGCGAATTAAAAGAGAAAAAACAGAACTCTACCTTAGAAAGAGTTTTAGCGACGCAAATTTCTACCGAAGCCATAGAGCTTATAAATCTCCTTGAATCTCAAACAGATCTATCTACCATTGCGCTCAAGCTTGCCTCAATGGTTATAGAAGATGAAAAAGTAGAGGGAAGAGAAAAAATCGGCAAAAGCAAAAAAGAGATAGAAAAACTCATAAGAGAGTTTGAAAATGAAAAAAGAAAACCAAAAAGGGTAAGAAACTCATTTGCTAGAGGACAGAGAAGAAACTCTAGAACTAGAAGACACTAAAAAAAATATATAGTATATTGGTCTATTCGCATATCTAGGATACATCAACGACCAATATACTATTTTATTAATATCTCCATCAACCAATAAAATGTTATAATATCCAAAATCTCAAATAAAGGTTTCTTATGCGTGAAAAATTTGAAGACGTATTAAAAAGAGAGGATATAAAAGAGGCAGTATCTATCTTGATAGAAGAGATCAAAAAAGAGAAAGAAAAACATATACAAGAACTTATTTTAGAGATAGATAGATTAAATAGAGAAATAGAGCAAGAAAAAGAGGAACTAAAACATAAACTTAGCGAAGCCTTTGAACTTTTGGAAGATTTAGCTAATGAACTTGAGGGAGAAAAAAGAGAAGAGCTCATAAAAACTATAGAAGAAAACAAACTAAAAACTTTAGAGTTTTTGGGAATACTAAAAGAGACTACGGAAGCCGCCATTATTACAGCTTTGGAAAAAAACGAAGATATAAAAGAGACCGTAAAAGAGATAACTAAAAATTTAGCATTTGAAACTATTGATACAAAAGTTGACGCCGCGCACATAAAAGACGTATCAATAACTATTTTATCTGTTTCGGCGGAAATTGCAAGCGTATCGGTAAACTATAGCGACGAAATTTTAATCGGCGCTATACAAGGAGTTAAAACAGGTATCTTAAAATCCATAGAAAAATTTAAAGAGTCTATAGAATTTACGCCTCTTGAAGCTAGAGAGTTAATCATAGAAAATTACGATAAAATTATAAAAGATTTAGAAAATGTAGACGATCTTTACATATCTTGCATTAAAGAGGTTGCTAATAACAGCGAAGCTGGGATAAAAGAAAAACTGCTAAAACTTGCCGAAGAGCTTCAAAGCACTATGTATAAATTAAAAAACGCGGCGCAAGAGACTATAGAGATTTTCAAGACAAAATTTAGCGATCTTGCCAAGGAAGCCGCTTCTACAACATCTATTTTCAAGGAGAAAGCAGAAGAGGCGAAAAAACTTGGAGTTAGAGCTTTTATGATTGCAAAAGCGGCTATAGACGGAGCTATAAAGGGAGCAAAAGAGGCTATAACAAAGGAAAAAGATGAAAAATAATCTTTTGTTATTAACTATTTTTGCTATTTTTAGCATTAACTTAATAGCCAAAGACTCTTATGATTTAAATAAAACGGCAAAAGAGATATTGGACGAAGCCTATAAAATGTTTGAGGAGTCCAAGAAGATAATAGAGTCTTACGCACATCCGACTCAAGAGACTATACCTCAAACGGAAAAATGTTTTTCGCTTTACTATAAAGTTGTAAAAAATAGCGCAAAGGTTGAAGAAAGAAGCGATTTTTTAATCATGTCGCAGATCAAATATAAAATAGGCATTGAAAAAGGACTCTCTTTGGGAGATATTTTAGTAAAATCTAAGGGCGGCGTCGTTGAACTTTACGGTAAAATAGATTCTAAAGAAAAGGCGGATAAAATTATTGATATCGCTTTAAAAACAAAAGGCGTTAAAGAGGTGGCGTCTTATCTGATAATTTTTCAACGGAAGGTAATTTCTCTATAGGCAAAGGTTTTTTTATGCAAATTCGGACTATTTTTATTTCCGAGGATACTTTATGAAAAAAACTGTCTCTTTAGCTCTCGGTAGCGGTGGCGCTAGAGGATATGCTCATATAGGAGCCATTGAAGAGATAGTAAAAAGAGGATACAAGATCGAAGCAGTAAGCGGCTCGTCTATGGGAGCTTTAGTCGGGGGTTTGTATGCAAGTGGGAAACTTGACGAATATAAAGAGTGGGTTTTAACTTTAGATTTTTTAGACGTTATAAAACTTCTTGATATCTCATTTGCGCCCTCTGGACTTATAAAAGGCGACAAAGTATTCGAAAAACTTGAATCCATAATAGGCGATACTTTGATAGAGGAGCTTCATATACCATATACCGCTGTTGCGACCGAACTTTTAACTCAAAAAGAGGTGTGGTTTCAAAAAGGAAAACTGATAGATGCCATAAGAGCGTCCATAGCCATACCTACTTTTTTTACTCCTCATAAAGTAGATAAAAGAGTATATGTAGACGGCGGTATAGTAAATCCATTGCCTATAGCCCCTATAATGAGTCACATTAGCGATATAACGATAGCTATCAATCTAAACAGCAATAAACCGTCAGTAAAAAATATAGAAATTTCCGTTAAAGAAAAAAAAGAGACTGAAGAAGCAAAAAATTTTTTTCAACAACTTCTAAAAAATGCCGAAGCGAAATTTTCTCAATCAAACAAAACTGAAGAAGAAATAAATTATCTATCCATAATTTCTCGTTCAATCGATACTATGCAAAATATATTAACCAATTATAAAATCGCAGGATATAGACCAGATATACTCATAGAAATTCCCAAAGATTGCGCAATGTTTTACGAGTTTCATAGAGCGAAAGAGCTTATAAGATTGGGACAAAAACTTGCAAAAGAGGCCTTAGACGAATATGAATCATAAAACGTTTTAGAAAATATCATATCGATATAATTTTAATATTCATGCATACTGTTTATAAGTTCATTGTGTATTTTGCCATTTGAAGCGACTATAATATCTCCAAACTTATACTCTTTTCCTAAATGGTTTGTTACTTTTCCTCCGGCTTCGGTAACTATCAAAATACCTGCGGCTACATCCCAGGGCTTAAGACCAATCTCATAAAAACCGCTAAATCTCCCGCAAGCGGTATAACAAAGATCAATAGCGGCAGAACCTAATCTTCTTATATCTCTCGTTTTTGGAAGAAGCTCTGAGAAAGTCTTTATAACCCATCTGTAATCTTTTCCCATCTTAATTTTTGTGTAGGGAAAACCTGTAGCGATCAAAGATGAGGTAAGATTATCCTCTTTGTTTACTTTTATATTTTTACCGTTAAGATATGCCCCCTCTCCTTTTTTTGCCCAAAAAAGCTCATCTAAAATAGGATTGTACACTATCCCCTCCTTTGGCTCTCCCTCTTCCCAAATAGCGATAGATATGGATACGTATACAATAGAGTGGACAAAGTTGGTAGTGCCGTCAATCGGATCTATAAAAATCGCTTTTTGTGGAATGGAGCCCGCTTTAAAACTCTCTTCGGCGACAATCTCAAAATCAAGATATTTTTTAGATATCTTCTCTTTTAAAAAGTTTTCTATCTTTACGTCATACTCAGTAACAAGATCGATTTCACTCTTAAAATCTATCCTCTTTGGGTGATAATAACCATATTTTAAAATATTGCCCGCCTCTTTTACAATCTCAACGAGTTTTGACATAAATAACCTTTCTTAATTCATAATTCGTGATTGCTCGATAGTTTATGGTTGATAGTATTTAATTTTTTTCTGCCAACTATCTATCATAAACTATCCGCTATCAACTAAAATATCGCTAGGGACTATCTTACAACACTCACCTAAACATTTTAACCGCAAATCTTCCTCGCATTCGCTCGCTAAGATTTGCTTCACGGTAAACCAGCCGTTCATATGCTCGTCACTAAGCATAGCTTAGGACTCGCATAAATTCACAGCTTGCACTCGGACACAAACGATAAGCAGTTATCGTTCTAAGCCTTCGGCTTGTCCTCGTTAATTTTCCTTAAACTAACCGCAAATCTTCCTCGCATTCGCTCGCTAAGATTTGCTTCACGGTAAACCAGCCGTTCATATGCTCGTCACTAAGCATAGCTTAGGACTCGCATAAATTCACAGCTTGCACTCGGACACAAACGATAAGCAGTTATCGTTCTAAGCCTTCGGCTTGTCCTCGTTTACTTTTTATTTACTTTTTATTAAATCTCGTTTGTAATTTTTATATTATCATTTTATTACTAAAAAATAGGAAGCTGAGTATTAGCTTACTCATCTTCATTTTTAATTTTCATTATACGAAGGAGGAGAAAAAATGAAAAAAGTTTTGTTTATATCAACAGTTGCGGCTTTGATGCTTTCAGCCGCCACTATACATTTTGAAGAAGCGCCTAAAGACTTCAAAAGAGTAATGCCTCAAGAGGATAAAAACGTAGTACTCTCTTTTTATGACGCTATTAAGGAAGCAAAACAGAGCGTTGTCAACATCTCTACCAAAAAAAAGATAAAAACGCCAAACTTTGCAAATTCTCCCTTTTTTAGCGATCCTTTCTTTAAACAGTTCTTCGGTCCTATGTTTAAAGATAGATTACCAAAAGAGAGAGTTCAAAGATCACTGGGCTCAGGGGTAATCATAAGCAAAGAGGGATATATAGTGACAAACAACCATGTCATAAACGATGCGGATGAGATAACTATAACGCTGCCAAACAGCGATAAAGAGTATAAGGCTAAGATTATAGGCAAAGACCCGTTGACAGATTTAGCGGTTATTAAAATAGACGCAAAAAATCTAAAACCTATAAAGTTAGGTGACTCTTCTAAACTTAAAACCGGAGATATAGTATTTGCCATAGGAAATCCTTTTGCAGTAGGAGAAACGGTGACGCAAGGCATTGTTTCCGGTCTTAACAGAAGCAACGTAGGAATCAACACATACGAAAACTTCATTCAAACCGACGCGGCTATCAACCCAGGAAATTCCGGAGGAGCATTGGTTGACAGCAGAGGAGCGCTTGTCGGGATAAATAGCGCTATCATAACAAGAAGCGGCGGAAATAACGGTATAGGTTTTGCAATACCCGTCAACATGATGAAAGATGTGGTCAAAAAGCTTGTTGAAAAAGGTAAAATCGAAAGAGGGTATCTAGGAGTTATTATAGAAGACATAAAAGGTCCTTTAAAAGAGGTATATAAACATAACTACGGCGCTATCATAGTCGACGTTGCCAAAGATTCAGCCGCTGCCGAAGCAGGTCTTAAAAGAGGAGATCTGATCATAGAAGTTAACGGAGAAAAGATTGACGACGCAAATAAACTAAAAACCGTAATAGGCTCTAAAGCTCCCGGAGAAAAAGTTAAAATAAAGTATGAAAGAAACAAAAAAGTTTACACAACAACAGTAAAATTAAAAGAGAGACCAGAAAGTACAAGTGTTGGCTCTGAAAAAGAGTTCCTAGGTCTTGGTCTAAAAGAGCTTGATGACAAAACAAGAAGAATGTATAATATCCCTAAAAATGTTGAAGGGTTATTGGTTACGGAAGTTGAACCGGACAGCAAAGCTGAAAAGGCTGGGTTTAAAAGAGGAGATATTATCGAAGCAGTTGAGGATATAGATATTAAAAATATAGAAGATTTCAAAAAAGCGATCAAAAAATATAAAGGACCAAAAAGAGTATACGTAAGAAGACAAGGATATCCTCTTATTTTAGTGCTAAAATAAAGTTTTTATTAAGAAAAATTCAAAGTTGGAAGTTTGAAATCTTAAAACTTATAATACTCAAACTTCCAACTTAAACGCTAAAACTTAAAAAGAGGAAAAGCCCTTGAGAGTCGCTATGATAGAAGACGATATAGAACTTGCCGAGATTCTCTCCGAATTTTTGGAGGCTCACAATATAAAGGTGGTAAATTTTGACGATCCTTTTGTCGCCCTCTCAACTATTAAAAACGAAGACTTTGACGCTCTGATTTTGGATCTGACTCTTCCTGATATAGACGGTTTGGAAATTTTGAAAAAGATAAGGGAGTTTAGCGATATTCCCATAATTATCTCTAGCGCAAGAAGCGATATAACAGATAAAGTTATAGGACTAGAGCTAGGCGCCGACGACTATTTGCCAAAGCCTTACAACCCAAGAGAGCTTGAAGCTAGACTAAAAGCTATTTTAAGAAGAAAAATACCCAAAAAAGATAATAAAGAGTTTTTTTTGGATGAAAAAGCAAGAGAGATCAGATATAAAAACAAAATCTTGGATTTGACGCCGGCAGAGTACGAAATACTATCTTATCTCATCAAAAATCGGGGAAAAGCTATCTCAAGAGACGAACTTTTAAATAATATAGACTCAATAAACCCTTATTCGAACGAAAAAAGCATAGACGTCATAATCAGTAGAATAAGACAGAAATTGGGTGAAGATAGGAAACATCCAAAATATATATTATCGGTTAGAGGAATCGGATATAAATTCGTATAAAGCAAGATGAAAAAATCAATATTTATTTCGATAACTTTCATATTTTTAATAGCCTTCACGGGGATGGCCGCATCTTTTTATCTTTTTATAACATATGAAAAAAAGAGTTCTTTATACTCTATAGAAAAAAGATTCGATTTTGTTTCGCAAACCCTTCTTTGGCGGCTAAAAACCACTCAAAATCCTATTAAACTTATCAAAGAGCTCAAATCTATCGAGCTAGAGCCTATAACGTATCCGAAAGAGGCTATAAAAATATTAAAAAATTCCAAAAAAATACAAAAAAGAGTAACGCCTTTTGGTCAAATATGGCTTTTGAACTATAAAGGCGACTACTACATATTTATACAGAGTTTTGGAAACTCTCTTTTAGTAAAAGATATCTCTCAAAAAGATACAAAATATACTTTATATCTAATAATCTTTGGATTTATAGCGGCTCTTTTGCTTTTTGCCTATATAGCGATTATTATAAAACTAAGACCGCTAAAAACAATCCAAAAAGAGCTTAAAAAGTTTTCAAAAGGGGAGCTAGAGCTAAATCTGGACATTAAAGGTAGTAGTGAAATAGCTGAAGTAGCTCAAACTTTAAAAAACGCTATAGATTCGCTAAAAAATATAATGAACTCTAGAAAATTGCTTCTTAGAAACATTATGCATGAACTTAAAACCCCGATAACCAAAGGTCGAATTACCGTTGAGATGATTGATGATGAGAAACAGAAAAAAAGACTAATAAATATTTTTGAGAGGTTAAACTCTCTCATCAACGAACTCGCCGCGATTGAAGCTATGGACTCAGGCATAAAACCCGACTTAAAACTTCTAAAAGCTAGTCAATTGATAGAAGAAGCGATTAATCTTGGTATGTTCGACAAAAGCGCTATTGAAATAACCTATCATCAAAATCCAAAAATTAAGGCTGATTATAAACTTTTAAGTATAGCTATAAAAAATCTTATAGAAAACGGCGTAAAATATTCGCAAGAGGAAAAGATAAAAATAGAAGTCTTTGAAAATAGAATAAGTTTTATAAACAGAGGCAATAAACTAAAAAAAGATTTTCGTTTTTATTTAGAACCTTTCACAAAAGAGAGACAAAATAGCGGCTTTGGATTGGGGCTTTATCTTGTCAATTCAATTTTAAATCTCCATCATTTTAAACTATCGTATACGCATAAAGAGGATTTAAATATTTTTACAATTTTTTTCTCTTAATCTCTTCAAAAATATCTTCTGAGACTTTACAATCTTCCTCTCCGCTTCATCGATATCAAACCATTTTGCTCTATCTGCTTCGGGGAATTTTTGAATTTTTCCCGACTTGGGAGGCCACTCTAACTCAAAGCAGTTGGACTTTATATCGGTATCTAAATCTTTGTTTATCGCAAAAATATGAATGATCTTATTTGAAGATTTGAATTCTCCCAAATCGATAAAGTCTCCCTCGATTTTTTTCCCTGTCTCTTCAAAAAACTCTCTTTTGGCGGCATCTAAAATACTTTCTCCCTCTTTAACTTCACCTTTTGCTATACTCCAAGCTCCATCGTCTCTATTTTTCCAAAAAGGTCCGCCCATATGGATCAAAAAAACTTTTAAATCCCCTTTATAGCATTTAAATGGTAAAATACCGGCGCTTATTTTCATTTTTAACCTTTATTGCGATTAGTAATCGGTCATCCCTGTTTACTGACTGCTGATCGCTGATTAATGGTCGCTTTTCAAAAGGAAACCAATGGATATTATACAAGCTATTATCTTTGGAGTAGTAGAAGGAGTTACAGAATTTTTACCTATCTCCTCTACAGGACACCTAATACTTACCGCAAAACTGATGGGACTTGAGCAGAACGCTTTTCAAAAAAGTTTTGAAGTTATCATACAACTTGGCTCAATTTTAGCTGTGGTTTTTGTTTTTAAAGATAAAATTTTTAAAGATATTAATTTATGGAAAAAACTGATAATCGCCTTTTTGCCCACGGCTGTTTTGGGTTTTACCCTATATAAACTCATCAAATCGCTTTTTTTGCCACAAACAGTCGCTTATATGCTCATCATAGGAGGCGTGATTTTTTTGATCGTGGAGTATTTTTACAAAGAAAAAGATCATCATATCGATGATGTTAAAGATATAAGTTACAAGCAGGCTTTTTTAATAGGTCTATTTCAATCTTTAGCCATGATACCAGGTACTTCTAGAAGTGGTGCCACGATCATAGGCGGACTTTTGATAGGTCTTAAAAGAAAAAGTGCGGCAGAATTTAGCTTTTTATTGGCGGTGCCTACTATGCTCGCGGCTACCGGATACGATATATTGAAAAATTACCGAGAGTTTGACAGCTCCAATATTTTGCCTTTGATAGTCGGCTTTTTAACCGCTTTCATAGTTGCTCTTTTTGTTATTAAATGGTTTTTAGGATTTATCAAAAAACACTCCTTTATCGCTTTTGGGATTTATAGAATCCTTATAGGAGTTGTTTTTTTAATTTTTATATATTAATAAACGTAAAACTCTTTTATTTAATTTTTAGTAAAATTTGCCAATAATATAAATAAATAAAGATAGATAAAGATAAAGTAGGTAAATATGAAAAAGCCACTATCTCTGATTTTTACGGTTTTGTCTCTTTTTGCGCAAGATTTGGATATGCTTCTTGAAAAGTACAAAAAAGAGTCAGAGCTTTCTAAAATTACAAAAAGAGATAGTGCGGGCTTTGTATATGTTTACACAAGAGAAGATTTAGAAAGGATGCAAGCTTATTCTCTAAAAGATATTTTAAAAACTATTCCTGGGCTAAACTATACTATAGCCCCAAACGGACTCTATCTTTTTACAACCGCTTCAACTAGCCATATCCCTCCGGCTTCCGTTAGACTTTATATAAATGATCACGATCTATCTAGCACCTCTTTTGGAAGCGCGCTTTTAGTATGGGGAGATATGCCCGTAGAGTATATTGATCATATAGAGGTATATAAAAACTCATCATCAATCGAGTTTGGCAACGAGCCGGGAATAATAACCATAAAAGTATACACAAAACTTCCCGAAAGGGAAGAGGGGAAAAAACTAAGGGTCGTAAAAGATACTCGAGGCAGTACGGGAGTTGATACTTATATCGCCAAAACTTTCTCTGATTGCTCCTCTTTGTTTTTTTATCTTCATGCTTACAACTATAACAGCAAAGTGTATGAAAACGACGGATACCCTATAAAAAAAGATAAAAAAGATTTTACATTCTACGCAAAATATAGAGTAGATGATTTTTCGCTGGAAGCATCCTCTTATAAGCTAAATAGAGATCCGTTTTTAGGAAACGGAACCCTCTATCATCCCACGGGCGGAGGGCTTAACGCAATTCACTCCTATATAAAAATGGATAAAATCTTTAAAGGGATTCTTTTTACCGTCAGTTACGACGATTTAGACTACAATAGAGTATATGAGGACGACAGTCTAGTCTATACCTCTTTAGGTTACGTAAATACGTACAAAATAGAGTTTAAAGATAAAATCTTTTCACTTGGAGCCAAAAAAAGATTTGACTTTGGTAGAAACCATCTTTTGATAGGAAGCTTTTATAAATATAAAGGTTTCGAAGCTGATGGCTGGTTTGACGCAAATCAAACTAGATATAACAACCATCTAAATCTATATTCAGTTTATGCGGAAGATAGTTTTAAATTTAACGAGAACACACTAGCGATTTTATCTTTAAAAGGCGACTTTTACAGATACCATAAAGAGGTGGAGTCTAAAAACAAACTAGTATCAAGATTCGGTATTATAAAAAGAGTAAACGATATAAAGATTAAAGCTTTTTACTATCAAACCTACATTGCGCCACAATTTTATACGCTTTATTCTAAAAACGACTATCCGCTAAAAACCGATCCAAATTTAAAATATCCAAAAATAACTATTGCGACCGTAGGTTTTACTAAAAAAAAAAGAAACTATAAAGTTAGTCTAAAATTTGGTATAAAGAGCGGCAAAGATAAGATTGTTTATAGCTATACTCAAGGATTCGTCAATCTTAGCGACAAATACAATTTTAAGTTTGTAGAATTAAACTATAAATACTATTTAGATATGTATAACAAACTTTTTATAGATATTGAAAAAGGAGAAAACTCTAAAGGTAATTTTTCTCCAGATTTATATGTCAATCTTAGAATGTTTAATAAACTAGGCAATTTTAACATATATAACGAACTACTTTATAAAAACTCATACGAATACTACGGTGTAGAAGTAGAAAGCTCGATAGATTATAATGCGGCGATCAAGTACCGAATAAACAAAGATTTTTCTATAGGATTAAGAGGAGAAAATATATTAAACAGCGGTTTTAAACAAGCGTATACAAAAACGGACAATACTTTTGTAGTGACGGATAGAAGATTTATTATCAATTTGGAGTATCTATTTTGAAAAAATTTATAATATTTTTGGCTTTTGCAGTTAGCCTAATAGCATCGGCGACAAAAATAGAAAAAGAGATTTACAGTACTATACTAAAGGGGATTTTTCCTCAAAAAAAAGTTGTTAAAGTTTGGGTGGATAAAGACAGTAAAAGAAAAATTTTCCGAAAAATACCCTTTATAAAACTAATAAAAGATTATAAAAACGCCGATATTGTTTTTATATATAAAGCAAAAACTTTAAAAAATAGAAAAATCGACAATAAAATAATATTTGTCGGAAAATATAGACTCTTAAAAGAGTTTCAAGATATGGTTATAGGGGGGTTTTTTTGGCAAAAAGGAAGACCAAATATAATATTTTTAAGAAAAAATCTAAAAAAACACAAAATTACTCTTCCATCCGACTTTGAAAAATATATAGAGGATAGAGTTTGAAGTATATAAACAAAGTAGCGGCACTTCTTGTTTTGACTATTTTGATTTTGATCTCATACCTTTTTATATCTACCCACGCTATCGAGCAGAAAATAAGCCAAAATATAAACAGACTATTTGTACATCACGTAAAAGAGATTTCTATAAATATAGATAAGCTTATTAAAAAATATTGTAAAAAAGAGTTGTATCAAACGTTAAAAAACGATGAAAAGTTGAGAGAGTTTTTGCAAGATTCTCTTTCACTAGTAGCCTCATCTCCTCATAAATACGTATATGTTTTGTATAGGGACAAAAAAGGAAAGTACAGATATCTGCTTGACGGCAGCAAGGAAGATAGAGGCGAATTTGATCAAAAATTGGACGTGGATCAAAAAAGATGGGATGAGGTCTTTTTTACAAAAAAAGATAAAATCATCATTCACAAAGACTCCGAACTTCTCTATATAACATACTTAAAACCTATCATAATAGACTCTAGAGTTGAAGGAATAATAGCAATAGATTTTACCAGTGAGTTGCCGGTGACGATTTCAAAAATCTTAGACTCCGTCAAATCCATATTTAACTACATTTTCTTATCTTTTCTTGCACTCTTTTTAATCTTGCTATATCAATATATGCTGTATTTAAAAACGAAAAGATACGCCATAACCGACTCATTAACCCAAGTTTACAATAGAGTATATCTTAGAAACTTCTTAGAAAATATCGATCCTAGCAATTATGCCATTTTGATGTTGGACATAGACCATTTCAAAAATATAAACGATACCTATGGACATAAAATAGGAGATTTTATCTTAAGAGAGTTCGCAAGCACTCTTAAAAATATTTTAAGAGAAGATGACATCATAGTAAGATATGGAGGGGAAGAGTTCATAATATTTTTAAAAAAACCCGGAAGCGATAAGGAGATATTAAATATAGCCGAAAGAATAAGAAAGCAAGTTGAAAAAAACGCATATATATACGAAAACTACAATTTAAACATAACCGTCTCTATAGGTATCATACTTCATCCAGAAAGATTTAGAACGATCAAAGAAGCTATAAAAAACGCAGATGAACTTCTTTACAGAGCAAAAAGAGAAGGAAGAAACAAAATAGTCTGGAATAAAGAAGAAAACTATATAACGATAACGCAAAAAGATATAGATTTTGTTAAAGAGGCGATAGAAGAGGATAGGATAGTTTGCTATTATCAGCCAATATACGATATTGAAAAAAACAAAATCGTAAAATATGAAGCTTTAGTGCGATTGATAGATAAAAAAGGCAATCTTATCTATCCTGGCTCTTTTATAGATAAAATCGCTTATACTACGATATACAACTCTTTAACAAAAAAAGTGTTAACCATAGTATTTAAAACGATACAAAAAAAGCGAATCGGCATAAGCGTTAATCTCAAATTTTCGGATATAACCGATAATACTGTTTTTTCAATTATTGTTAAAGAGATAGAAAAAAACCTTGCTCTTTCAAAATATCTAACCATAGAACTATTAGAAAACGAGCCCCTTTCAAATTCAAAGGAGTTGGGCGATAGACTAAACCGTCTTAAAGAGTACGGAGTAAGTATCGCTATCGACGATTTTGGCAGCGGGTATTCAAATTTTGAAATATTTAGATATCTGCCTATAGATATCTTAAAAATAGACGGCTCATTGATAAAAGAGATAGAAAAATCAAAAACTTCGTATACGATAGTAAAAACAATTGCTCTTTTTGCAAAAGATTTAAATATTGATATAGTGGCGGAGTTTATAGAAAATGACAAAATATTAAAAATTTTGAAAGAACTCAAAATAATCTATGGTCAGGGATATTTCTTAGGAAAGCCCAGAAAGTTGTAAAACACAATATTAAATAACGCTCCAAGCAAATAAAATTTCGCTCAAGCTAGTTTAATTTTCACTTATGGCAACGATTGAAAATTTTATTAAAAAGCGCGAACGATAGGAGCGTTAAGCCAACACAAACCGTTTTGTTTTGGCGGCTCCGCGCGGCGGGGAGTTTATGAAAACTTATATAGCCTACGCCAAAGTAGCGCGCCTTAGGGCTCAAGCGCACTTTTTGCTCTTATAAACAATAAAATCTTAAGCTTTCGCTCAATTTCTATCTATTTAGAGGGCTCAAGATAAAATTTTGTGTAGAGTATGTTTTTATCTTGTAAACATAACTCCAAATCCGATCTTGTTAACGTTATTGTTATAATCTATCAAACTCTCTCCATATCCGTTAAAATACTGTATATATCCAAAAGTTCTTTTAAAGAAAAAAAAAGGAAACGACCAATCTACCTGAATCGAGCCTCTATTATCATCGGTGCGCAAATTGTTTCTAAACTTTATCTTTACAAAATGATCTTTTATAGGAATCCCTAAACTAAACTGACCATAGCCTAGATAAGAAAGAATATCGGGATTGTCGTCACTATCTTTGGGCTCCGGTATTCTATACCAACCTTGCAAAGAGAACATTAAGCTTTTATATTTGAAAATTCCCTCTAATATTAGTCTGTTCCAAGACCTTGAAGGGCCTTCTGGTTGTCCGTTCGATTGATGATTTAAAATAATTTTGTAGCCTACCAAAGGAAGATTTTTCAGATAAAATGTAGGCACCATAACAAAAATTTCGGGCTCATAGTTTGTCTCTCTAAAAGGAGAAGAGTTTGAGTATATTTGCCAATTTGACTGTTGAGTATATCCAAAAGCATATATCTCGTCCGCTCCTAAAAGATTATAAAAAAAAGGTTTCATTACGCTAAACTGAAATTTTGCCTCTTTTTGGTTTCTATCTTTTTTCTTATCGAAATCATACGTAATAGGCAAAAGATAGTTTTCTTTATATGGATACAATCCAAGCTTATCGGAAAACTTTCTTTTAAGAAGAGCTCTTTTGTTTTTATCGTATCTATTGATCAAAGAGTTTATTACAGTTTGAAAATCCTCCACCTCTTTAGCTTTAAGCTCTTTTTCTGAAATTTTTTTAGATTTTTGTAAGATTTTTAGTTTTATCTTTGCCTCCAAATCTCCCTTTTGGGCTGCTTTTTTATAAAAATCGATCGCTTTTTGCGCGCTTTTTTCAACGCCTATCCCCTCTTCATAAAATAATCCCATGAGTCTTAAAGCTTCAGCGTCGCCGACTTTTGCCCTATCTTTTATCTTTGATATATCGATTGCCAACAGTAAAAGAGGTAAAAGAAGTATAAAAAGTTTTTTATTCATTTTTAAAAGCCTTTTTAAACGTACTTAGCGAGGCTTCAAGCAAAATTTTACATTTTTGGTTAAAGATTGCCGACTTTATCCTAGCCGCTTCCGCTTTGGCTTTTGCTAAATCCGCAATAGCTCTGCTAAGTTCATCCGCGCTAGATAGTTGATTTTGAAATCGACCCTCTATCAACTTATAATAACTCTTTGCCGCTTTAACTCTTTTTTTTGCCGAAACAAGAGTAGTTTTTAAAGAGTCCAAAACCTTAAAGTCGCTTTTCAAAGAGCTTTTGATCTTGCTTTTATAGTCCCTTAAATACGCTATTCTAGCCAACTTTTTATATTTTGCCGCCTCTAAAGCCTTTTTATCGCTAAGGCCGTTGAAAATATTTTGAGAAATCTCAAAAGCCACGTAACTCTCATTTGCATTTTTATATCCGTCCCCGTTTAGTTCAAGATTACTGCCATATTTTCTCAAAGCCCCTTTAAAAAAAAGTTTAGGATAGAAACTGCTTTTAGCCAAAGCTATATCTTTTTCATCGATCATTAAAGCTTTTTTTATAGCCAAAACATCTTCTCTAGACTCTATCGCCTTTTTTATAGCCGCTCTGTTCAACTTAATATCTCTTAATCCTTCCACGTCTTCTATCTTGCTGCTTGTTAAATATTCAAGAAGATAGAGCATAGACTCTTTTTTGCTTCTATACTCGCTCAAAATAGACTCTATCTCATACTTTTTTGCTTCTATATTGTATATTTCGCTTGGCGGAATCAAGCCTTGTTCATAAAAACCTTTTGCTTTCTTATAAGCTAGCTCTATCGCTTTCAAAGCCTCTTTAGTAGCCTCAATAGCGTAGTTTAAAGAGTATATCACACTGTAGGTTTTGGCACTTTTTATATAAAGATTTCTTTTTAGATCGCTTTTTTCTAACGCACTTTTTTGTATGTCAAGTCTAGATTTCTCTACAATATTCTCAATGGCAAAACCGGTAAAAATAGGGTATGTCAAAGATATTTCTCCTATATATTGATTTATAGATGCCGCCTGAAAATATTCAGGTAGCCCCGGAAATTTCAAATCCACGTAAAGTTTCGGTTCCTCCTGAAGATATATAGCTTGAAACGAGGCATCTATAGAAGGAAACATTTTACCCCTATTAGAGAGATACATCTCTTTTTTAGCTTTTATTTCGTAACTTTTAGATTTCAATAGATAATTGTTTTCAACCTTTTTTAAAATCTCTTCAAAATTTTCGGCCAACAAAATAAGAGGGAAAAATATCAAAATAAATCTCATTATCCTTCCTTTTTAATCTTCGATCTTTTCTGAAAAAAAAGAGATATTACGAAAATAGTTCCAAACAGTCCCCAATAAGCTGCATGTAAAAAAGTGTTATAAAAACCGTAGTTATAACTCATAAAAAGTTCGTAGTTCCTAAAAACCTCTTCTACCAACTCTTTGGAAACTCCTAAAAATTCTTTAACCTTTTCAAGAAAAAAATAAACGTATTCTAGGTTCTGTATCTGTGTCATTCTATCGAAATTTAAAGATTTAAAGAACTCCATATTGTTTGTAGCAAGAGCCGTTCCAAAACTTCCGCCTACAAACCTTACGTAATCCATAAGCACAATTGCCAATTCGCTTTTATTTTGAGGCGCGCTTTGTAAAACAAGGACGGTAACGGGAGCAAAAAACATACCCATACCGATCCCAAAAGGGATTGTAAGCGCTATTGCTTGCATTAAAGGCGTATAATAATTAAGTTTAGGAAGCAGAAAAAAGGAAGTAAAAAGATAGATAAAAGCCGCTATGGCCAATGTTTTTTTAGCTCCTATCTTATCACTCATAATACCGGCTATAGGCGAAAAAATTCCTATAAAAAGCGCAAATGCAAATATAGCTATGCCGGCGTTTAACGTTGGAAGCATCTTTATGTGTTCGTAATATACCGGCAAAAGATAAAAATATTGATACATACTAAATCCGAGTATAAAAAAATATATAAGTATTCCGTTCGTAAAGTCAGCGTTTTTAAATAGAGAAAAATCTATCAAACTCTTTTTTGAATGCATCTCGGCCAAAATATATAAAATATACCCCGTAATCGAAATATATAGCAAAACTCCTATCTCCACAGAACTAAACCAGCCAAGTTGCTGTCCCCGACTTAACATAATAAGAAGAGATACCGTTGCTATAGATATCAAAACAAAACTTTTAAAATTAAAACTCATCTTCTCAAAAAACCTATCTTTGGGTAGATAGATTAACCCCGCAACCACTAAAATAACTCCTATGGGAACATTTATAAAAAACACCATTCTCCAGTTATAATACTCCGTAAGATACCCTCCTACAGTCGGTCCAAGAGCCGGAGCAAAACTTACTCCCAAAGCAAAAATACCCATTGCCAACCCCTTCATTTTAGGAGGGAAATATGAAAAGATCATTACATGACTAGTAACCATAATTAGAGCTTCTCCAACTCCTTGCACTACTCTTGCTACGATTATAGTCTCAAGGGTATTGGAAAGCCCGCAAAACATAGAGGCTATGCTAAACATAGCAACACCGGTCAAATAAACTTTTTTTGAACCAAACTTTTTTATAAGATATTCGCATATTAATAGACCGACGGCCGCAGCCACCATATAGCTAGTTATAATCCACTGCACTCCATACATATCCGTAGAAAGAGGCCCCGTGAGCTTTGGAACTATAACGTCTACCACAGTAGTATCGAGTATAGCCATAAAAGCGCCAACCATAACGATAATGGTATAGACTATCCTCTCTTTTGTAGTGATGTCCCATGGATTTTTGTTATTAGTATATTGGTTTATTGGTGTATTAGGACTATTTTTTTGCATTTTTTAGCCTATTTATAAAATTATTCAATTTTTTACCCAAAACCTCCAATTCATTTATAAATCCATCAAACTCCTCTTTTGATATAAACTCTCTTTTATATATTAAGATCAGCCAATATTTTGCTTCCCATAGAGAGCCTCTGCTGTTGTAATAAAATTTTAAACTATCTTTATAGTGAAATCTCCCATATCCTTCTGCAATATTAGCTCCTATAGAATCAACGGAACTTAAAAATTGAGATGATATTTCAAATCTAAATTCTTTTGGAATTTTTTTATAAATATGCCAAGCCTTTTCAGATAATTTTAAAGAACACCTATAGATTTCTAAATCTCCCAATCTTTTCATCTTATCTCCCAATATACAAATACACCAATTAACTAATAACAAACTACTGCCGACTAATAGCGACAGTAGCTCCCATCCCCACTCTTAAATCTTCAGTGGGATTTAAAATTTTTATACGAATGGTAAATCTTTGATCAAGTTTTGTAAATTCACCGCTGGCTATATCTCTTGGAACTAAGCTGAAGGTTGCGGCTGAGGCCGGAAGTATTTTTTGCACTACTCCTTTAAACTCTTTGTTTGGATATGCGTCGACTTTGATTTTAACGCTATTACCCTCTTTTACCCCTTTTAATTTCTTCTCGCTAAGCAGTACCTCAACATGTAAATCTTTAGGGTTGACAACGGAGTATACTGGGTAACCGCTCTCTATAACGCTGGATATATTTATAAATTTTTTCGCTACGACCGCATCTACTGGAGAATAAAGTTTACAATATTGTATTTTATTATTTAACTCTTTAGCTCTCTTTTTTAAAGCCTCAATCTTGTTTTTTAAAGACTCTTTATCTTTTTGTAATTCTAAAAGCAATCTCTTTTGCACCGCTACCAATTTGGCCTCTTTTTTTGCGCTTTCAAGTTCAACATACAAAGAGTTTAGCTCCTTTTTTTGAGCCTCAATTAAATCTTTTAAAGAGTCGAGTTTTGTTTTTATCTTTTCGTAATCATTTTGTGAGATAAGTTTTTGTTCAAATAGATTTTTGTATCTCTTCTCATCTTTTTGTAGTTTATTAAGGTTTTGTCTATCCGCAGAAATTTTTAAGTTATAAGCTTCTATTTTTGTATGAATATACTCTATTTTGTTTTTAGCCAATTTTTCAGATATATCAAGCTCTCTTTTTGTTCTTTCGATCTTTAACTCAAGAGCTTCTTTCTTCTTTTTTAACGATTCTATCTCTTTTTCAACTCTCTCTAACGCGACTCTATAATCTTTGTCCTCTATAAGAGCCAAAAGCTCTCCCTTTTTAACGCGATCTCCCTCTTTTTTAAACATATCCGCCACTTTGCCGTCCACTTTGAAAGAGAGGGTCAAAAGCGTATCCGTTTTTATAAACGCAGCATCGCTTACCGCATTTTTAGTTCTGTAACTTATATAATCGTAGGCTATATAACTAAATATTAAAATCAACATTATGAGTAAAATTGAGCCTATTTTTTTCATAGTATTCCTTTGATATTTGTTATTGGTATATTTGGTTATTGGTGTATTGGTTAGTTAATAATTTTTAATATGTTTGTTTTCAATATACTCATTACACTAATATAGCAATATACCAATATACTAATACACCAATCACCAATATATGAATTATATTCATTTTTTTATTAGTTTATTCTTATTTAAGGAATACTGTTTTATCATATGAACTGAAATTATAAATATATTTAAAATAGGCAGGCATATGCGCAAACTGTTGTTTATTATCTTTATGTTAAACTCTATTTGGGCGCTAACGTTAGAGGAAGCGATAGAGATTGCCTTAAAAAAGAGTCCGCTATACCAAATACAAAAAGAAAAAGTGACTCAAGCCGAGTTTGAAAAAAAATCTAAAAAATCAAAAAATCTAGGAAAAATATCTTTTGTGGGAAGTTATACTCACTACAATATTCCAAGAACATTGACCCCTATAGTTCCGCCTATTACGCCCGGTATAGTTACAAGCAACGATATAACTAGCGCGGGCACGGTATATGAAGTGATGTTATTTAACGGGTTTGCGGACGTAAGCTCGATAAAAATTGCCGAAATTAACAAAAATCTATCTCAAACCGAGCTAAAACTTACAAAAGAGCAGCTTGTCTACAACATTAAATCGCTATATTATAAAACCTTGTCGCTACAAGAACAGCTAAAAAGCGCTATAAGTTATAAAGAAGCTCTCGAAAAACTTTATAAAGATACCGAAACCGGTGTTAAAATCGGCAAATACGCAAAGATTGACCTATTAAAAGTCTCTTCTGATCTTCAAAACAGTATTTATTCTATAGAAAATTTAGAAAAAAATATCAAAATTTTAAAATCTAAACTTGCATATACGATGGGAGTTGAAAGTATCGATGAGCTGATTGAAACTAAAGAGACTCTTATAAACACGGATTTAGACACAAAAGATATGTATATATACAAAAAACCGCTTTTTGAAACTCAAAAAGCAAAAAAAGCTATAAAACAAGCCTCTTCTCTCTATTATCCCAAAATATCGCTAAATTTATACTACGGAAAAAATATGGCAAAAGATAGCGAAGAGGAGCTATGGCAAGGAGGTATTAACGTAAATTGGAATATTTTAGATTTCGGATATAAAAATTCCCAACTACAAAAAGCGAAAATCTCATATATGATCTCTAAACTAAAATTAAAAGATACCGCTCTTAAGCTAAAAAAAGATTTACAAGAGGCCAAAAATCGTATCTCAATAGCAAAAGCAAAAATTGTTTCAACAAAAAAACAGTTAAAGCTTTTAAAAAAGATAAAAGAGGTAGAAAAGATAAAATATGAAAAAGGGGCATCGGATATGTATGATCTGCTTTACGCTATCGCCAAATATGAAAAAGCAAAAAGCGAGCTTTATGAGGCCAAATATGACTTAAGCATACAAAAAGCTTATTACAATTATTTAACGGCAGGTGAAAAATGAAAAAGATATTTACCGTTTTAACTCTTCTATTATTGATAGGCGCCGGAATAGTCATAATCAACAAGAAAAAAGCCGAACTTGAGTCCCTACCGACTACTAAAGCCAAACTTGTTAGCGTAGAAGTTGCCGACCCTAAAGAGAGGCTAGTTGAACAAAGAAGAGTATTTGTAGGAAGATATTACTCCGATTTGCATCCCAAAATCTCTTCTAAACTAAGCGGCTTCGTAAAAAAACTTTTTGTAACCGAAGGAGCAAGTATAAAAAAGGGCGAGCCTTTAGTAGAGATAGACGATAGGGAACTTAAAGAGGCTATAAAATCGCAAGAAGCTTCCATAAAAGCTCTGCAATACTCTCTTGAATCGATTAAAGATACGCTTTTTGCCTTAAAAAGCGACTATCTTTACGCCAAAGAGGTTTATGAAAGAAACAGAGCGCTTTACGAGGCTGGAGCGCTGCCAAAAGAAAAGCTAGATCAATCAAAAGTTATAGTCGACTCCAAACTAGCAAAGTTAAAATCAACCAAAAAAAATATAGAAGCTAAAACAAAAGAGATCGAAGCTATGAGAGCCGCTTTAAGATCAAAAAAAGAGCAATTAAGATATACCCTCATCACGGCTCCTATTAACGGCATTGTAGGCAAACTATATCTCAAAGAGGGCGATCTAGCCGTGCCTGGTAAGCCAATTTTAGAGCTTTTAGGCGATAAAAAAAAGGTAGAGTTTGTATTTGAGCCTACTTTAGAAATAAAACAAGGAATGAAAGCTTATGTTGAAGGTAAAGAGAGTTTTATATCTAAAATTCTTCCGGATTCACAAAACTCTTTAAGTGTTGCGAGAATAGAACTTAAACCTTTAAATCTTCCGGAAAATGCCAACGTTAAAGTCGAAGTTGTCCAAAAGAGCGTAAAAGGAGTAAGCGTTCCCGTTAATGCGATACTAGAAAAGTATGACGAAAACTACGTTTTCATATATAGAAACGGCCGCTTCCATCCAAAAAAGATAAAAATCTTGGCTAAAAACGAAAGTTATGCCGTTATATCTTCCGATATCAAAGAACCGGTCGCCATAGGAAGCAACGATAAATTATCTAGACTATTTTTTCTTAATGAGGTAAAGGCTATCCGCAATGAATAGTAACTGGATTGAAAAAATATTAAAAAAACCATACTTTACTATCTCTTTTTTAGGACTATTTCTTTTCTTAGGGATATACGGCTACAACTCTATAGATAGAAAGTTATTTCCCGATTCAAATAGACCCGAAATAGCCACCGTTATCATTTGGCCCGGCGCAAGCGCAAAAGATTTAGCTTCCAATGTGGCCGTCCCCGTAGAAAAAGAGCTTTATACTCTCGACAAGATAAGGAGAGTCTACTCTACCACTATAGACGAAGTAAGCGTTATTAGGGCTGAATTTGAGTATGAAAAAGATATCGAAAGCGCGGCGAGCGACGTAGCTAACGCTATTTCTAAAATACGCTCTTCGCTTCCGGAAGACATAAAAGAACCCCAGATACATAAAATAACCGCGGCTACCGCGCCGGTAATTACTATAGGAGTGTCATCAAAAAACGGAACCTTAATAGAAGTTCGGGAGATTTGCGAAAATAAGATAAAAAATGAACTTTTAAAAGTTAAAGGAGTCTCCAACGTTGATATATTCGGCGGATATAAAAAAGAGATTTTAGTAGAGATAAATAAAAACCTGCTTGATAGATATTTTTTAAATTTTGATAAGGTTTTAGCCGCTCTTTCCAAAAATGATAAAGATTATGCGATAGGTTTTTTAGATATACCTAGAGGCAGATTTTTGCTTAAATCAAACGGAAAACGAGACACATTAGAAAAGATAAAAAAACTTTATATTACCGATAATCTTACTCTAGAAGATATAGCGAAAGTATATTACGGTCATTACGACAATACTGCGCTGTATTATGGAAACGGCAAACCTTCTATCGCTTTGGCTGTACAACGCTCTATAGATGCGGACGTTATAAAAACTATCAATAAAGTAGAGGAAAAACTACAATCTTTAAAAGAGAGTTACCCGCAACTCACTTTTGAGATAACAGATACGCAAAAAGACACCATAGAGCAAAGTATTACCAATATGTTCGAATCTCTAAGAGACGCGATTGTGATGTCGACGATAGTAGCGTTCTTTTTCCTTGCGTCTTTAAGGCAGGTTTTAGTTGTGCTTTTTACCATACCGTTGGTATATGCGGCAACCGTGGCAATGATGTATCTTTTCGGGATCGAGTTTAGCGTAGTCACGCTAACGGCGATTATTTTGGCGTTAGGTTTATTACTCGATGATGCGGTAGTGGTAATGGAAAATATTGAGCGCCACTACAAAGAGCTCAAAAAACCCATACAAAAAGCGGTAATTGAAGGGACTAAGGAGATAATGTTCGCAGATTTAAGCGGTACTATAACCACAATGGCCGCTCTTTTTCCGATAATGTTTGTAGGAGACTATCCTCAAACCATATTTAGACCGCTTGTTTCCACCCTCCTTATCGCATTGGCCGCTTCATATATCATATCTATAACGACGGTGCCTCTTTTAAGTTTAAAATTTTTAGCCATTAAATCGCCTTGGATTCTCAAAGCCGAAACTCTTTTTGCAAAAATAACGGATAGCTTTAACAGCGCCGCGAGAAGTTTTTTTATCGCTCTGGCTAAAAAAGCTATGGAGAGCAAGGCGGTATCCGTTTTATATTTCGTAACCCTATTTATCCTTTTTGCCATAAGCGCAAGAGTGGTTATGCCGATAGTGGGGCAAGAGCTTATGCCGCCTATGGATACCGGGATAGTTATGATAAACGTTACGATGGATCCAAATCTACCTATAAAAAAGAGCGAAGAGACGCTTAAGAAGATTAATCAAGCTATCTATGAGAGCGGTAAAGTGCTTAGAGTCTCAGCAAGTATTGGAAGCGAAGCGGGCGTTTTGAGTATTGGCAGCGGAAGCGGCATAGATCAGATTTCTATAACTGCGGCTTACGTTAACAGATTTGAGAGAGAAGAATCGATTTGGGATATTGAAAGAAAATTGAGGCAAAAGCTTCAAAACATACCTAATATCAAATATTTTACGGTTTT
>JALWIX010000073.1 GCA_027082175.1 Campylobacterales bacterium
TGCCCAAAAGGGCGTAATGGTTTGGTTAGATAAAAATCGAAAATTATAAACTTGGAGGAGTAGTGCAGTTAAAAAATATTGACGGAAAAAATCTCTTACAAAATATAGACAGGCTGGCCGATGAGCTAGGCATAGTAAACAGAGACGAGATTGTAGTTGTTAAGATTAACGATACGGATGATCCTAATAAAAAAGTTTTAGAGTTAATAAAAGGAGAGTGGGATTCAAACGCGCCCTGGTTTGTTATAGGAAGAGACAATAAAGTCTTTTTCTTATCTTCGATTGAATCGATTTTAGAGTTGATAAACTCGATTAAAAAAACAAAATATGAAAATTTCAATCTAAAGCTAGAGAAGGCGATATTGGAAAATCTTCCTATAGATTTTAACGACGTATGGGTAGTAGCTATGCAAGAGATTCAAAACAGACTTTCAAAAACAAAAGATAAGCATCTTTTAGATATCGATATAAAGAGTCTAATCAAGGATATAAAAAAGAACTATCCAAATCTCTTTTTAAAACTAAAAGATTTAGGCTTTCCCCCAAACAACAACCTTCAATAGGCTATTTGTCGAAATTGCGGCAAATAGCCATAAAACCCGCTTATATAAACTATAATTATAACAAATAAGTCGCTAATTATAAGAAATTTTTAATAAATTAAGCATAAATTAAGCATCCAACATTTATTATACCATAAATAAAATTGAAGTCATCTATTAGTTTATCATAAAAATTGATAAATATTGTGCTTTAGATAAATAAATTTTAAAGGATAAAAAATGGCGTTATCAAGAAGAGATTTACTTAAGATTTCCACGATCTTAGCGGCTAGCACTGCGTTTGGTTCCGAGCATTCTAAAAAAGATGATGATATTAAAAAAAGTGTCTCTTCTTATGGGGTTCAAAATGCTCCTTTACCAAAACCGAAAGGTCCTAGAGTAGTTATTGTAGGAGGAGGTTGGTCTGGTCTCGCCGTAGCTAAATATCTAAAAAAGTTTTCGCCTAAGACCGATGTTGTTTTAATTGAAAAAAGATCGGTTTTTATCTCATGTCCGTTAAGTAACCTTTGGCTTGTTGATTTAATAGATCTTCAGTTTTTAACCCATGATTATCTGCAAGCCTCTCAAAATAACGGTTATATATATTTTAATGCGACCGTATATGATATAGATAGAGTCTCAAAAAAGGTTTTTACAAATGAAGGTGTTGTAAGTTACGACTATTTGGTTTTAGCGCCGGGGATAGACTACGATTATGAAGAGTGGACAAAGGGCGATGTAGAGTTGGAAACGAAACTAAGAGGTTTTTATCCCGCAGGATTTATTCCCGGAAGCGAACATTTTACTTTAAAGAGAAAAATCGAAGAGTTTGAAGAGGGCAATTTCGTTTTGACGGTTCCTGGCGGAAATTACAGATGTCTCCCCGCACCTTATGAGAGGGCGTCTTTGATCGCATGGTATATGAAAAAAGAGGGAATCAAAGGAAAAGTTGTTTTGATTGATGAAAATCCGGATATTACAATAAAAAAAGACGGTTTTAGTTCGGCGTTTAACGAGCTGTATAAAGAGTATATAGAGTATTTGCCAGGTTCGAAAATAACCGGGATAGATTTGGATAAAAAAAGAGTAGTGACTGACATGGGAGATGAGATAGATTTTACAGATGCCTCCTTCTATCCAAGAATTAGAGGCTCTAAACTTTTAGAGGTCGCAGGCGTAGCAAAAGATAGCGCATTTAATAAAAAAGAGGCAGATATTGATCCTTTTACTTATCAGTCAAAAGAAGACCCTTATATCTACTGTGCGGGCGACGTAAGACCTATGGGATTTAGCAAATCGGGCAATACGGCAAACTCTGAGGGACATCTTGTGGCGAAAATTATCGCTTCTATAATTGACGGTAAAGAGTTTAAGTGGGATTCTCCGATTACTGTTTGTTACTCTGCAGTTTCTGGGGAGCCTATAAGAGCGATATCTGTAAACGCTAAATATGCTTATGATAAAAAGAAGAAGGCATTTACCTTCAAAGATGCATCTACTATGGAAAATTGGAAAGGAAGACAGGGGATAATGAGCGGAAAAGGGCTATTAGAGTGGGCTAAAGGGATGTATAGAGATATGTTTATGTAAAGGAGGTTTATGGAGAGACGCTCATTTTTTAAAATATGCGCAAAAGGCACGCTTTTAATTGCGGTGTCGCCCTATTTTATAGAGGGTTATTTGAAGGCAGATGATGGGAGACTGTTTAAATCTTTCAATAGAGTAAAGTTGCTTGATTGTTACGGTAATCCTCTAAAAGAAGATATTTTGCAAGAAGAAACGACTTACGTTTTTAACTATCCGTACGCTTCTACCCCCTGCTTTTTGATAAAGCTTAGCGAGCCTGCAACCAAAGAGATCAGATTAAGAGATGAAGAGGGAAACGAGTATATGTGGAAAGGCGGCGTGGGGAAAGATAAAAAAGTTGTAGCTTACAGCGCAATCTGTCCTCATCAATTGGCACATCCAAATCCTAATGAGAGTTTTATTGGATATATTCCAAAAGAGAAAAAGAGTATGGCTTATAAAAAGGGAGGAGTTATAGTTTGCGCCTCGCATCTTTCAGCTTTTGATCCAAAAATGGGCGCAAAAGTTTTGGCTGGCCCAGCAAAAGAACCTATGGCGTCTATAGTTTTAGATGTTGACGAAGATGGCGTTTTTTGGGCAAACGCCGTTTTGGGACCCGCTAAGTTTTTTGACTATTTTAAAAGTTTTAAACCGGAACTTAAAGAGTTTTACAAAAATATTAGAAAAGCTAAAAAACTAGTGTCTTTGGGAGCGGTTGTCAAGCCTTTGGAAATATACTCTAAAGAGGTGGTTATATACTGATGGAAAGAAGAGATTTTTTAAAAAATAGCTCCTTCGCCGCGCTTTCTTTGGCGGGTGTTGATATTTTCGCTAAAAACGTATCTGGTAAGATAGGTTTTGAAGAGGCTTACGAAGATGCGATAAAAGGCGTGAAAAAGATTTACAAAGATTCGGAAAAGATAAAACTTAAAATACCAAAAGAGGTTAAAAAGGGGCTTGTCGTTCCTGTTGAAGTAGATATAGACTATCCGATGAAAGAGGATAGATATATTGAGCATATATATATTTTAGCTACGAAAAACCCGGTAGCTAAGATTATTAAAGCAAACTACACATTTATAAACGCGAAGGCTTATCTGTTTGTAAATATAAAACTCTCCGAAACTCAAGATGTAGCGATTTTAGCAAGAAGTAATATAGGCGAGATTTTTGAGAAGAGAAAAAGAGTAAAAGTTGCTATTAGCGGTTGCAGTTAAAGGAGTAAAATGAGTATGGGTTTTAAATGGAAAAGAGGAGTTATAAAGCCCTTAAAAAAAGAGATAAAAAAGGGAGATGTGGTAATTTTTACTGCGGCGACATATCACCCAATGGACTCAGGTTTTCAAAAAGACAAGACGACCAATAAAATAAAACCTAAATTTTTTGTGAAAGAGCTTAAGATATTTTTTGAAGATATTTTGGTATGCAGTTTTGATTTTGAAGTAAGCGCTAGTCCGAAGCTTGTAGTAAAATTTCCTCTAAGAGTTTTCAAAAGCGGCAGGATAAAAGCCTTATGGGAAGATAATTTGGGAAATATTTTAAGTAAAAGTGTGAAGATATCGGTTCAAAATTGAAAAAAGTTACATTACTAAAAACTATATTTTTATCTTTGAAGACAAAGAGATTACTAAGAAAGAGATTTTCGCAATTTTCGCAAATTTAAAAAGCGATAGGAGTTATCGCGTGGATTAAGAGTGTGTCAGAGTTATATTGCGAATCTTATATTTTAAATTTTATCCATAAATTATATTTTTTTTGTACAATAAAGTAAATCTTTTAATGGGGAAAATATGATTGATTTTAAAAAGTTTACTAAATACGCTAAACCCGGTCCAAGATATACTAGTTATCCTACGGCTGTTGAGTTTAGCGAAGATTTTACCTATGACAAATATATTCAAAAACTTCAAGAACAAAATACTCAAAGACCACTTTCATTATATTTTCATCTTCCATTTTGCAGAAGCGCTTGCTATTTTTGCGGATGTAATGTGGTTTTTACCTCGAAAGAGGAGAAGAAAGAGAGATACATATCTTATCTTAAGAAGGAGATGTATATATTAAAAAGATATCTAGACACCTCAAGAAATGTGATCCAGCTTCATTTTGGAGGAGGCACGCCCACTTTCTTTTCCGCAAATCAATTAAAAGATATTATAGAAACTATAAAAGATGTTTTTCCAAACTTTGATAAAGAGGCAGAAGTAAGTTGCGAGATCGATCCTAGATTTTTGACTAAAGAGCAAATGGATGTTCTAGTAGAAGGCGGTTTTAACAGAGTAAGTTTTGGAGTGCAAGATTTCAACGAACAGGTTCAAAACGCGGTTCACCGTTTGCAAAGTTTTGAGATTACGCAAAAAGCTGTCGAGCTTGCTAGAGGCGCCGGAATATCTAGCGTTAATATTGATCTTATATACGGCCTTCCTTTTCAGACCCTCGATAGTTTTAAAGAGACGTTAGAGCTTACTCTAAAACTAAATCCGGATAGGTTGGCGATTTTTAATTACGCTCATGTTCCCTGGTTGAAAAAAACTATGAGAAAAATTGACGAGACGACTCTTCCAGAGCCTGAAGAGAAGTTGAAAATATTAAAGTTTATTATAGATTTTTGGACAAGAAACGGTTATAAAATGATAGGGATGGATCATTTTGCCAAACCTGAAGATGAACTTTTTAAAGCTATCGAAAAAGGCGAATTGCATAGAAATTTTCAAGGATATACCACAAAAGGAGGAGCGGACCTTATAGGAATAGGGTTGACTAGTATAGGCGAGGGTGTGGATTATTATGCGCAAAATTTTAAAGATATGAAAGAATATGAAGAGGCGATAGACAAAGATATGCTTCCTTATTGGAGAGGAATAGAGTTAAATTTTGACGATAAAGTTAGAAAATATGTCATTATGGAGTTGATGGCAAATTTCAAACTTGATATAAAAAGATTTGAAAAAGAGTTTGGATTAGATTTTAAAGAGTATTTTAAAGAGTCTTTAGAGCAGTTAAAAGAGTTTGAAA
The DNA here is from genome assembly GCA_027082175.1 of Campylobacterales bacterium. Lineage (GTDB taxonomy): Bacteria > Campylobacterota > Campylobacteria > Campylobacterales > Nitratiruptoraceae > Nitrosophilus_A. Next base: position 5,124 of record JALWIX010000073.1, read on the forward strand.
ATGAGGGGCTGGTCAAAGTTAGCGATAATGGTATTGAAGTCAATCAAACCGGTACTCTGTTGATAAGAAATATTGCTATGTGTTTTGACGCCTATCTTAAAAAATATGGAGAAGGCAAGAAAGTATTTAGTAAAACTGTATAATTTGTTCTGTTTTATTTATAAATATGTTTAAAATATAAAAGGAGTGTTTTGTACGAATTTACTAAAGTAAGCGACGAGTGTATAAAATGCGGAAAATGTATTCCAACTTGTACCATACATCAAGTTAACGCGGATGAAGTTACGAGTCCAAGAGGATTTATAGAGCTTTTAGGAAATTATCAAAAAGGTGAGTTAGAACTAGATAAAACGGCAAAAGATATTTTTGAGAGCTGTTTTTTGTGCACTAATTGTGTTGAGGTTTGTCCAAACTCTTTGCCGACCGATATGGTTATAGAAGAGGTTAGAAGAGATATAGCGGACAAATATGGCATAGCATGGTATAAAAAAGCGTTTTTTTGGCTTTTAAGACATAGATTGGTTATGGATATTGCAAGTAAGCTAGGGTATGTCTTTAAAAGTTGCGCTGTAAAAGAGGATAAAAAAAGAGGAGGTTTGATACCAAAATTTGATTTGCCGATGATAAAAAAAGATAGACTATTGCCTTCTATCGCAAGTAAGAGCTTTTTAAATAGTTATCCCCAGAGGATAGAAAATAGAAACGATAGGAAAGTTGCAATTTTTATAGGGTGTCTGGCCAATTACAACTATACCGATATAGGTCATTCGCTGGTATATATCTTAAAAGAGCTTGGGATTGACATTTTGATACCGAAAAAACAAAAATGTTGCGCCGCGCCCGCTTATTTTACGGGAGATTTTGATACTGTAGAGGATTTAGCTAAAAAAAATATAGAGTATTTTGAGACGTTTATAGATGAAGTAGAGGCCGTTTTGATTCCTGAGGCGACTTGTAGCGCTATGATAAAGCATGATTGGGTTGTGTTTTTTAGAAATAGAAAAATGGAAGATTGGGTGAAAAGAGCTGAGAGACTAAATCAAAAGATTTTTATGGCTACGGAGTGGTTATATAAACATACGGAGCTTGAATCTCTTTTAGGAAAAAGGGGAGTGAAGTTAAATAACTTGGTAACTTATCACGATCCTTGTCACGCAAGGAAAGTTCAAGGAGTATATAAAGAACCAAGAGCTCTTTTAAGCAAAAATTTCAATCTTGTAGAGATGAGCGATCCCAACAGATGTTGCGGTTTTGGAGGTGTAACGATTCAGAGTGAAAAGTTTCATTTGGCAGAAGCGGCCGGGAAACCTAAAGCGGCTATGATAAAAGAGACCGGCGCAAACGTAGTGGCAGCGGAATGCAGCGCTTGTAGAGTTCAACTAAGCAACGCGTTATATCAAAACGGAGTGGAAGCTGTTTTTAAAAATCCGTTGGAATTGATAGCTCAGGCTTTAAAAGAGAATGTATAAATAGTTGAGTAGTCTAAAAGACTATTCAATTATTTAACATTGCAAAAAAGGAGTTGCTATGAAAAAGATTGCTACGGGAGTTATGGTAGCTAGTTTGTTGTTGAGCGGTTCAGCTATTGCCTCTGAACACGGACATGAACACGAAAAAGAGCATAAAAGTCATTGGAGCTATAGCGGCGATACGGGACCGGCTCATTGGGGTGATTTGAAAGATGAATATTTTATGTGTAAAGAGGGTAAAAATCAGTCGCCGATAGATGTAAATAGAGTTATAGAAGCAGATTTGCCCAAACTTGATATTACTTATGCGGGAAATGCGGTTAGCGTAGTAAACAACGGACATACGATAAAAGTTAATACTCAAGGGAAAAATGAAATAGTTGTTGACGGAGTTACGTTTACCCTTAAACAGTTTCATTTTCATACTCCTAGCGAAAATACGATAAAAGGCGAGCAGTTCCCTATGGAAGTGCATTTTGTTCATTTAGACAAAGATGGAAACATTGCCGTAATAGGGATAATGTTTAAAGAGGGTAAAAGAAACGCTGCTGTAGATAAGTTTTTATCAAAATTACCAAAAGAGATAAACCATATTGCTCTGTTGGACGAGATGTTTAACCCCGGAGAGCTATTTCCTAAGAAATTAGACTATTATAGATTTAACGGTTCTTTAACTACTCCTCCTTGTACAGAAGGAGTTAGATGGATATTACTAAAACATGAGGTTGAAGCTTCAAAAGAGCAGCTTTCCAAAATGAGAAAAGTAATGGGTAAAAACAACAGACCTGTTCAGCCTCTAAATGCTAGATGTATCCTTGAATAATGACACAATGGCAGTATATATATGATAAATTTGATCCTGTAGCTTTTTATATTTTTAATTATCCCGTACATTGGTACGGGATAATGTATGTTTTATCTCTTCTTGTTGCTTTATGGTTTGCCGAATATTTAGTAAAAAAAGATGGACTTCCAATTTCCAAAAAAGAGCTTGAAGCCTTTTTTATCTACGTAGAGATAGGCGTAATTTTAGGGGCGAGATTAGGATATATTATCTTTTATGACACTCACACCTCTTACTATCTAACTCATCCTTGGCAGATTTTTAATCCGTTTATGAACGGAACTTTTGTAGGTATTAGGGGGATGAGCTATCATGGCGCGCTTATAGGTTTTTTGATAGCTACTTTCATTTATGCTAAAAGATATAAGAAAGATTTTTGGTTTTTGATGGATATAGTTGCAGTTTCGGTACCTCTTGGTTATATTTTCGGAAGAATCGGTAATTTTTTAAATCAGGAATTAATCGGTAGAGAGACTGATGTGGCTTGGGGAATATATGTAAATGGAGTTTTAAGGCATCCGTCTCAACTTTATGAAGCATTTTTGGAAGGTTTTTTGATATTTGTTATTCTTTATTGGTATAGAAAAAGAAAGAGTTTTGACGGAGAGTTGATACTGCTTTACGGATTTTTATACGGATTTTTCAGGTTTGTAGCGGAATTTTTTAGAGCTCCTGACATTCAGCTAGGATATATCTGCTGCGGCTGGATGACGATGGGACAGATTTTATCTATAATTATGATGATAGTTAGTATTATTTTATATTTTTATCTATGGAGAAAGAGAGTTGAGACATATAAGAAAAATATCTGAATATGCTATGGTTGGCGGACTAGGCGCCTTTTTGATAATGGGAATAACCGGTTGCGAACAAAAAAGTTCACAAAATCAAAATAACGCTTTTGAAGAAGCCGTCCAAAAACAGGGTGCTTTCGTAGTTATTCAAGAAGTTGGTCCGGGAACCTATAAGATAGTAGAAGAGTATCCAAGTTCCCAAACAAGAGTTATTTTGAGGGATATCAACGGAACAGAAAGGATTTTGAGTAAAGATGAGTTAGACAGACTAGTAAAAGAGGAAGCTAAAAAGATAGAAAACAATCAAAGCTCTTTAACAAATCCGCAAATTCACAGTCAGATGAGCTTAGGAGAGATAATATTGGCAAGCGCGGCGGGCGCCATTATAGGAAGTTGGATCGGCAGCAAACTTTTTAAAAATCCCACTTATCAGCAACAAAGACAAAAAAGTTATAGTTCGCCGTCCGTTTATCAAAGAAGCGTAGAATCTTTTAAAAAGAGAAAAACCGCCTCTTTTAACAAAAGTTCATCTGCAAAAAGCGGTTTTTTCTCTAAAACAGGACAAAGTTCCAAATCTAGTTTTTCTTTTGGAGGATAAAATGGATAATGATGTGCATATGATTGGCCTTTATACTACTTTCGTATTTATGATCTTTTTAGCCGTTATGCCGTATTTGGTGATCAAATATGTAAAAAAAAGAGGAAGAAGTGGTCAAACTAAAAAAGATTGAGCCTTTAAGTTCGGAGTATCTTGAAAGTATAGGTTTTAAATGGCATACCGACAATGATGGTTCGCCTTATGTAGCCGACGAATTAGTTGTTTTAAGCGAAGACGAGGCAAACGCCTACTATGAGGCGGCTAATGAACTATACGATATGTACGTAGAGGCTGCGCAATACGTTATAAAGAACAACCTTTTTCATCAACTAAACATACCTTTTAATCTTGTTGATATTATAAAAAAGAGTTGGGAAAATGACGTTCACTGGCATATCTACTCAAGATTTGATTTTGCCGGAGGAATCGACGGTAAACCTATAAAGCTTTTGGAGTTTAACGCCGATACTCCTACAGCTCTTTTTGAAACGGCGATACTTCAGTGGGCGATGCTAAAATATAACGGTCTCAATGAGGCAAAACAGTTCAATAACGTTTATGAGGCTATAAAAGATAATTTTAAACGAACTGTTACTCTCCATAAGGATATATCTAACTTTGATGAGTGGTATGAGGGATGGAAAATACTCTTTAGTTCCATAAAAGGCAGCATTGAGGATGAAAATACTACGAAGCTTCTTCAGGTTATGGCAAGCGAAGCCGGTTTTGAGACAGATTTTTGCTACGTAGATGAGGTAGGATTTAGCGATGAGGGTATCTTTTGTAATGAGAAAAATTTCGAATTTTGGTTTAAATTGATACCTTGGGAGGATATAGCTATCGAAGAGCCTCAGTTAGCCGCAATTTTAACGAATATAGTCAAAAATCAAAAAGCGATTATTTTTAATCCTCCTTATACTCTTTTATTTCAAAGCAAAGGGATGATGAAGATATTGTGGGATCTCTTTCCAGAACACCCTCTTCTTTTAACGACCTCTTTTGAACCTTTAAAAGGAAAAAAATTTGTAGAAAAAAGGTGTTTTGGCAGAGAGGGAGAAAATGTTGTTATTTATGATGAAAACGGTAAGTTGATAGAAAAAAAAGATGGCGAGTATGGTAATTTTAAGCCTATATATCAAGAGTTTATAGAACTTCCAAAAGATAAGAGGGGAAGAGTCTATCAAGCCGGAGTATTTTTTGCTTATGAAGGCTGTGGCGTAGGTTTTAGAAGAGGGGAATTGATAATCGATAATATGAGCAAATTTGTGGGACATTTAATAGAATGAACTGAATTCTCTATCTATTATTATAATAGTTATAATAAAATTGTATTATAATAGAATATAGCTTAGCCAAAAAGGGACATGTTATGGTTAAATTTAATTATTTTTTTGTCAAGTCTATAAAAGATGTTCTCTCTTATGAGACTATAAAACTTGCGTTGATAACGGCTATTCCTATATCTATTATGTGGATCGGTTTGGGTTGGTTGTTATGGGATGAGGCGGTTAGCGTTATATATAAGGCTATAGCGTGGATTCCTTTTTCTATTATAAGAGCTAATGGAGCGTTTATTATAGCCTTTTTTATATGGATTTTAGTGACTATGGTAACTTATTCTTTTATTGTGGCGCTTTTTAGCAACTTTTTTTATAAAAGAATTGAAAGCAGATTTTATGAGTTTTTAAATGTTATATTGGTTCTATTTATTTCAGTTTTTTGGTCGTTGGTAATCATTTTGAAATGGGAAAATTTATATGATATTATCAAAAAGTTATTGACATTACTCCCTTTTGAGACCGTGGATCAAGGAGTTTCATATCTTTTAACTCTTTATCTCTTCTATAATTTTTTTGTTATTACCCTATACGCGATAGTTTATATATTTAAAGAGCCGTATTTGACAACTTTAAAAGAGATTCATTATCAAGACGTAAAGGATATCGATAGAATATCCGTGAGAAACTCTTATATTGTTCTATTTAGAGATATATTGTTATTTATAGTTTTTACATTGGTCGCTATTCCTCTTTTATTTATTCCATTTGCGAATATTTTAACAATATGGTTTTTATGGGCATGGTTGTATAAAGATTCGGCGTTTGTTGGGATTTGCTCCCTTTTTTGTAATAATGAAGAATTAAATGAAGCTAAACATCATAGAATAGTAATCTGGATTATAACAGTTACGGCGTCATTGTTAAATTTTATACCGCTAATATCTTTTTTTACGCCTTTTTTCGTTTTGACAATGTATTTTCATTGGATAATGCATTTTAAAAAATTAAATATTAGAGAGGCAAGGGGATTTTGACAAATTTTTATTCTCCTTTTCTAATATATTAGCGTTTGAAAATTTATTTAAAAAAGTAATAGATAGGATTGTTCAACGTAAACTTTTTGGATAGGCCGTATTGATATTGTCAGCTTCATATGAAGTTTCTTGCGGAGTTATGCGCTCTTTTAAACTTTTATTGGCAGCATAAGATTTTTAAGCTAAAATGATCAACTTTTCCCGATTTTTATTGCTAAATCCGGATTTATTTAAACTATTGTAAAAGATAGTTTTCCTTTATAGCTTTTTTATGTCATTTTTTTTTACATCTGGATATATATTTAAAATAGAAATCAAAAGAGTAATAACGGCCGGTCCAAAGATCATCCCCCAAAAACCGTATGTTGTTAAACCCGCTACTATTGAGAAAAATATTAATAACTCATTGACATATATATCTTTTTTTATCATAATAGAATCGATATATTTTATTATAACCGGTTTTATAAACGTGTCGGCTATTATTGATATGACTACGATAGAGTATAACGCAATCGTAATAGCTGCATTTATATTTCCTAAAGTTATCTGATGTATAGAGAGCGGAAGCCACATAATTATCCCGCCAACAACAGGTATCAATGAGGCAAATCCGTATAAGATTCCAAACATTAAACCGTTGTATCCGTATATTTGAGCGATTATTCCAAAAAGTATACCCTCAAAAAAGGCAGTAACTAAAATTGAGCTAAAAACAACGCCCATGACATTGGCTAGATTTTCAAAAAGTTTTATACTTTCCTCTTTTGTTAGAGGAATTATTTTTTGAAAATAGAGTAAAATCTCTTTTCCATAAAGATTTAGGAAAAAATAGAATATCAAAATCAAAATGATATCTTTTATGAATTTTGCGCTTTTCGTAGCTAATATTGATGCAATTCCAACTAGTTTTTGTATTAGATTATTTAGATCGATATTCTTTATAAAGTCTAAAATATGACTATTTTTAAAAAGCGAATTGTGCGAAATAAAATCGGTAATCCATACATAAATATTGGAATATATCTCTTTTATATAGTCGATATCTATATTTGCTATCGTAGTAGCCGCACTAGTAATAAGATATATTAAAGGCGCAAAAAATAGTATTGAAATCGTTATAGTACTTAAAAGAGCTCCTATAATTTCTTTTCCGCTTTGTTGTGTAAAATAGTTATTTACTCTATATGTCGCAATAGTAAGTAAAATTGCTATAGTTATAGTTTCTAAAAACGGATAAAATATTTTATATGTAAAATATCCAATTATAAGTAACAATAACCCTAAAAAATGTGTTGATTTCAAAGTTTATCCTTAAAAGAGAGTGTCTTGAACCTTAGGTGAAAGCTTTAGCAGTTCGTAAGTTCTAGGCGTTGCCACCCTTCCTCTGGCTGTTCTTTCGATATATCCGTTAGCCAATAAAAAAGGCTCTATTACATCTTCGATTGTTCCTTCATCTTCGCTTAACGCAGCCGCAATAGTGTTAAGACCAAGAGGTTTGCCTTTTGACGAGGCTAGAAGATTTAAAAGTTTTATATCCAATTCATCGAACCCTCTTTCGTCTACTCCTAGCTCATTTAAGGCTATTTTGGCTCTATTTAAAGTGATGATCTGTTCATTTTCTACTTCCGCGAAATCTCTTACTCTTCTAAGAAGTCTAAGGGCGACTCTTGGGGTTCCTCTGCTTCTTTTTGAGATTTCAAGAGCCGCTTCTTGTTCTATCTTTTTTCCAAGTTTCTCGGATGCGTTTTGTATGATTTTTGCTAATTCGTTGGGCGTATAAAACTGCATACGAAAATGCATCCCAAATCTATCTCTCAAAGGATTGCTAAGCATTCCGGCTCTTGTTGTCGCGCCTATAAGAGTGAATCTTGGAATATCTATCTTTATAGTTTGAGCTGCTGGTCCGCTTCCTATGATGATATCTAGTCTGAAATCTTCCATAGCGGGATACAAAATCTCTTCAATTGCTGGAGAAAGCCGATGTATCTCATCTATAAAAAGTATGTCTCCCTCTTCAAGATTTGTCAAAATTGCGGCCAAATCTCCGCTCTTTTCTATCATAGGCGCCGCGGTTATTTTTATGTTTGATTCCATATCTTGCGCAATGATGTGAGCCAAAGTGGTTTTACCCAGTCCAGGAGGGCCGAAAAAAAGGATATGATCGAGCGCTTCGCCTCTTTTTTTGCTAGCTTTTATAAATACTTTGAGGTTTTTTTTGATTTTTTCCTGCCCGATATACTCATCCCATCTTGAAGGTCTAAGAGAGTTTTCAAATCCACCCTCTTCGCTAAACTTTTCAATCTCTACTATTCTTTCCATATTTCCTCTTTAGTAGCTATGTTTCTCGTCAGGAAACTCTCTTGATTTTACCTCTTTCGCAAAATTTTTCAAAGCATCTTTGACAAGCTCGGCGCCATTTAGATATCTTTTAACAAACTTCGGTTTAAACTCTTCGAAAAGACCAAGCATATCCGACCAAACAAGAACTTGTCCGTCCGTATCCGCTCCCGCACCTATGCCTATAGTAGGAATTTTGACACTTTTGGTAATCTCTTTGGCAGCTTTTGGTTTTACGCCTTCTATAACTATACAAAAAGCTCCGGCTTTTTCTACCGCTTTTGCGTCTTCTATTAGTTCATCTATTTCGTTCTTATCTTTTCCTTTAATTTTGTAACCGCCTTCGCTTCTTACGTTTTGAGGTAACAGTCCGATATGACCTACTACGGCTATTCCGTTTTTAGTTAAATACTCTATTATGTGGGCTTTATCTTTTCCGCCCTCAATTTTAACGGCATCCGCCGGAGTCTCTTTATATACCTTTATCGAATTTTGCAAAGCCTCCTCTTTTGTGTTATAGGTTCCAAAGGGCATATCGCATATAACAAAACTTTTTTTTGCGCCGTTACATACTGCGTTTGTGTGATATATCATCTGTTCTATAGTTGCGGAAAGCGTATCGGATTTTCCCAAAAAACTCAT